>NZ_CP030848.1:3096751-3445127 GCF_008274825.1 Sphingobacterium hotanense
AATAGACAATGCAGAGTAAAGGGCTGATTCAATTTTTGGTGGTAGTGGTTACCTTGGCGTGCCTCTACTCCTTATCATTTACTTTTGTAACACGAAAAGTAGAGAAAGACGCGGCGGCATATGCTCAAGGAGACATGGCAAAAGAGAAAGCCTACCTTGATTCCATGGCTGGTGAAGAGGTGTATAACCTAGGAATTGCAAAATTCACTTATCGGGAAGCAAAAGCGAATGAACTCGCTCTTGGTTTGGACTTAAAAGGCGGTATGAACGTTACAATGGAAATCGCATTGAACGAGCTGATCGCTAACTTAGCTAACAACCCGAAAGATCCTAACTTCAACAAGGCTTTAGAAACTGCCGTAACGAAAGCGAAAACAACGAACACATCGTTGATCGACTTATTCATCAACGAGTACAAAGCAACAGGTGCAGGAACGCCAATCGCTAGCTTCTTCGCAACAAAAGATAACTCATCAGTTATCAAAGCAAGCAGCTCAGAAGGCGAATTGAAAAGCTTCCTAAACGCTGAAGCTGACAATGCGATCCAAAACTCATACAAAGTACTTCGTACGCGTATCGATAAATTCGGTGTTGCATCGCCTAACATCCAAATTCAGCAAGGTACAAACCGTATCTTAATCGAACTTCCAGGTGTAAGCGATCAAGAACGCGTTCGTAAATTATTACAAGGTTCTGCAAAATTAGAATTCTACGAAACTTACAATAACCTACAGATCTATCCTTTATTGGAGAACATCAATGGTACATTGGCTACCTCTTTAAAAGGCGAAAAACCAGCTACTGCTGCTGATACTACGGTTAAAGCTGCTGCTGATACAACAGCTAAAGAGGAAAACTTATTAGCAAACTTAAACGCTAATAAAGCAGATTCAGCGAAGGACACGACAAATGCAGTTGCTAACGCGACAGCATTAGCGAACAACCCGTTGTTCGCAATTTTATCTCCATCTTTCTACCAAGCGCCTAACGGTCAAACGCAATTGATCCCAGGGTCTACTGTGGGTTATGCAAACTTGAAAGATACAGCGAAAGTAAACCAATACTTAGCTCGTCCGGAGATCAAATCGATCATACCTGCAGATTTAAAATTATTATGGGCTGTTAAGCCAGAAACGAATACGCCAAACATCCTTGCATTGCACGCGATCAAAACTACAGGTGCTGATCACAAAGCGGTAATGACTGGTGATGTAATTACTGATGCGCGTCCAGGTTCTGATCCTCAAACGAACAAACCTATCGTATCTATGGATATGAATGCTGACGGTGCACGTCAGTGGAGACGTGTAACTGCTCAAGCAGCGCAAAACAAAGACGCTATCGCTATTGTATTGGATAACGTTGTTTATTCTGCACCGACAGTAAACGACGAGATTCCAGGCGGTAGTTCTACTATCTCAGGAAACTTTACTTTTGAAGATACAAAAGACTTATCTAACGTATTGAAAGCAGGTCGCCTACCGACTACGGCTAAGATCGTAGAAGAGGCAGTTGTAGGTCCTTCATTAGGTCAAGTTGCTATCGATTCAGGTGTTAACTCTTCAGTAATCGGTATCATCGTAGTAATGATGTTTATGATCGCTTACTACAACCGTGCAGGTATTGCTGCTAACATCGCGGTATTGTTCAACGTATTTTTCTTAATGGGTGTTTTAGCATCCTTAAATGCGGTATTGACTTTACCGGGTATTGCGGGTATCGTATTGACGATGGGTACAGCGGTGGATGCCAACGTACTGATCTATGAACGTATGCGTGAGGAATTAAGCTTGGGTAAATCAATGCGCCAAGTGGTATCCGACGGCTACAAGCATGCATTACCTTCGATCTTAGACTCTCAGATCACGACGTTCTTAGTGGGTGTGATCTTATTCTTTACAGGATCAGGACCTATCCAAGGTTTCGCAACTACGTTAATGATCGGTATTATCACTTCATTGTTCACAGCGATCTTCATCACTCGTTTGATTTTCGAATACATGTTGAGCAAAGAAATGAAAATCACAGTTTCATTCCCATGGTCTAACCATACAATGAAGAATGCAAACTACAAGTTCATCGAGAAGAGAAAATTATTCTATGGAATCTCTTTGGTTGCTGTTGTAATTTGTTTTGCAGCTATCTTAACCAAAGGATTCTCTTACGGAGTTGACTTCCAAGGTGGCCGTACGTATACGGTTAAATTTGACCAACCGGTAGCGGCAGAGGCTGTTCGTGAGAGCTTAGACAACGTATTCGGAACAACGACTGAGGTTAAGACTTTCGGTAGTGAGAACCAACTACGTGTAACTACGTCTTACCATATTCAAGAAACTAGTGACGAGGCTGATCAAGAAGTATTAGGTAAACTAAACGAAGGATTAAGCAAAGTTCAAGGAAAATATGAGATTCTTTCTCAACAAAAAGTAGGTCCTACAATCGCTTCTGATATCCGCGATCGTGCAATCTATGCAGCGGTATTATCAATCATCGTAATTGCGGCTTATATTTTGATCCGTTTCCGCAGATGGCAATATTCTGCTGGTGCGGCAATTGCAACTATTCACGATGCGATTATCTTGTTAGGTTTATTCTCTATCCTTGATGGTCTAGTGCCTTTCTCATTGGATATCGACCAGCACTTCGTAGCGGCTATCCTGACGGTATTGGGTTACTCGGTGAACGATACGGTAGTTGTATTTGACCGTCTACGTGAGTACTTAGGCAAACCAAATGCACACCATGAGAAAATGGATACAACAATCAATAAAGCGATCAACTCTACATTAAGCCGTACAGTGATTACGTCTTTAACGGTAATCTTCGTATTAGCGGTATTGTTCGTATTCGGTGGTGAGGTTATCCGTGGTTTCTCATTCGCTATCTTAATTGGTATCGTTGTAGCAACTTACTCTTCAATCTTCTTAGCAGCTCCTGCAATCTACGACTTGAGCGCTGGAAAACACCTTGCTGATTCAGCAAAACCAGAAGAAAAGAAACAAGCAAAGGTTATAGCATAACCTAGTTTAGGTATAAAAAAACAGCCCCGAAGCGTTCGCTTCGGGGCTGTTTTTTTTAGTACTTAGTATTTAGTCGTTAGTATAAAGACCTTTAGCGACCAAAATTCCTCCCCATTTGTATGGCATACCAAATATCCTGTCAATCCTTGCATCCTTCCTTTCCTGGTTCAAAGACAAAGTTTCCTTTCTTTCTTGGTTGAATGACAACGCACATCCTGTCAATCCTTGCATCCTTCCTTTCCTGGTTCAAAAACAAATTTCCTTTCTTTCTTGGTTGAAAGACAACGCACATCCTGTCAATCCTTGCATCCTTCCTTTCCTGGTTCAAAGACAATACACCCATTCTCTGCATTCCTTTTCTGGTTCAAAGACTATACAAATGCCCACGCTATTCCTATCTATCCTTCCTTCCTCCCGTTCCACTTGATTGTCACGCATGGGTCAGGATAAGGTCTAAATACTAACTACTAAATACTAAATACTCCCTAATACCTAACAAGCCCTACTTTTTTATTAGTTTTACACTTTACAAAATCAGATATGAAAACAAAGTTCTTAATTCCTATCCTTGCGATCTCGCTAAGCACAGTTGCTTGTAATAATAATACTTCCTCGAATGCGGAACAAACGACGGATGAACATGCCGGACATGATCATAGCGCTGCGGGTCACGAAGGTCACAACCATGCGCAAACAACTACGCCTAATCAAGCTCCTCCAATTGAAGTTCCTGCTGTTAAGGCTCCTGTAGTTAGTATTCCTGATTTCAACTTCTATAAAGTTAAATCGGGCATCGCGTTTAGCAAGGCGGATATCCCTGCTGGTAAGAACACCGTGTTTGTATTATTTGATCCTTCATGTGGACATTGTCAACATGAAACAAGCGCTTTAGCAAAGAACTACGAGAAGATCAAGAATATCAATGTATACTATGTTTCGATGAATGACCCTGCTTTGATGGCTAGCTTCTTCACGTCTTTCGGAAAGGAGTTGGAGGGCAAGCCAAACGTGGAGATGTTATACGATAGAAATCAGGATTTCATTCAGAAGTTCCATGTTCCTAGCAAATTCCCTGCGAATTATGTATATGGTGCTGACGGAGCACTAAAGACATACTGGGAAGGCGAAAAGTCAATTGAAGACGTTATTGCAGCATTTACAAAATAATGAAAATTGCCATTAATGGATTTGGCCGTATTGGCCGCCATACTTTACGGAATTTATTAAATCGTAAACTTTCCGATATCGAAGTGGTTGCGATTAATGATTTAGCAGATACGAAGACATTGGCGCATCTGTTTAAATACGATTCTGTTCATGGTCCCTTGTATCGTGAGGTTAAACACGATGACCAGCATTTGTATGTTGATGGAAAGACTATCCATGTTTATAATGCGAAATCACCGGAAGACCTACCATGGGCTGAATTAGGAATAGACGTCGTTGTAGAATCTACAGGTCATTTCGTAAAAAAAGAATTAGCTGAGAAGCATATTCAGGCTGGCGCGAAGCAGGTTATTATATCTGCACCTTCACCAGATAAAGAAGTGCCGACGGTAGTATTAGGTATCAATGATCAAGATTTCGATTGGTCTACGCCTGTATTCTCGAATGCCTCATGTACTACAAACAACGTAGCACCCCTGATTAAGATTCTGGATGATAACTGGCAGATTCAAGATGGATACATCACGACCGTGCACTCGATGACCGGCGATCAAAATCTTCATGATGCCCCGCATCGTGACCTTCGTCGCTCAAGAGCTGCTTCAGCATCCATTATCCCAACCACTACTGGTGCTGCTAAGGCGATCACCAATGTATTTAAGCATTTGGAAGGTAAGTTAGGTGGCGCAGGTATCCGTGTACCGGTATTAAACGGTTCCTTAACCGACTTTACCTGCACCTTAGCCAAAGAAACCACTGTTGAAGAGATCAATCAGAAGTTTAAAGAAGCAGCGGATAATGGGCTCAAAAATGTATTGTATTATACGGAAGATCCTATCGTCTCCGTAGATATCATAAACAATCCATACTCCTGTGTATTTGATTCGCAATTGACAAGTATTGTAGGTGGATTGGTGAAGGTTGTCGGTTGGTATGACAATGAGTTTGGATACTCCAACAGATTGGTTGATTTATTAGAAATGGTAGCTAAGAAATGATACGGTTCATCTCTTTACAAGATACATTAGCTTTGCGCAGTCTAGTACTGCGCAATGGCTTACCTGAGCAAGAATGTATTAACCCGCAAGATCTCCTTCCGGAGACCTTCCATTTGGGATATTTCAACGAAGAAAACGAGATAGTTTGCGTCTTAACCTGTCAGAAAGAAAATCATCCTAAGCTGCCTCATGAAGCTTATCGATTACGCGGAATGGCAACACATCCGGATGCCCGTCGCAAAGGCTACGCAAAAGAATTGCTACTTGCGGCTATCGATCATCTAAAAGAGCAGCTGCATATCCCCTACTTTTGGTTTAATGCACGTGAGATCGCATATCCATTCTATGAAAGTGTAGGATTCGAATACATGTCAGATGAGTTCGATATACCGGGTATCGGCCCGCATAAAGAGATGTTTAAGCTTCTCTAAGCGACTGTTACATCTCGCCTACAACACCAATGCCGAATAAAGCAAAGTCGTATTTTACGGGATCTAAAGGATCTAATTCTCGAAGGTTTTCAGTAAGTTCAACGGCCGTCTTCCAATTGACCCTGTCACTTTGAATTAAGTTAAACTTGCGAGCCACACGCTCCACATGTACATCACATGGACATATCAGATCGCTAGGACGCAATCTGTTCCATATCCCGAAGTCTACCCCTGCATTATCCTTTCGTACCATCCATCGCAAGAACATATTTAACCGCTTACAGCTCGACTTTTGCAAAGGAGAACTGATATGTTTTCTAGTGCGCGTAGGATAGTCAGGTAAGGAAAAGAAATAAGAGCGGAAACTATTTAGGGCTTGTTCCACGCGGTTGACCCCCGCAACAAAAGGCTCCTGCAAAAAAGCATCTTCTAGCGAAGAATACCGCTGATAATGCTGTTTAAAAAAGGAAACAAAATATAGTAGATCAGTATCATTAAAGGTACGATGCTTAAAGCCCAACAGCTGCTTTAGATCCTCATCCTGATGATTGATGATAAAATCAAAAGGTGCATTATCCATGCGTTCACCGAGTTCAACACACTTATTGATAATTGTCTTCCGTTGTCCCCACGCCAAGATACTGGCAAAGAATCCCATTATTTCAATATCCTGTTTTAAGGTAAAGCGATGGGGAATACTAATTGGGTCGGCTGGAATAAAATCAGGCGTATTAAACGCTTCAACCTTTTTATCCAAGAATTCTTTTAAAGATAAATCCATAATGACAAAATACAAAAAAAGCAACCGAAGTTGCTTTTTATATTATTTGTTAATCTCTTTCCAGATTAAATCTTTCAACTGTTGAATATTCTTACCAGTTACTGAAGATATAAAGACATGCGGAATGCCTTTCGGAACTTGCAATTCCATTTCCTCCTCCAGTTCCTCATCTAGCATATCCGACTTCGTGATAGCTAGCAATTTCGGTTTGTCTAATAACTCAGGATTATATGCTGTAAGTTCGTTCAATAGGATGTCATATTCTTCCTCTATTGTTCTATCTGTGTCGGCTGGCACCATGAACAGTAGAACAGAGTTACGTTCGATGTGACGTAGGAAACGATGTCCTAAGCCCTTACCTTCCGATGCTCCCTCAATGATTCCTGGGATATCAGCCATTACGAACGACTTATTATCACGATAACTAACGATGCCTAGGTTAGGAACAAGTGTAGTAAAAGGATAGTCGGCAATCTCAGGCTTCGCAGCAGAAACAACAGACAGTAAAGTAGATTTACCCGCATTTGGAAATCCTACTAAACCTACATCTGCTAACACTTTCAGCTCAAGGATTACCCATTCTTCTTTACCCGGCATACCAGGCTGTGCAAAACGAGGAGTTTGTTGTGTTGATGATTTAAAGTGCCAGTTACCAAGGCCTCCGCGACCACCCGCGGTTAAGATCTTCGTCTCGCCATCTTCCGTAATCTCGAACAAGACCTCACCAGTTTCTGCATTTTTAGCGACAGTTCCTAGAGGAACTTCTAAGATCTCATCCTTACCAGTTGCTCCAGAACGAAGCGCACTTCCACCGGGCTCACCGCTTTCGGCAATAATATGTTTGCGGAATTTTAAATGTAAAAGCGTCCAGTGTTGCGTGGACCCTTTTAAAATAATATGACCACCACGGCCACCGTCGCCCCCATCAGGCCCACCTTTTGCCGTAAATTTATCACGGTGTAAGTGAGCTGATCCTGCACCTCCATGTCCAGAGCGGCAGCAAACCTTAACATAATCAACGAAATTTGACCCCTGCGCCATTAATCCTCCTAATACTATTAATAACGATCGATAACCGTTGTTAGGTTGTTGAAGATTTCTTCAATATCCCCGATGCCATTTACTTTAGTCAATTTTCCTTGACCCTCGTAATAAGGCAATACATGGATTGTCTTTCCGAAATATTCTTCGATACGCTTTTTCAATTTATCAGCTGCATCATCTGCACGTCCAGAGATTTCTTGACGCTTAGCAATACGCTGTGTAAGTTCTGTTTCATCAACATCCAATGCTACTACCCCAGAAATTGAAGTATTATTAGACTCTAAGAAAGCATCCAGAGCTTCAGCCTGCGCTACAGTACGTGGGAAACCATCGAAAATAAAGCCTTTTGCTTCTGGGTTTTGCTTGATTTCCTCTTCTAACATCGCAATGGTGATAGAGTCTGGAACCAAATTACCATCGGCGATGATTTGGCTTACTTGTTTTCCTAAATCTGTTTGATTTTTGATATGTCCACGAAAGATATCACCTGTAGAGATATGGTGTAGTCCATATTTTTCGATCAATTTAGCAGATTGAGTGCCTTTTCCTGCTCCTGGAGGTCCGAATAATACAAGGTTTAGCATAGTTTGTCGTTATTTTTATTTTTCAAGATAAAAAATAAAAGCCTAATTCCTCTTAAGAATTAGGCTTTCTTTCAGTGCGCTCAAAGGGAGTCGAACCCCTAACCTCCTGATCCGTAGTCAGGTGCTCTATCCAATTAAGCTATGAGCGCGGCAACCATTACTTCACGACTTATTGCCTTTTCTGTTTTGGTGATGCAAATATACGGAAATAATCTGCTGAGCAAAACTTTTTTTAACATTTCTAGCTAACTCCGTTGTATTGAGCAAAATAAAATCATAGTAGTTAGTAGTGAGTATTAAGTATTAAGACCCTGAAGTGCCGTTTACAGATTAAAAGCAGGCCGAATTGAAGGAAAGGAGGATTATTTGAATCAGGGACGAAAGAATGCATGGGAGGCTATGATGGTCTAAGATCTAAACTCTCATATCTAAAATCTACCGATTTGAGGTCTAAATACTAAATACTAACTACTAAATACTAAAAAGGAAATTGTGCGCTCAAAGGGAGTCGAACCCCTAACCTCCTGATCCGTAGTCAGGTGCTCTATCCAATTAAGCTATGAGCGCTTTTTGAGGGTGGATATCCCCTTGTGGTGGGGCAAATATCGGTACTTTTTTAAATTTTCCAAATCCTTTTTTTCTTTTTCATTCATTTCAAAACTATATTTACGTCATATTGTTGATTTTAATATATTTACAATTATGGCTGAACGTATCATTAAGAGCAATAAAATTAGAATAGGCGATCTTAGTATTGCTTATCATATCAAGAAAGCGACAGAAACACCGGAAAAAACTATCATCTTCCTCCATGGTTTTCCATTCAATAAAAACATGTGGCGCGACCAACTGGAAAGCTTAGAAGACAATGTCACGGGTATTGCAGTAGATATTCGCGGTCATGGCAATAGCACGAAAGGCCATGGTTTCTTTTCCATTGATGTTTTTGCGAAAGACTTGGGTGTCCTAATGCGCAAGCTTGAGATTGAAGACGCTATCCTTTGTGGAATTTCCATGGGCGGCTACATTGCACTTCGTGCTTATCAGCTATTCCCGGAGAAGATTTCCGGATTGATTCTTTGTGATACCCATAGTAAGGCAGATGACAATGCAGGGAAGCAGAAGCGCTTCGATGCAGTACAGGCGGTATTGCAACATGGACGTCGCCCCTACGCTATCGGGTTTGTAGGCAATGTCTTTTCAGCGCGCTCGGTTGAAGACAAGCCTGAGGCAGTTGAACTGATCAAAAGCAGCATCCGCAGAAATAGTATCTCATCCATCTGTGCGACTTTGCTCGCCCTCGCTGCTAGGACAGATACAACGGATGTGTTAAGCGAAATAAAAGTGCCCACACTGATTATCCGGGGGAAAGAAGATAAGATTACTCCGGCGGAATTAATGGAGGAATTACATAAAAAAATTAAAGGATCGACGTATATAGAGTTTGAACATTGCGGACACCTTCCAAACCTGGAGGATACCGAAAAGTTCAACTTGCACATGAACACCTTTATTCAGGAAAAGGTATAATTAACGAGTACGTCGTTAAATGTATAGAACTGATGGGAACCCTTTCGCGAAAGGGCTCTACTTTTATGGGGTAATCAAGTTCAGTATTTATATTTTGAAAACATAAAGGCGGTTAATAAGTCGAACTGCAGATGACCATTTATACAAGGACTCCAATCAAAGCGAGCTTACAATTAAAAGCCACTCTCTCGCAACAGCCTACTTTTCTTCCATCACGACTTTCTTTCTGTATGCCGCATCAGGCACAACTTTATTTGTAAGCATTTTGCCGTGCTCTATCAACTGCGTTGCTTTATCGTAATCCCATAAACCCGCAATATTATGAGGAATATTTATCACATAGTCTGGTTTGTAAAGCTCTACCGAAAGTGCCGCCAGCTTCCGCCTCATCACAAAATAAGCTTCCTGCAACATCCCAATTGAGTTTACCGGTTTATCAAATGCTACCGGTCCGTAGCGCGGGTTGGGTTTTCCATCTAGGTTTACAGCCACCACGATATTTCTGCGCTTACGCTTCACAAAGTTGATCGGCAAAGGATTCACCACTCCCCCATCTACCAAGCTGATATCATCAGAAAGAACACTCGTAAAGACTGCAGGAATGGCGATAGAGGCACGGATCGCTTTATAGACTGACCCTCTCTCAAACACCACCTCCCTCTCATTCTTAATATCCGTCGCGATTGCGCGGAAAGGAATATCCATATCCTCAATATTCTTATCCGGAAAGATATCCTTTAAGGATTCGAATACCCGTTCACCTTTTAAAAGACCGAACTTCGGGTTTGTAAAATCCAACAACTTAAAGATCATCGAACGGTTGATAGACAACATCCAATCTTCCAACTGTTGCAGCCGTCCCTCCACATAAGCCGCCCCAATTAAGGCACCAATGGAACAACCAACAACCTCATCGATTTCGTAACCCTTCTCTTCTAAACTTCGAATGACCCCGATCTGTACCAGCCCTCTGGCCCCCCCACTTCCCAACACCAAGGAGACTTTACGCTTACTTTTAAGAATGTTCATAGCTAAAGTTAAATCTAATTTTCCTGATTGTAAAATGTCATCTTTTTGTCGTTTTCAATTATACATTCTCACATTTTAATTAGCATTGTTACTTTTGCTAACACTGTTAACAAAATAAAGAAAAATGGGCTTATCCGAAAGAAAGCTAAGGCACCAACAAGAGGTGAAAAACCAGATCATCGCATCCTCAAGAGAGATTGTGAATATGGAAGGTTGGGCTGCGCTATCTATCCGCAAGATTGCCGACGCCATCGAATATTCGGTGCCCGTTGTTTACAAACATTTTGAAAGCAAGGAAGCCATTACTGCCTTTTTCGTAGCAGAGGGATTTGCAGCATTGAAAAAAGAAATGGAAGCATGTGTTGTACCGACCGATCCTATTGAAAAAAGAGTGCAACAGTTAGCCGAAGGCTATTGGCTCTTCGCTTCAAAAAATCCGAAGGATTATGAGTTAATGTTTGGGGTGGGTTTACCTACTTGTGAAATGCATCAGCAAGTACCTGCAATTGCTGAGTTAGCGAATTACCTTCGCCAATTTATCGACGAGCTTATTGAGAGCAGTGGCAAGAAAGACTTGAACACTTGTGTAAAATATCGCAGCTTCTGGTCTATCCTGCACGGCGTGGTAGCTATTGAGTTACTGACAATAAATAGATGGGACTCCGTATGCCCATCCGAAGTATTAGCAGACAGTATTCAAGCATTCACGCAATCCATACAAAAGAATTAATATACAGCTTATCATAATTATAATTTTAAAAACCAATGAGTTTAATACAAGACTTACAATGGAGATATGCCACCAAGAAAATGAACGGTCAGGCAGTAGAACAAGCAAAAGTTGATCAGATTATCGAAGCAGCGCGCTTAGCGCCAACTTCTTCAGGTCTACATCCATTTAAAATCATCGAAGTAAGTAACCCAGAATTAAAAGCTAAAATTCAGCCTATCGCATTCGGACAGTCACAAATCGTTGATGCTTCGCATCTTTTGATCTTCGCTGCATACGATGAATACACGAAAGAACGCGTAGATGCACCTTTCCTACAACAACAAGTAGAGCGTGGTTTACCTGAAGGCTTTGCGGACGATTATAAAAACGGATTATTTGCTCGCTTCCAAACACAAACAAAAGACGCCCATTTTGATCATGCAGCGCGCCAAGCTTACATCGGCTTCGGAATCGCGATTGCTGCGGCAGCAGAATTACGTGTAGACGCAACACCAATGGAAGGCTTTATCAACGAACAATTGGACGAGCTTTTAGGATTAGATAAACTAGGACTGAAATCTGTTACGATTTTAGCATTAGGATACCGTGACGAAAAGAACGACTGGTTGGTTAATCTTAAAAAAGTAAGGGTTAACAAAGAAGAGTTTGTGATCAACTTAAACTAATCCATAAAAGGAAACTAGTAGATTAAAATACAAAAACACATTGCAAAGCAGCTGTCTGAAAAGGCAGCTGCTTTTATTTTTTCAAAGATTTTTCGTCTTCATAGTACGCTAAGAACTTTCATCCTTATCGGAATTACCTTCGAAACATAACAGTTTTAAAGGAAAGATCCATATACCGAACTACAACTCGTCGAAACTCGTTCGACATTAACCCCTTTCAAACCCAATACAAACCCAATACACAACCCTATCATAACCCTTTCCGATTGGGTATGAAATGGGACTGAATAAGCTTTAAAATGTAAGTGTTAGATAGTAGGTATGACTTCATTTTATATTGCTGCTCTGTCATTTTATATCTGCTTCCAACAAAATAGACGTAGTGAAATATTAGTTGAATTGAAGGATTGTAAATTGTAACTTTACAATTTACATGACAATAGCCGAGATTTTTTTATGCATTAATGTATCTGGCAAATGATAAAATCATTTACAAATAAAGCTATAAAAGCTTTATGGCAATCGGGAGAAACAAAAAGACTTCCTCCGGAAAGCGTCAATAAGATTATCAAGATTTTAAACTATATCGATAGCATCAATAGCATATCTGATTTGCCAGAACCAATCATTAAGAAATACCGGATTCATGCATTGAAAAAGCCACCTTATCAAGGTTTTTGGTCGATGGATGTAAGTGGAAACTTTAGAATAATCTTTCGATTAGAAAATGGAGATGCGTATGATCTTCATTACTTAGACACACATTAAACGCTGAAAAACAATAAAATAGGAGCACTATGAAACAAAATCCCATTGTACATCCTGGATTTTTATTAAAAGAGGATATACTAGAATTCAACAATTTATCGGTGACAGACGCAGCAAAACTGTTAGGGATCACGCGGATAAACCTCTCAAAAATCATAAATGAGAAGTCCGCCATATCTCCAAATATGGCGATTCGAATTAGTAAGGTATTTGGGGGTTCGCCAGATTTTTGGCTGAAGCTACAAATGCGATATGATTTAATAAATGCAGAAAAAGAGTTCGAGAAAAAGAATATCCAATTAGAGAAATATAACAAAGCCTCATAATAATCATATGATCGGCAATTCAACACCTAACTAGCTGATATGAGATCTCGAGCAATAAAATCGCACATCAAGTAATAAATCAGCAGCAACCAAGGTCCAAGGCCGCAGCCCTATCCTATTTCAACTCTTCGCCTTTAGCTGGCAGTGCTGCCAAATAGACTCCCGCGACTGGTAAAAGAAAAAGCCATTTGTTGATACCGACATCATTCATTCGACGGAATCCCAAAGCCAACATAGGGAAAAAATTAAGACCGATTAGATAATAATGGAGATTTTCAATACCTATTCTTTTCCCAACTACGCTCAAAATAATCGTAAGCAAAAAAGTAGCGATATAGAATGTCCAGAATTCCTTGATAGATGATTTACCGCGGTAATCAAATATGTTTAAATAAGGGTTAATGAGATCTTTAATCAATGTCTTAGATAATTTGGTTTATTTGTTAAATGTACAAGATTTTTAAATATAAATCAACATTCCAATAACTTCCCTTAATTTTTTCATTATTGTGTTTTTAAGGAGCGCCAAGACCTTTCCTCATTGTGATGGATATTAATGGAAAAATGAAAGTTTTTTTGGGGATGTAAGTGCTGAACGTACATTTTTGTATCTTTCCAATTCAGTAAAATCATCTTAAAATGAAATCAGCAAAGGAAAAAATGATCGCTGGAGAGCTCTTCTTGGATATGGGCGGTGAGCTCTTTCAAGAGCGGCAACAAGCTAAAAAGATGCTTCATGAGTTCAACCAAATGGATCCCACGAAGGTTAAAGCCCGCAATCAAATTATCAAAAAACTCTTCGGCAAAACCTCCAACCGTTTTTTTATTGAACCGCCCTTCCGCTGCGATTACGGATATAATATAGAAATAGGTGATAACTTTTATGCGAATTATAACTTAGTTATTCTCGACGGCGCGAAGGTTATCATCGGCGACAATGTGATGATCGCGCCAAATGTTAGCCTATTCACGGCCTCCCATCCTATCGACGCAAAGCTACGCACAGAAGGCTGGGAATTCTCCAAGCCGATTACGATAGGCAATCAAGTATGGATTGGTGGCAATACCGTCATTAATCCCGGCGTCAGTATAGGCGATAATTCCGTTATCGGATCCGGGTCGGTAGTAACAAAAGATATACCTGCCAATGTTGTTGCTGTAGGCAATCCATGTCGAGTGATTCGGCACATTGATAACAGCGATGAGAACATAAAAAATACCTGAGGCGGGGAACCCCAGGTATTACCAAACCAATTATTAACCTAAATTATGAAATTATGAATTTACTATCTAAACGGTAGTTGTTGACGTTTATTATATAAAGAGTGTATCTTTTACACTTTTTTTTGTTACAAATTATTTCTAGGGTATGCTTGGTGATTTTCACAAGCAAAAATGCCCCGTATAAAACCTTCTGGTCTATATTGAAAAAGCAAGGGAGATGAACATACTTGATGTTTTTAATAACAGCCCCAAAAAACAAAATACCCGAGGCGGGGAACCTCAGGTATTTACCAAACCAATTATTAACCTAAATATTTTTTCTTCTATTCTTTATTATAACGAAGTCAATATTCGATTATTGTATCTTTATTAAAATTTTTAACATTTCTTTTTCTTGCGTTCAAAAAACACTAGTTGGTCGTATTCTGGATTACGTCTACCACCTTGTTTTTCAGACTGGTAATATCCGATTTCAACCCAACCATCAAGGTCATTACATTGACTGGGTTCCCTTGAATTTCTCTAAAATTATGCATGTATCCGAGTTCAGTTCCTAAGAAAAAGCCTTTGAATTTGTAGTCCGCCCCTATTCCGATTTTAGCCGCTGGCGAGATACTATACTTATAATGTAGCTCTACCAATTCATTATTTCCCGCATCCTGTGCTCTAGGCTCGATATTCAGCGCACCGGCAGGTCCAATATAGGCATACGTGTTCAAGCGGTTCCATTGCCGACGAATACCTCCCGCCAAGGAAAGTACATACATCGAGGCACGCGCGTTTTCAATCACACGATTATATTTAGAGTCTGGGAATAACTGATCATATTTGAAATTCATCAAATACAATGTTGGCTGTAGATAATATTTGGGGTTCTTTAAAGAAATATCAAGCCCCATACTTCCCGTAAAAAGCTTCGTAGAAAGGGCTTGTTTGGTTTTCCCTAAAGGAAGGGCAATACCAGTCCCACCGAAGTAGTAAACTTTGTTATAATGTAAGGTATCTGCACCTTTTTGCGCGAACGCGCTAAATGACACCCAGCAAAAAAATGCCAGTAAAACTAATTTCCTCATTAAAAATTGTTGGTTTATTGATTAACAATATTCCCTTACAATTTGTTTTACCAGCGATTCAAATTAGTTCCTATAAGAAGTTTTTTGATTGAGGACCTTGGCTAAAGAGTAGATCGATAATACTTAGATTCGGTATGAATCCGTTCTTTTCTTCAAATAACTGATAATAGGGTTTTGGATCGCTCATTGGCGAAGGCTGTCGCGGATGTATTGCTTTTCGATAGTCTATCCCCCCCTCAACATCGGTATAGCTTTCCGAGAAGCTGATTTCTCTATTCATTTTCAACAACTTGAGAATCAGCTTAATTTGCTCCGTATTATAATCTAAAAGAAGATCATATTCTTTTTCATAAAATTCTCTAAAGTCGTCTTCATAGAATTCGAAATATGCAGAACTGCGATAGGCGGTTTGTATACTTAGCCAGTGCAGGCGTTGCCAAGGGTGATCATAATTGATCCTGACATCTTTCATTCTAACACGTTCTTTTCTGCCGTGCACAATCGGCACGATCAGATCCAAGATACCATTAGCTGTTCCGATTTGCGTTCGGGTACGGAAGGTCTGTTTTGGATAATTTTCAAATTGCTCAATCACAAGGGGTTGATCGTTTTGTTTTATCGCATGGAAGTAAGAAACATTCGGCAAATAGCACGCCGGCATTAAAAGTCCTGATGACATAAGTAAATAAACAACAAAATGTCCGCAAAAATAGCTTTATTTGGGGATATTTGCATAGTACTTATCACTTGTGATGAAAGAAAAACTAGTATCGGGATTACTTTATCTTATTTCATTATTACCATTTTGGTTGTTATATTTGATTTCAGATGTACTTTTTGTGCTAATTTTTCATGTGATTGGCTATAGGAAACGGGTGGTGTTTGAGAACTTACGAAATGCCTTTCCTGAGAAGTCCGACGCAGATATCAAGCAGATTGCGCTAGAGTTTTATCGTTATTTCCCTGATCTTTTGGTTGAGATTGTAAAGCTAGCGAGCATTTCAGAGAAGGCCGTTCGCGAACGTATTGAACTTTTGAACCCAGAGGAGGTGTATCGGCATATTCGTGCTGGCAAATCGGTCATCGGTGTAACAGCGCATTATGGCAATTGGGAGATGGGTATCCATAGTCTCTCGTTGATGATGGATACGCCCGAGCTAATCATCTACAAACCTTTAAATAATAAAGTATTCAACGAAGTCTATAACCGCATCAGAACCAGGTTTGGAGCGACGATGGTGCCGATGAAACAGATTCTGAGGCACATGATAAAGTTGAAAAATGTACCACATATCAGTATGTTTGTGGCGGATCAGACGCCTGTATACCAGGAATCTGATTATTTCATGGAGTTTCTGAATCAGGAGACATTAGTTTATACCGGTACTGAGCGTATCGCACGGATGACAAAGAGTCCTGTCGTATTCTGTGAGATCAGAAGAAAGAAAAAAAGAGGATATTACTACTGTAAGTTCACTACATTAGTAGAAGATCCTGATGAGTATCCAGAACATGAGATTACCCATATCCATAATCGGTTTACAGAGCAAATTATTCGCGAGGAACCTGCTTATTGGTTATGGTCTCATCGTCGATGGAAAAGAAAAAGAAGGAGTTAAATGACTAATAATCCAAAAGTAGCAGTTGTCATATTAAACTGGAACGGTCGATTTTTCTTGGAGAAATTCCTTCCTTCCGTGTTTAACAGCACTTATCAAAATATTGAGTTTGTTATTGGCGACAATGGTTCGTCCGATGACTCTATTGCATATGTTGAAGAGAATTACCCGAAGTTTACCATTTTAAAGAATTCTGAGAATTTAGGATTCGCGGGTGGGTATAATGAAATACTTAAGCGTGTTCAAGCAGACTATTATGTTCTGCTAAACTCGGATGTTGAAGTGTCTCAGAATTGGATAGAGCCGGTTATTGCGCAGATGGAAAAAGACCCATTATTGGTAGCTGTGCAACCTAAGATACAATCGTATCATCAAAAGGGTTATTTTGAGCATGCCGGTGCCGCAGGCGGCTATATTGACTATTTTGGATTTCCGTTTTGCCGTGGCCGAATTTTCGATCAAGTGGAAAAGGATGAGGGGCAATACGACGATGAGAAAGAAATATTTTGGGCCACCGGAGCGGCATTATTCATAAAATCGGCGGCCTGGAAGGAAGTCGGTGGCTTCGATGCGGATTTCTTCGCCCACATGGAAGAAATTGACCTGTGCTGGCGATTGAAGAAGCTAGGATACAAAATTGGATATTGTCCTAATTCTCTGGTCTATCATGTCGGTGGCGGCACATTGAACACCAGCAACCCGCATAAAACATATTTAAACTTCCGCAATAATCTCCAAATGCTACAGAAGAACCTCCCGGTTGGTCAAGGTATTTGGAAGATTTTCCTTCGCTTTTGGTTGGATTTCGCGGCCTTGCTGAAGTTCTTGATGGAACGAAAACCGAAGGATGCATGGGCCGTGAGCCGCGCGCATCAATATTTTGTCAAAAACTTCATCAAAAACGCAAGAAAACGAAAGACCTATTCGAGCAAAGAAAACAAAGTTGGTCAATACAAGAACTCCATCGTATGGGATTTTTATCTGAATAATATCCATAAATTCTCTCAACTAAAAGACAATAATTTCCATCATTAGGTGTTCTGCTGAAGAATGTTTTTTACTGGTTTATCTTTTATTGCTCTATAGTTTGCGTATTTAATTAAATAGTTGTTTTAAATTGTTTTAGGCCTAGAATATTTTGTATTTTCGTGGTCTATGTCAGCAGATATCCAGTCAAAAATTGAGCAGCTCACCCAGGAATTAAACGAGTATAATTATCAATACTATGTATTGGCCGAATCGTTAATTTCTGACTATGATTTTGATCAAAAACTCAAAGAGTTAGAATCCTTAGAGGCTCAATACCCACAATATCGTGATCCCAACTCTCCTACTCTAAAGGTTGGTGGAGATATTACGCAAAAGTTCAAGACCGTAAAGCATAAATGGCCAATGATGTCATTGGGCAATACGTATAACGAGCAAGAGTTAAAAGATTTTGACAACCGCGTAAGGAAGGTCATTGGCAATCAGCTTCAATATGTTTGCGAGCTTAAATTCGACGGCTTATCTATTTCGTTGACCTACGAAAATGGAAAGCTATTGAAAGCTGTAACGCGTGGTGATGGAACGCAGGGTGATGAAGTAACGAACAACGTTCGTACGATTCGCAGCATTCCCCATCAGCTAAAAAAAGGTACTTTTCCAGATACGTTTGAAATCAGAGGCGAGATTTTTATGCATAAGTCGGCGTTTCTTCGTTTGAACAAGGAGCGTGAAGAGAACGGCGATCAGACTTATGCCAACCCAAGAAACTTCGCGTCGGGAACCATCAAGCTACAAGATTCCGCCGAAGTTGCCAAGCGTCCTTTAGACTGCTTCCTCTACTTTTTGTATGCCGACAATAGAAATAAACTATTTGACAATCACTGGCAGAGTATTGAAGCGGTAAAAGAATGGGGCTTCCATGTTTGCGAGCATACCAAACTTTGCAACAATATCGACGAGGTATTAGATTTCATTCATTATTGGGATGAAGCCAGACATAAGCTATCCTATGAGATCGATGGGATTGTTATTAAAGTGAATGATTATGCACAGCAGGAAGATCTTGGCTTTACAGCAAAGTCTCCGCGCTGGGCAATTTCCTATAAATTTAAAGCAGAGCGTGTAGAAACCATCTTGAAGAGCATCAGCTATCAAGTTGGGAGAACGGGTGCAGTAACCCCTGTTGCTAATTTGCAACCTGTGCTATTGGCAGGAACAACCGTAAAGAGGGCATCCCTGCATAATGCGAATGAAATTGCACGTTTGGATCTGCATGAAGGCGATACGGTATTTGTAGAAAAAGGCGGTGAAATTATCCCGAAGATTATCTCTGCAAATGTAGAAAAACGTCCTGCGGGCGCTGTTGCTATTGTCTACCCTACGCACTGTCCGGAATGTGGAACCGAGCTTATCCGTCAGGAGGGCGAAGCCGTTCATTATTGTCCGAATGAGGATGGTTGCAGACCGCAAATCGTTGGAAAGCTTCAACACTTTATCGGTCGCAAGATGATGGATGTGCAAGGTCTTGGTGATGAGACAATAGAAACTTTCTATCGCTTAGGCTTGGTTTCTAAGATTTCAGATCTATATGCATTGAAAGATCATCAGGATAAGCTAGTAGGCTTAGAAAGATTTGGTCAAAAGTCTATCGACAATATGTTAGCCGGTCTGGAGGCATCTAAACAAAAGCCATTTGAAAAAGTATTGTTTGGCTTAGGGATTCGTCATATCGGCGAGACAGTCGCCAAAAAATTAGCACAGCATTTTAAGAATATCGATGCTATCGCGGCAGCATCTGCTCAAGAGATTGAATCAGTTCCGGATATCGGTTTCCGTATTGCGGAGAGTGTACATTTTTACCTGAACCAGCCCGAGCATTGGGAAGAGATTGAGAAGTTGAAAGCGGCGGGTCTACAATTTGAAATAGAGGAGAAAGAAATTGTGCTTGCCGGCGACGGTCTTTCTGGTCAGACGTTCTTGATATCAGGCGTCTTTGCCGACTACTCTCGTGAAGAGCTTACAGCACTGATTGAATCGCATGGTGGTAAGATGCTCAGCGGGATATCCGCGAAATTGAACTACCTAGTTGCCGGGGATAAGATGGGGCCATCGAAATTGGCAAAGGCTGAGAAGCTGGGCGTACCGATTATTTCGGAAGGCGAGCTATTAGCAATGATTAACAAATAGAATACATACATTAAATAATTATATACGAATGAATGAGCTTCAAGGAGCAGGTGTAGCCATCGTTACACCTTTTAATGCAGACGGATCTGTGGATTATGAGACCCTGGGTAGGCTGATTGACTACCAAATTCATGGGGGAATTGATTACATCGTTTCTTTGGGAACAACTGGCGAAACAGCCACATTGTCGAAGGAGGAGCGAAAGCAGGTTTGGGCATTTACTTCGAAGCATGTAGATAAACGCATTCCCTTGGTTGCGGGCATTGGCGGCAATAACACCATGGAAATTGTAGAGCAGGTTAAGAATTTCGATGTATTGGATTATATCGCAATTCTATCGGTATCTCCATACTATAACAAGCCTACGCAAGAGGGAATTTACCAACACTATAAAGCGATTGCTGAGGCCTCTCCCCTTCCGATTATCTTGTACAATGTACCGGGAAGAACGGGCAGCAATATGACCGCTGCAACTACCGTTAGACTAGCAAATGATTTTAAGAACATTATTGCTATCAAAGAAGCGTCAGGCAGTTTTGCACAGTTCAGCGAAATTCTACGTGATAAGCCAGCAGATTTTATGTTGATTTCAGGTGATGATCCTGCTACCCTGCCAATGATTGCTTTGGGAGCCGTAGGTATTATTTCAGTTGTTGGAAATGCTTATCCAAACAAGGTATCAGCGTTAGCACACCTATGTTTAGAAGGTAATTTTGAGCAAGCGAGAATTATACATTCAGACCTTCTTCGCATTACCGACCTATGTTTTATCGAAGGTAATCCAGCAGGGGTTAAATACATCCTGAAGCAAAAAGGATTTGGTGAAGACACGGTTCGTTTGCCACTCGTTCCGGTTGGTAAGCAGACGCAGGAAGGCATAGCTCAGGAAATCAAAAAACTTTCTTAGTATTTGTTTCTAAATAATTTGCGGAGATACAGCTACTAATGGATTTCTTTTCGCGTAAAGTTTTTATTTTAGGTATCTTTTTTGCGGATTGCAGACAAATAAATATAAGAACATGGAAACCACAACAAACCAACAGCCTAAGAAAGGTGGATCAATGATCGGCAAGTTTATCAGCTGGACGCTATTAATTGTTGTCCTAATCGTTGCAGGTTGGGTCTATTGGAATTATTACAATGTTTTTGGCGAGGGCGTAAAATCCGGCGTCTTGAACTATGCTGTTAAGAAAGGTAATATATTTAAGACCTATGAAGGAAAACTGATTCAAGAAGGCTTTGGCGCAACTAAAACCGGTACAGGATTAACGAGCAATCAGTTTGAGTTTTCTGTGGAGAACGATTCTATCTATCGTATTCTGGAAGTGAACAGCGGAAAAGTATTCGATCTTCACTACAAGGAATACCGTGGTGTATTGCCATGGCGTGGAAACACGGTCTACATCGTCGACCAGATTATCCAAATGCGCGATTTAAAACCTGGTTCTTATTAAGCTGAGGCTATTATCAGATTGATATTTTTGCAAGCTTCTGAGTTCGATATTTTCAATACTTATCGAATTCAGAAGCTTGTTTATTAAAAAAACATTGCATAATTGATTTTAGCAATGTATATTTGCGCAGTGCCGAGCAATTGGCACCTAATCAAAACCCTTCAAAACGATTGGTCTTGATTTATAAAGAAGTGGCGAGAGACTGGCTCAAAGACCCACTGGCAACCTTCAATAACGATTGAAAAGGTGCCAATTCCTGTCCAAAGCAATTAAGCTGAGGAGCATATAAATGACAAAAGACTATGACTTCAACATTTACAAATTCTTTTATTGGATTTTCTAGCGGCAAACCTGCTAGCAACTCTTCTTATACTATCTTTTTCGTCGTGAACACCTGTTCACGAATGCGATAGTCGTCGGTATTCCCAGATTCCTTGGATAAGGAATCCTCATACCTCTACATGACGACCAAAGCTTAGCGATTAAAGAACAGAATTCATTATTTATCATTTTAAAAAATTACAACAATGGCTGATATTAAGAACTTAAAATTTGAAACATTACAGGTACATGCAGGACAAGAAGTAGACCCTACTACTGGTTCTAGAGCATTGCCTATCTACCAAACATCGTCTTACGTATTTGAAAATGCAGAGCACGGTGCTAATCTATTCGCATTAAAACAATTCGGAAATATTTATACCCGTATTATGAACCCGACAACGGATGTGTTTGAAAAGCGCATCGCTGCATTGGAGGGAGGTGTTGCAGCAGTTGCTGTTGCTTCGGGACAAGCCGCACAATTCATCGCTTTAACGAATATCTTAGAGGCAGGTGACAACTTTGTATCGGGTGCAAACCTATACGGTGGTACATACAATCAATTTAAAGTTTCATTTAAACGTTTAGGCATCGAAGCCCGCTTTGCAGAAGATACTGATGCTGATAAAATTGAAGCTTTGATTGATGATAAAACAAAAGCTATCTACGTAGAGACTATCGGAAATCCGAGCTACAACATCCCGGATTTTGAGCGCATTGCTGCTGTTGCGAAGAAGTACGACCTTCCATTAATCGTGGACAATACATTCGGTGCTGGAGGTTATTTGTTTAAACCATTGGAGCATGGAGCGAACGTTGTTGTTGAATCTGCAACAAAATGGATTGGTGGACATGGTACTAGTATCGGTGGTGTCATCATCGATGGTGGTAACTATAACTGGGGAAATGGCAAATTCAAACAATTCTCAGAACCTTCAGAAGGATATCATGGATTAGTTTTCGCTGATGTATTTGGTGAGAATGGTCCTTTTGGAAACATACAGTTTGCAATTAGAGCGCGCGTAGAAGGCTTGAGAGACTTCGGCCCTGCCCTATCTCCATTCAACTCTTTCTTATTGGTACAAGGCTTAGAAACCTTGTCATTACGCGTTCAGCGTCATGTTGATAACACCTTAGAGATTGCACAATGGTTGGATGCGCATCCACAAGTGGAAAAAGTTAGCTACCCCGGATTGAAAAATCACCCATATCATCAAAATGCGCAGAAGTATTTAAAGAATGGCTACGGTGCTGTTTTATCATTCACTGTTAAAGGCGGTGTTGAGAAAGCAAATGACTTCATCGATGCTTTGCAATTGATCAGCCACCTAGCGAATGTTGGGGATGCGAAGACGTTAATTATCCACCCTGCTGCAACAACGCATCAGCAATTAAGTGCTGAAGACCAAGCTAAGGCTGGCGTACTTCCAGGACAACTAAGATTATCGGTAGGTATTGAGCATATCGACGATATCAAAGCAGATCTAGAACAAGCTTTTGAGAAAATCAAGTAGGTATAAGCACCAATTGATTGCAAATAAGATTACAAAAACGAAAAAGAACACTAAAAGAATACCATGAGTAAAAAACTTGTTATCGGGATGTTTGGGTTCGGCGTTGTCGGCCAAGGATTGTACGATATTATCAAGACGAAGGATTTAAATCTAGAGATTAAGAAATTTGTTATCAAAAATCCCGATAAGAAAAGAAGCCTTCCTGCTGAACTATTCACTACCGATGCAAACGCTATATTAGAAGATCCGGAAATCAATACCGTTGTTGAGTTAATTGACGATGCCGATGCTGCATTCGAGATCACAAAGCGCGCCTTATCATCTGGCAAGAACGTCGTGTCAGCAAATAAGAAAATGATTGCTACACATTTAGAAGAGCTCGTTGAAATTCAACATCAGCATGGCACTTCGCTATTATATGAAGGTGCGGTTTGCGGAAGTATTCCGATCATCCGTAATCTTGAAGAGTATTATGATAACGAGTTGTTGCACTCGGTGAGCGGAATTTTCAATGGATCCTCGAATTACATTCTTTCTAAGATTTTCAATGAAGATCAAAGCTATGATGTTGCTTTGAAGAAAGCACAAGATTTGGGTTTTGCAGAAACCGACCCTACATTAGATGTTGGTGGTTTTGATCCAAAATTTAAATTGGCAATCGTTGCTTCGCATGCTTATGGGCTTTATATCAATCCTGACGAAATCTTAAACTTAGGTATTGATACGCTGGGCGATGCGGATATTCGCTATGCGCGCGAGAAAGATTATAAGATCAAGCTGATTCCATTGGCTAAGGAGGTTGATAATCATCAGGTGGTATTATATGTTCTGCCGAAGTTCATCAAAAAGAGCAATATCCTGTACAATGTAGAGAATGAATATAATGGTGTATTGGTGAAAGCAGCGTTTGCGGATGAGCAATTCTTTTTAGGAAAAGGCGCTGGCGGTCACCCGACGGGTTCTGCCGTACTATCGGACATCACAGCATTGCGCTATGATTACCGTTATGAATACAAAAAACATCTGGACGCACAGCAGGTAGAGTACACTAAAGACTATACAATCACCGTATATTTCAGATATGATGACGAAGATGTATTAGAAAACATCAATTTTATCAATATTTCTGAACGTTTTTACAGTGAAAATCACAAATATGTGATTGGAACTATAAATATTCAGGAGATTATTGATAAAAGAGCCGTAATTCATCAGCAAGGAAATTTCATAGCCGAAATAATCTAAAATTGAAAAGGAGAAAGCGCAATAAATATTGCGCTTTTTTTTTGTCATCACAAAGGCATTATGCGCGCAAAGGCGGAAACATTTCTAAAAATCAAGAAAAGTGACATGGTTTTTGCTTAATATATTTACTATATTTAGAAATAAACTTTAAATCTTGAGTGTTATGAGAAAATGGAATGTGTTGGCATTGTTGAACTTGGCGACTATAAGCCTCTTTGCGCAGGATAGCACCGCGGAAGTGGCAACTTCGTCTAACTCAACATTTGTCGTGATCGGTGTGGTTTTATTAGTGGTCGTGATCTTTATGCTCTACCGAAAACAAAAGAGAAAATTCAACGACTAAGAAATATAAGTTAACAACAAAGGCCTCGCAATGCGAGGCCTTTGTTGTTTTATGTTCTAATCTCTTTTTAGACCAAACTTTTCAATCTTGCTATACAAGTGACTACGCTGTATATCAAGATCGTCTGCTGTCTTAGAGACATTCCAGTTGTTCTTCTCCAATTTATACTTAATGAACTCGCATTCCGAGAAATCTTTGAAATCTTGGAAAGAAGTAAATTGCTCGAAATCAAACCCTTCGCTTGCATCAGAAGATCCATTAGACTTTGGTGCTTGCGACACACTCTCTGGATTAGCAAACATACGAACGTCATTCTCCGTAATCTTCTTATCACATAGAATAATAAGACGCTCGATCATATTGCGAAGCTCGCGGATGTTACCTGTCCATGGCAAAGCTTGCAGTGCTTTCATTCCATCTGGAGTAATGGTCTTCACCGGCATGCTGTATTCAGCACATATCTCTTCACAAAATGCTGTTGCTAATGTTGGGATATCATCTTTACGCTCTGTCAATGAAGGTACATGAATTAGGATCACGCTCAAGCGGTGGTACAAGTCCATACGGAAGTTTCCGTCTTCAATTTCCTGAAGTAGATTCTTATTGGTCGCCGCGATGACACGCACATTAACATCTATCTCCTTCTCTCCACCGACGCGTGTGATCTTATTTTCCTGTAATGCGCGCAATACTTTAGCTTGCGCAGATAGGCTCATATCGCCGATCTCGTCTAAAAAGAGCGTTCCGCCGTTCGCCTGTTCGAACTTACCGATACGTTGCTTCACGGCTGAAGTAAATGACCCCTTCTCATGTCCAAACAATTCAGATTCGATCAATTCTGAAGGAATAGCCGCACAGTTAACCTCGATAAGAGGAGACGCCGCACGCATAGACTTCTCATGCAACCAACGAGCAACAAGTTCCTTACCAGCACCATTGGCACCCGTAATCAAAACTCTAGCTTCCGTAGGAGCAACTTTATCAATAGTGTCTTTAATCAAGCTAATGCCTGAGGAACTACCTAGAATTTCTTTTGTTTTGGAGAACTTACGCTTCAAAACTTTGGTTTCCTTTACTAAGGAACCCTTTTCCAGCGCATTTCGAACAGTTATTAGAAGACGATTAAGGTCTAAGGGTTTTTCAAGGAAGTCAAAGGCACCTTTACGAGCTGCCTCAACAGCAGTTTCAATTGTACCATGACCGGAAACCATAATAAACGGAACGTCGGAGAATTCCTTCGCGGTGCTCAACACCTCCATACCGTCCATCTTGTTCATCTTGATATCACAAAGAACAAGGTCAATTTTTTCCTTTTTTAATATTTTGAGTCCATCTTCTCCGTTGTCGACATCCAACACTTTATAATCTTCGTATTCTAAGATATCACGTAAGGAACTACGTATCGGACGTTCATCATCGATGATTAAAACTGTGGTCATATTATCTCTTTCAAGTTTATCGGTAAAAATTAAACATTAATTAAAATAGAAGCAAACTTTATAAGCCGGGTTCTGTATCCATTGCTGGATTTCTATCATTTATCTAGGCTTGCATTCACACACAAGCTCAATCAACCTACCCATTACGAGTACCCGAAGGTAGAAAACGAGCAGCCTTCTAATCTCGCAACCTATTTGGTCTTTCAACACACGAGGTTTACCGTAATGCATGTCGCCATACAATACCGTGAGCTCTTACCTCACGTTTTCACCCTTACCCCTTGTGAGGCGGTATATTTTCTGTGGCACTTGCTGTCTATTGTGAAATAGCCTTCCCGTTAGGAAGCGTGTTGCTCTTTGTTGCCCGGACTTTCCTCTTTCCTGCTTTTATACAGAACAGCGATAGAACCAGTTTGCTTCAATATGCAAAAGTAGGAAAAATATGCATACAAAGGTTTATTTAGATTTTCGAGACAATACAGCTCAATAAGAAAAATAGTTGAATAATATTTTCATTATCTGTAGCGGTAGGATTACCAATATCGTATTACTACAAAACATTAGTCGACGATTGTTTTATTTAGTTATTAGTATTTTAACTTATCGTTATCATTTTATGAAAAAACTATTATCATTCACAAGCGGATTAACCATTGCAACTTTAGCAGCCGTGGTATTCATGTCGTCATGCAAGGACGATAAAAAGAAAAACTCTACTCCACAGCCTAAATACCCAATGGAGGCTAACATTAGTTACAGGGTTGTGTCAGTTACTGGCAATGATGCAAAGTTGACTAGTGTGCATTATTTAGGAGAAAAAGCTGAGCTGGAACAGAAAGAATATAAAATTGCCACAGAAATCAAAGCAAAAAGAAAAATTGCTAAAAAAGGAGAGAAAATTCACATCCGTGCGAAAGTAGACAAACCAGCAACGGTAAAATTGGAAATCAAAGTGAACAGCAATGCTGCCATCACAAAAGACTTCGTTATCAAGGATGCTACGAAAGACGAAGCTAAACTAGAATATACATTTAATTAATAAACGATATTTGAGCAAACCTTAAAACAACTTTTGACCCTGAGAATAGCTGTACGATTGTGCAGCTATTTTTTTATGCTGTAATTGGAGATTACAGGTCCTGCGCGATTGCATAGCCTGCCGCCCATGCCCATTGAAAGTTATAGCCACCTAACCAGCCCGTAATGTCTACCGCCTCTCCTCCGAAATATAAGCCAGATACCTTCTTCGATTCAAGCGTCTTCGTATGGAGCTCCTCTGTAGAAACACCACCGCGCATTACCTCCGCTTTGTCGTAGCCCTTGTCGCCGGCAGGTTTTACTTTAAACTTATGGATGGTATCCACGATCAGCTTAGCGTCCGATTTCCCTAAGGAAGCTATCTTCACATCGATTGGCAGGTATTTTCCTAAAGCCTCTACCATTTTCTTGCTAAAATAATCGTTAAGCAATTGGCCTACCGTTCGTTTTCCACCAAAGTTGCGCTCCTCTTTAATCAATGCATCAAGGCTAAACTTGGGCAATAGATCTACAGTAAATTGGTCGCCAGGCTTCCAGTAAGAAGAAATCTGAAGTATTGCTGGACCGCTCAATCCCCAATGAGTAAATAGAATATTTTCCTCAAAGCTGATTAAGTCGTTGTAAACTTTCGCAAAAACTGAATTACCAGCCAAAGAAGCATACCATTCCGCGTCTTTTCCTGTAATGGTCAAAGGTACCAAAGCAGGAGCAGTTGCCACAACCCGCATTCCAAATTGCTTAGCAACACGAAGTGCGAAGTCTGATGCGCCCAATTTCGCGACCGGAAGACCGCCGGAAGCCATAACTAGTTTTTCAGCACGTATAGTTTGGTTCTTACCCTCTCTTACGATCTGCAGTTCGAAGCCTGTATCGATCTTGTCAACCTGCTTCACCTCTGTGTTCAACCAGATATCCTGCCCCGTATCATACATTAGCTTCGTGAAAGTAGCTACAATATCTTTAGCCTTGTTCGACACTGGAAAAAGCTGACCCAAGGTCTTCTCCTGCCCCTTGATATCACCAAATTGTTCGAAGAAATTAACCGTATCATCAACGGTCCATTGAGAGAACACAGCATTCAAGAACTTGGGGTTCTCCGACACAAAATTATCTACGGATGTATAGAGATTGGTATAATTACAGCGACCGCCACCCGATATCAAAATCTTTGCTCCCGGCTTATCATTGCGCTCGATCAGCAGCGTCCTTTTACCCAAAAGACCTGCCTGCGCCGCACACATAAGTCCGCACGCTCCTGCTCCGATAATGATGGCGTCGTAAGAATTCATTAGGATATTAATTCGCCTTCTAAGGAAACGACACGTTGTTCTTTCCAAGACTGCTCCGCTAGTTCTAAAATACGGATCACATCTCTTGCTTGTTCCGGAGTAATGAACAAAGCTTCCTCCCCACGGATTGCAGCAACGATATTTTTATAAAAATCTTCACCGGATCCTATTTCACTGACGACACGCTCATTTACATCCTTGCCATCTTCTAAAATCGCAAGTGTGCCTTGAATTTCCTCAGGCTCCTTCCCCCAATCCGCATGCTGATGTGGCATAACGCCTTCACGCAATAAAGCCTCCTGCGGATCGACCCCCCACTTCACGAAACAACCGTTAGTACCATAAACCGCAATACGCGCTGTCGGAAGTTTAGCCAGCATTTGTCCCTTCAAAGAAACCTTCGTTTCGGGAAAAGATAAAATAAACTCGAAATCATCGATAGCTTTTGCGCCATCGCGTTGCACACGAAGGTCCGCATAGATCGATAACGGTTTGCCAAATAATTGAAGAGCCTGATCAATCAGATGCGCTCCTAAATCATAATGTATACCGGAACCCGGAAGGTTCTCTTCTCGCCAAGCTCCAGGACGTAAGAAATTACGAAAACGGTCGAAACGTGCTTCATAATTCACGACACGGCCCAGTCTTCCCGATGCCAAGACCTTTTTAACAGTCTTAAAATCCGAATGATAACGAGCGTTATGATGAACAGACAAAAGCAGACCTTTGCTCTTCGCAAGCGCTATCAACTCATCTGCTTCAACGGAGTAATTTGTAAAAGGTTTCTCCACCACCACATGCTTTCCAGCCTCCAAAGCCTGTTTGGCAAGGCTAAAATGCACATCATTGGATGTTGCAACCACGACGATATCTACCGCCGGATCATTGATAATATCATCAGCAGACTGCACAGCAAGTGCCTCAGGATATCGCTCAGCAAGCATTTCCTGTTGCTCGGGCTTCCGTGCCGTCACCTTATATAAATTCAAATCCGCGTTCCCTTCAATAAAAGGCGCATGAAATACATGTCCCCCGATGGAGAACCCAATTAATCCAACGTTTAGTTTAGTCATGATTACATTCTTTCAGGAACCTGGATTCCTAATAGTTTCATAGATCCCGAGATTACCTTCGCCGCAGCTGCCGATAGATGTAAGCGGAATTGCTTCACATCTTCCTGCTCTGCCTTTAGGATATTCTCTTCGTGATAGAATTTGTTGTATAATTTCGCTAGCTCGTATGCGTAGTTCGCAATCTGCGCAGGACTGAATTCCTTTGCTGCCAATGCAATTACCTCCGGATAGCCGGCAATCGCCTGTATCAAATCGCGCTCAAAAGCGGATATCGAAGCAGGAACCACTTTCGCGGCATCAGCCTGATATGCTGCCTTGCGCAACACCGACTTGATACGCGCATGTGTATATTGTATAAAAGGACCAGTATGCCCTTGAAAATCTACAGACTCATTTGGGTTGAACAGTAGACGCTTTTTAGGGTCTACTTTCAGCAAGAAATATTTCAATGCGCCCATGCCAAGCGTGTTGTAAAGTGCAGCCTTCTCATCCTCTTCCAATCCCTCCGTCTTGCCTAACTCCTCCGTACGCTGTTGCGCTGTGTCTAGCATTTCCTGCATCAAATCGTCCGCATCAACTACGGTCCCCTCTCTTGATTTCATCTTTCCGTGCGGAAGATCGACCATACCATAAGAAAGGTGGAATAGTCCCTGCGCCCAATCTTTGCCCACCTTTTTCAAGATCGCAAATAAAACCTTGAAATGATAGTCTTGCTCGTTTCCAACTACATAAATAGACTCGTCCATCTTGAACTCATCATATTTTAATTGAGCGGTACCCAAGTCTTGCGTAATGTATACCGAAGTACCGTCTCCGCGCAACACGAGTTTCTGATCCAAGCCATCATCTGTCAAGTCGATCCAAACTGAGTTGTCTTCCTTCTTAAAGAAAACACCCTTATCAAGACCTTCCTGAATAATATCTTTTCCTAATAAATAGGTGTCTGATTCGTAGTAGAATTTATCAAAATCAACGCCCAGCTGCTTGTAGGTTTTATCAAAACCTGCATAAACCCAGCTATTCATAGTCTTCCATAAAGAAATCACTTCTTCGTCTCCCGCTTCCCACTGCTGCAACATCGCTTGCGCTTCCTTGATCAACGGCGCATTTTTCTTCGCGTCATCTTCAGATTGACCTGCAGCCTTCAGCTCATCAATTTCTTTCTTGTATTCCTTATCAAAGATCACATAATATTTACCAACCAAGTGGTCACCCTTCATCCCTGTGGACTCTGGAGTTTGTCCTTCGCCAAACTTTTGCCATGCCAACATCGATTTACAGATGTGTATACCACGATCGTTTACCAAATTTGCTTTGATCACATCATAGCCCGCAGCGCCAAGAATCTCGGCAACAGAAAATCCTAATAAGTTATTGCGGATATGTCCTAAGTGTAGTGGCTTATTTGTATTTGGCGATGAATATTCGACCATTACGTTTTTGCCATTTTTCGGCAATACAGCAAAACTATCCGACAAAATCGTATCGTTCAGCAAGTTCACCCAATAAGCATCGGAAAAACTTAAATTCAAGAAGCCTTTGATGACGTTGAAAGCCGTGATATCCGAGATCTCTCGCTGTAAATACTCACCAATTTCAGTACCTGTTACCTCAGGTGATTTCTTCGAAAAACGAGTAACCGGGAATACAACGATTGTAATCTGTCCTTCGAACTCTTTCCTCGTCTCTTGCAAGCTAATCTGCTGAGCAGGAATTTCGGAACCATAAAGTGCACTTACTGCATCAACTGTCTTCTCAATAAGCAGTTCTTGAATTGAATTTGCCATGTAAATATTTCGTAATATTCTTAACGTTCTGATAATGAATTCAAAAAATAACTGCAATAATATTTATGTATTCATTATGAAAGTATATCTTTGCCAAAAATAAGAAAATAATGCAGAGCTATCAGGAATTTCTTGACTTAAGTGTTGGTTTTCCGCAAGACGGATTCGATATTATCGATGACGAATTGTACTTCCACGATTTGAATTTGATGGAAATGATAGAAACGTACGGTACGCCGCTACGTTTTACTTATCTCCCGATTATTAGTAAAAAGATACAGCAGGCCAAGATATTGTTTCAAACAGCGATGTTGAAATACAACTATCGCGGTACCTATAAGTATTGTTATTGCACCAAGTCATCCCACTTCAAACATATTGTTGAAGAAGCCTTAAAAAACGATATTCACTTAGAAACATCGTCGGCCTTCGATATGCCTATGATTGACGCTTTGGAGCGACAAGGTAAAGTAAACAAGGACATTACAGTAATCTGTAACGGCTTTAAAACCTTCCAATACAAGCAATATATCGTCGATATGTTACATGATGGATTCCACAATATTATCCCTGTTTTGGATAATAAAGAAGAGTTCAATATGTATGATGACGAGATTGAATTATCCGAGCCTTGTAACTTAGGAATTCGTATCGCTGCAGAGGAACAACCAGACTCGCAATTCTATACATCCCGTTTGGGAATCCGTATGGAAGACGTCATCGATTTCTACAACAGCAAGATCTCTGAAAACCCGAATTTTAGAGTGAAATTACTTCACTTCTTTATCAATTCAGGTATCTCGGACACGCCATATTACTGGAATGAGCTTGAAAAGTATGTTACATTGTACTGTAAATTCAAAAAAATCAATCCAGAATTAGATACGCTAGATATTGGTGGCGGTATGCCGTTCAAAGACTCGCTAGTACACGACTTCGACTATGAGTACATGGTGAATGAAATCGTGAACCGTATCAAGCAAATCTGTGCACACCACGAAGTCGTAGAACCAGATATTATTACCGAATTCGGTAAATATACGGTAGCTGAAGCTTCTGGAATTCTGTATAAAGTGTTAGGCCGTAAACAACAGAATGACCGTGAAAAATGGTTAATGTTAGACGGTTCTTTCATCACGAACTTACCAGACGTTTGGGCACTGAATCAAAAATACATCTTATTGCCAATCAATAACTGGGATTCGGAATACGAGCGTGTGAACCTTGGTGGAATTACCTGCGATGGTCAAGACTATTATAACCAAGAGGCTCATATGAACTCGGTATTTATGCCGAAAACAAGAAAAGTGCAATACTTAGGGTTCTTCCATACCGGAGCTTACCAAGAAGTATTGAGCGGATATGGCGGTATTCACCACTGTCTGCTTCCTTCACCTAAACATGTTTTAGTACGCAGAAATCGCGACGAAACATTCAACTACGAGGTATTTGGCGAAGAACAAAACTCGAAGCAAGTAATGAAATTATTGGGATATCAATAAGTTAGATATAAGACATTAGATTTTAGATATAAGACCTGCAGCGATGCAGGTCTTTTGTTTTGAACCTTTGGTTTAAACAGAGAGTAATTGATGAATAAATACTTAATAGAAGATATAAGGTATTACCTAACGGAAGCGTTAGGATGAATAAGGCAGGTTGAACATTATTTTGAAGTAGTCGTTAAGGACTTTTCCTGGTATCTGTGCCTACCTTATTCATTGCCTAAGGCCAAACTAGAATAGTTTTATTATCAAAGGTACTTCAAAGGTACTAGGTAACGGGCAATTTTTCAATCATTTACATTAAAAAGTTTAGATCATGAAAAAAGATCGTATTACCTTAGGTGTCGACGTTTCTAAGAAAACATTGGACATCTGCCATTGGGGCACACATGATTTCATTAAGATCGAGAACAACAGTTCGGGATTTAAGCAATTGGCAAAGTGGATGCGAGGGAAAGGTTTTGTATCAAGCCAAGTCTTCTTTATCATGGAATATACTGGTGGATATGAATACAGATTCCTGCAGTATTGCGAGTCAAAAGGTCTTTCGTATACACGCAAATCTGGTCTAGAGATCAAGAAGTCGATGGGCATGGTCCGTGGCAAGAGCGATAAGCAAGACTCCTTTAGGATTGCCCAGTATGGGGAAGAAAAGGCTTATATGCTCGACCCAAGCGGTAAATTGAACTCTGCAATATTTGATCTTAAGCAGCTGATCTCCTTTCGTAAACGTCTAGTGAGAGAGATGGCCGGTTACAAAGCGAGCAGCTCTGAGCGCAAGGCGATGTACGGGAAAGACGCAGGGAAGGCGATCCTGAAGGTCAGTAAAACAATGATAGATGTTTATAAGAAAGAGATCTACAGAGTAGAACGAGAAATCTTACAGCTCATCGAAAGCGATGAATCGCTCAACAGGAACTATCAGATCCTCAAAAGCGTCAAAGGGATAGGCCCGGTCAATGCCTGGATGACGATCGTTTATACGGAGAATTTCAAGGCTTTTACCGATCCCCGAAAATACGCTGTCTATGCCGGTGTGATACCATTTGAGCACACTTCCGGGACCAGTATTCGCGGTCGAAAGCGAGTCTCGCATATGGCCAACAAGGCCATCAAGCAGGAGTTGAACCAAGCGGCAAAGATTGCCATTACACATGACAAGACGCTCCGAGAATATGCGCAACGGAAGCTCACAACCAAAGCTTACCCGTTGGTCTTGAACAATGTGAAATTCAAGCTGATTCTGATCATGTTTTCCTTGATCGGACGACAGGAGATGTATCGGGAAGATTATCATTATGCAGCGTGATAGAAAAAATATTAAAGAAAATTTGCATATGTCAAAAACCTAGAATAACCCTTTCGAAAGGGTTATGATTGGGGTTTGATTGAATTAATAAAAGCTTGTAAATAGTACTATACTTGAATAATGTGGGATACGTCTGATTTTATATCGTTAGGGAGCATATTGAATATCTCCATCTTAACCTGCACTTCCCTTACTTCCTTATCCGTTACCGACGGAAAAACCAAAATATTTATCAAGCTTCCGCCCAACCATCGACCTTCCCGTTCCAAATAAGTTCGATACTTCCCATCTAATCTTTTGAAACATTCCAGGATGACGGATGACTCATCATTATTAATTAAACTCATTAGATTTATTGCTGTTTGTTTACGCAAAGATAGACAGTGTATATTAACGGGATATTAAATATGGAAAGAGCTATTTTCTTTATAATTACAAATAAAGACTTTACTTGCTAACGGATATTTTCAGTTGAAAGTAAAATATTGATGATTATTTCCAACAAGCAGAAAAAGAAAGGCTACAATGTTCTATCTTGCGCCGCACTAATATGAAAAAGATTCTTAAATACATGCTTTACATACTCTTAGCCATTATCATCGTGGTTGTTATCCTGATCTTCCTATTGGGTAGATCCGACAATATCGGCGCATTAGCGTCGGGCGAACGCCTGCATCGCATGGAATCGCTAAAGACTTTTAAAGAAGGAGTTTTTGATAACATTGAGGTTACACCGGCAATCAAAGAAGGTGTATCGCAAGTGACCATGCTGCGCAAATTCTTCTTTGGTAAGGACAAGCGGAATGTACCGTCTTCACCCCTTCCGGTTATCCAAACCGACCTGAAAAACATTCCGCTAGATCAAGACGTTTATGTCTGGTTTGGGCACTCCTCCTATTTCCTGCAGATTGACGGGAAGCGTATCCTCGTCGATCCTGTTTTTAGTAAGCATGCATCGCCGGTGCCATTTGGCGTCAAAGCATTTGACATGACTTATACTTATACGATCGAGCATATGCCGGATGTCGACGTGCTGGTCATCACCCATGATCACTTCGACCACTTAGATTACGCTACGCTGAAGAAATATCAGGGCAAAGCCAAACAGATCATTACGAGTATCGGCGTTGGAGCGCACCTCGAAAAATGGGGCTATCCTACAGAAAAAATACACGAGCTTTACTGGGGCGAATCCGAAACAATCGACTCGCTTACTTTCACCGCCAATGTTGCCAGACACTTCTCGGGCAGATGGTTCAAGCGCAATACAAGTCTGTGGTCGTCCTTTGTGTTGAAGACTTCGAAATACAATATCTTTATCGGTGGAGATAGCGGCTATGGGAAGCACTTTAAGGAAATAGGCGAACATTACGGCCCTTTTGATTTTACAATCATTGAAAACGGCCAATACAATGATATGTGGCATTATATCCACCTCATGCCTGAGGAAGCGGTTACCGCAGCGAAGGAACTGCAAACAAAAACTCTAATTCCCGTTCATAACTCTAAATTCCCTTTGGCTAATCATGCTTGGGATGAACCCATGATCAGGATATCTGCAGAAGCGAAGAAACAAAATCAAGAATTGATAACTCCCCAGATGGGGCAAGTTATTTACCTCGATAAGCCCAACCAAACTCATCCTTGGTGGGAAGAAGCAAAATAGCGAATAAACCATAAAGAGCCGCCGGCAAGGGCTGCTCTTTATGGTTTATTCGCTATTCTAATCAAGTGCTCTTCCTTATCACAAATAGATTTGGATAGCCACCGATAAACTCGTCTTTTATTTTTTCTCCAATAACATTCCGTGATCAAACTTCAGCTTACTGGTATCCAAAAAACGGAAACCACCCTCGCGCTCTTCCACCTCGCCATATCCTTCAATTAATCCTTCGTTAGTCACATTAAAAATCATGTCGCGTACGGAGTTTACCCCCTCAGACATAAAATAGTACTCGCCAATCAATTGACCACCCTTCACATGCCCTTTGAAATCGCCTACGTTACGATCTTTTTCACCTAATGCGTAAAGCAATTGACCAAATACAGAGTCCTGCTTTGCATTTAGATCTAAACGAATTGTATCACCATTACCGATATATTCATAGGTCCCTGGAAGCGAATTTTTATCCACCTCTTCCACGGTCGTTGTATTATGAGTTTGTGTCGGATTTCCTGAATTACAAGCTTGTGCGGCTAACAACAACAAAGACATCGAAAGACAAGCCTTTAATTTTCTCTTCATAAGATTTCTTTTAATATTAATAACGGTAATAGTGTACGTAATGTTACCGTCAAAACTAATCAATTAAAATGTTTGTAAGCCATTAGCTATGTTAATTTGTTGTAACTTTATGCTATGAACATGCTAAAAATACCATTTAATACCCCCCACGATACAGCCCCGTTTTCTTCCATTAATCAAGCAGATTTTATACCTGCTTTCGATGAGGCCATTGCCGAAACGAGGGAAGAGATCGATCGACTGGTAGCAAATCCTGACATGGCAACTTTCGAAAATACGATCGCCGCCTTAGCATTCTCAGGGATGCGTCTGGATCGTATTTCCAATATATTTTTCAACTTACACTCCGCAGAAACAAACGAGGAGCTTGATAAGATTGCGCAGGAAGTAGCTCCGAAGCTTTCTAAGCTCAGCAATGATATAACCTTAAACTTTGATCTGTTTGAAAGAATTAAGGCTATTTACGAGCAGAAGGGCAACTTAGACTTAAACACAGAGCAGTTGATGTTGCTGGAGAAGAACTATAAAGATTTTGTTCGTAATGGTGCGTTGTTAACGGAAGATAAGAAACAGCAATTGCGTGATATTGATGCCGAGTTATCTGTATTGAAGTTAAAATTCGGTGAACATGTATTAGCCGATACCAATGCCTATCAGATGCATTTGCTGGATCCTGCAGAACTTGCCGGTCTACCTGAAGGTGCAGTTGAGGCTGCACAGGAATTGGCGAAAGAGCAAGGAAAAGAAGGCTGGATCATCAGCTTGGATTACCCAAGCTACATCCCCTTTATGACCTATGCTGAAAATAGAGCACGACGCGAAGAACTGGCTATCGCAGCCGGCAAAAAGGCGTTCCAAGACAACGAGAACAACAACGAAGCGATTGTCTTGAGAATTGTTAACCTAAGACATCAGCGAGCGAACCTATTGGGCTACCCAAGCCACGCCCACTTTGTATTGGAAGAACGCATGGCGAAGGATCCTGAAACGGTCAAAGCATTTCTAAATGATCTTCTAGCGAAAGGAAAACCTGCCGCAGAGAAAGAGTTTGCCGAGCTCTCTGCATTCGCCAAGGAAATTGATGGGTTGGAACAACTGCAGAAATGGGACGGCGCCTACTATAGCGAGAAGTTAAAACAGCTGAAGTTCAACTTAGATGATGAAAAACTGAAACCTTACTTCAAGTTGGAAAATGTAATGCAGGGTGCTTTTGATATCGCAAACAAGCTTTATGGCATTCATTTCAAAGAAGTTGGCACCATAGACAAGTATCACCCTGATGTACAAACGTTTGAGGTCCGAGATAACCATGGCGGATTAGTCGCAATTTTCTATGCAGATTTCTTCCCTAGAAAAGGAAAACGCAATGGGGCATGGATGACATCTTTCAAGCCTCAATATATCAAGGAAGGCGAAAACGAAAGACCTCATGTTTCTATCGTATGTAACTTCACTAAACCTACTGCCACAAAACCATCGTTGTTGACATTCAACGAGGTGACAACCCTATTCCACGAGTTTGGACACGCCCTGCACGGCATGCTTGCAAACACCACTTATCCTACCCTTTCGGGAACTTCGGTTTATTGGGATTTTGTAGAGCTACCAAGCCAAGTGATGGAAAACTGGTGCTACGAAGAGGAAGCATTAGCACTCTTTGCAAAACATTATGAGAGTGGCGCATCCCTCCCGATGGAATACGTTGAAAAGATTAAAGAAAGCGCAGCATTCTTGGAAGGCTTAGCGACTGTACGACAATTGAGCTTCGGACTACTGGATATGGCTTGGCATGGACAGGATCCTAGTGGCATACAGAAGGTAAAAGATTTTGAGCTTGCCGCCTTTGCGGATACAACAATCTATCCGGATGTTGCAGACAATGCCATGAGCCCGTCCTTCTCGCATATATTTAATGGTGGATACTCATCCGGATATTACAGCTATAAATGGGCGGAAGTGCTAGACGCCGATGCATTTGAGTATTTCAAAGAGGAAGGAATCTTCAACACGGAAGTAGCCAAGAAATTTAAAGATAATATTTTATCTAAAGGCGGAACTGTTCATCCTATGGAATTGTATAAAGCATTCCGTGGCAAAGAGCCGTCGGTAGACCCGTTGCTGAAACGCGCTGGATTGATCGCTTAAGATGGCTATTGTTCGAATAAAAAATATGGTTTGTCCGCGCTGCGAGATGGCGGTAGAGCAAATATTGCAAAGGCTAGACCTGCCCTATTCAAAGGTACGTATTGGCGAGGTGCAAACGTCTCGCAACTATCAGGAAGCCGAGCTAGTTCAGCTCGACCGTGAACTACAAGCTATCGGTTTTGAGATCCTGAAAGACAGAAAAGAACAGCTGGTTGAAGATATAAAAATAGCCCTATTAAGCTTGGTAAACAGTGAGGATACGAATGTTCTGAAGACCTCACAGTTCTTGATGGATCGATTCAATATGGACTATGCCTACCTGAGCAATACGTTTTCCGAAATACAGGGTGAGAGTATCGAAAAGTATCTTATACATCTTAGAATTGAAAAGGTGAAAGAGCTTCTCCATTACGACACGCCCTTATCGGAGATTGCTTTCAAACTGCAATACAGTAGCGTAGCACATTTAAGCACGCAATTCAAAAAGATTACCGGCAGAACGCCATCAGAATTTAAGAGGTTATTGGAGGAAAGGCATAGGAATTAAACAAGACATGATATATAATCCTTCCAAACTTACATTAAAATACCAAAAGGGATAATAATTCTTGAAAGGCCTCGACAAAAGACATTTTCAGAAAAAAAAATCCTAAAACGAAAAAGGCAGAATTGAAATCAATTCTGCCTTTCTTATGTCTAATGTCTGATATCTAATATCTAAATCCCAGACCTATTTCAAGTTATCACGATAAACTTTCGCTTTCTTAACTTCTGTTTGGATATCCTTACGAGAAGCGTCATAGCTTAATACTTTTTCGTAATCTGTTACCGCTTTGTTGTAAGCTTCTGTAGCAGTTGTTTTGTTGTAGTTTGACGATGATTTAGTACCAGTTAAAATTCCTAAGTCACGGTAAGCGATTGCACGGTTTTGATATAATTTCGCGTCATTCGCATTGATTGCGATTGCTTTTGTATAGTCTGCAATTGCAGATTTCAATAATGCTTCGCGCTCAGATTCTTTCAATTTCAATTCGCGGTTTACAGCGATATTGTTGTTTGCTTTTGCTTTGTAGTAATAAGCATGTACATTTTTAGCATCTAAGCCGATAACTTTATTGAAAGAACCGATAGATTTCTTGTAATCACCATTTTGGAACTGCGAATAGCCCAATAAATACACTACATCTGGATCTGTTCCGGAAGTTGGAAGTGCTTTTTCAAATTGCGCTGCAGCAGTTTTAAAATCTCCATCCAATAGTGCTTTCTCTCCCGCACGAACATTTGGGTCACTATGTTGCTTCTCTTGTGCTTGTACAGCTACTGTACTAAGTGCTAATGCTACTGCGGCTAATCCAATTTTTAAAGACTTCATCTGTGTATTGATTTTATTAATATTCATTTCTAATTGTTTTTCGTTGAGTGTTAGAACAGTCTACTACTGCATAGAGTAAAAATCTGTTAAATAGTTTAAGGTCACAATCAATAGTTATAAACATTTCCACATTTTACCATAATTGACTTACCTTTGCGCTAAATAACGCGCTGTCAATGAACGGCAATAACTGACGATTTAACAGTAATTACCCTTCATTAGCATAAATAATACCAAAAATTTAGCCTTGGCACTGCTGTTGCATTATAGTGATATAACTATAATAGGATATTTATCGCCGAACCGTCTGACAAGATGTCGGCAAAACGATATATGAAAATATGAGTAAATTCAACGCATTCAACTTTGACCAAACATTACCCATCATTAACGAGGAAACGGAATTCTTCCCCCTGTTGACTCAACAGGATGAGGAAGAAATGCGCAATGCCGAAATACCAGAGGTACTGCCTATTCTCCCCCTCCGCAATACCGTATTGTTTCCTGGTGTAGTGATTCCAATCACGGTGGGTAGAGATAAATCCATCAAGTTGATCAAAGATGCCTATAAAGGAGATCGCGCCATTGGTGTGGTATCTCAAAAAGATATGATCGTTGAAGATCCGACCTTCGAGCAATTGCACAAAGTCGGAACTGTCGCACATATCATCAAAATCCTTCAGATGCCTGATGGTAATACCACGGTTATTATACAAGGTAAACAACGCTTCCGTCTATTGGAACTGGTGCAAACCGAACCGTATATGACGGCCAAGGTGGAGAAGTTTCCTGAGGATAAGCCAAAGACCAGTTCAAAACAATTTAAAGCGCTTATTGCTTCGGTAAAAGAACTCGCATTACAGATCATCCAATTATCACCCAACCTTCCGAGCGAGGCTGGCATTGCGATCAAAAATATCGAGAGCCCGACTTTCTTAGTGAATTTTATTGCTTCTAATCTTTCTTTAGAGTTAGAGGACAAGCAAGACTTACTAGAAAACAAAGATTTCGTCAAACGTGCGAAACAACTCTTAGAGCACCTAACTACCGAAATTCAAATGCTGGAATTGAAGAATCAAATCCAGAACAAGGTTCGTGTAGATCTGGATAAACAACAACGCGATTATTTCTTAAGCCAGCAGTTAAAGACTATTCAAGAAGAATTAGGCGGTAGCACCCCTGACTTAGAATTGGAAGAACTGAAGAAAAGAGGAAAAAACAAGAAGTGGCCAGAGGATGTTTCAAAGCATTTTGCTAAGGAACTGGAGAAGCTTGCGCGTATTAATCCTGCAGCGGCAGATTATTCGGTGCAGTTGAACTATCTGGAATTATTGCTTGATCTTCCATGGGCAGAATACACAAAAGATAACTTTGACCTAAAACGTGCCGAAAGGATATTGGACAAAGATCACTATGGTTTAGAGAAGGTAAAACAGCGTATCATTGAATACTTAGCGGTTCTTAAGCTAAAGAATGATATGAAGGCACCTATCCTATGCCTTGTGGGTCCTCCGGGGGTTGGTAAAACATCCCTAGGAAAGTCTATCGCAAGAGCCTTAGGACGAAAATACACACGTATGGCCTTAGGTGGCGTAAGAGATGAAGCAGAGATTCGTGGTCACCGTAAAACATATATTGGCGCTATGCCGGGCCGCATTATACAGTCGTTGAAAAAAGCTGGCGCATCGAATCCGGTATTTGTACTAGACGAAATTGATAAAATCGGCTCTGACTTCAAAGGTGATCCTTCTTCAGCTTTATTGGAAGTTTTAGATCCAGAACAAAACACCAACTTCTATGACCACTATGTGGAAATGGAATACGACTTATCTAAGGTGATGTTTATCGCTACGGCAAACTCGCTGAACGGAATACAGCCGGCATTGTTAGATCGTATGGAGATTATCGAAGTCAATGGTTATACGATTGAGGAAAAGATTGAAATTGCTAAGAAGCACTTGTTGCCGAAGCAACGCGAAATGCACGGTATACAAGCTAAAGATATCAGTTTAAAGCCAAAGATGATTGAGAAAATCATCGAAGAGTACACGAGAGAATCCGGCGTTCGTGGCCTAGAGAAGAAGATTGGGTCGGTAGTTCGTGGGGTTGCGACGCGCATTGTGATGGAAAAAGAATACAATCCGGCGCTTACGGCTTCGGATCTCGAAGAGATCTTAGGCGCTCCTATCTTTGATAAGGACCTATACGAGAACAACGATATCGCGGGTGTTGTGACTGGTTTAGCATGGACTTCGGTAGGTGGGGATATCCTTTTCATCGAGTCGAGCTTAAGCCCTGGAAAAGGAAAGCTAAGCCTAACGGGTAACTTAGGCGATGTAATGAAGGAGTCTGCAGCGATTGCAATGGCGTATTTACGCTCGCATGCAGAGGAATTCGGAATTGACTATGCGGTATTTGACCAATGGGATGTCAATATCCACGTTCCGGCAGGTGCAACTCCGAAAGATGGTCCATCTGCAGGTATTACCATGCTGACAGCATTAGCATCCCTGTTTACTCAACGTAAGGTAAAAGAGAAGCTAGCGATGACTGGCGAGATTACTCTACGTGGAAAAGTACTTCCGGTAGGTGGAATCAAAGAAAAGATCTTGGCAGCGAAACGTGCGAACATTAAGGAGATCATCCTATGCAAAAGCAATCAGAAGGACATCCAGGAGATTAAAGAGGACTACGTAAAGGACTTGAAATTCCATTATGTGACTGACATGAAGGAAGTCGTTAAACTAGCCTTATTAGACAGCAAAGTTAAAAACGCGAAGAAGCTATTGCGCGAAGACGCAAAATAGTCTTGTCAGCTTAAAATAAAAAGGAAAAGCCATTCGATTAATCGGATGGCTTTTCCTTTTTATACTGGATAACAAGGTGTATTTTTGCACTGATGAGAGCAGCAACTGTTACAAAGCAAATAGTTCGAAAAATAGTTACATCCCCATTATTAATTTACGTCATCCGGTGTCTACTTGGATTCTCCATTGGGTATTTACTGTATCACCGCTATCGTGAGTTTGAGATCTTTTGGGCTTTGCTCTCGATTATTTTGGTGATCTCACCAGAAGAAAAAGACTCCAAAAGACTTTCCATAGAACGCTTCAAATCCAACTTCATAGGCTCCAGTGTAGCGATGATCTGCGTTTGGGTACTTCCGGAATCGGTTTATTCTATCGTCGCGGGAATCGTGCTAACGATTATCTGCTGTCGTGTCTTCAATATCATGAACATGGCACGCGTTGCAATTGTCGCTTTGCTCATCATCATGATCGAACCGCATCATACACAAATCGCCTACACCCCTATCTACCGCGCTGTTTCAACCGGCGTCGGATGTATCATCGGTCTGGCAATCGTTATTATCACCTCAGGTATAAAGCATTACCTCATGGAGAAGTACTTCGACGATTCAACTGCTCCTAATTCGGGAAATTAGCGTATTTTTGCAGTAATGATTGAACTTTATACCGACGGTGCTTCAAGTGGAAATCCAGGCCCTGGTGGCTATGGAACCATTTTACGAACTATCTATACAGGGTCAAATCCTGAATATCAAGGCAAGCTTATAGAAAAAGAATTCTCTGGAGGCTTTCGCAAGACGACGAACAACCGGATGGAATTACTCGCTGTGATCATCGGTTTAGAAGCATTGAAAAGCATCAATCAACAGGTCACTATTTTTTCTGATTCCAAATACGTCATCGATGCGATTGACAAGAAATGGGTATATGGCTGGATCCAAAAAGGATTTCAAGGCAAAAAGAATAAGGACCTATGGATGCGATTAATGTCCTTATACAAACTACATAAAGTGAAGTTGGTATGGGTGAAAGGCCATGCCGGGCACCCTTTGAATGAGCGATGCGATCAACTGGCAGTAAAAGCATCCAAAGACAAAGCCAATTGGAAGATAGACTCGGTATTTGAAGTCGAGATGCAAAAAGGAATGGACATCTAAACTAGTTGTCCAGCAACTCCTGGAAAGCCTTTGCTAGATGATCGATGATGTCCGAAGCAATAAGACTCGCTTCCCCTGTATCTTTTACGGCGAAATCTCCAGCAAGACCATGCAAATAAATCCCTAGTACAGCGGCAGCCCTTGCCGATAGTCCCTGTGCGCGCAGACTGGTCAAGATCCCTGTCAACACGTCGCCAGTCCCGCCGGTCGCCATCCCTGGGTTCCCCGTGGAATTGAAATATAGGTTCCCATCCGGACATACCAATACCGAATTCGCACCTTTAATAATTAGATAAACCTGATGCTGGGCAGCAAAAACCTTCGCCTTCGAAACCTTTTCATAATCATTATCCCATGCCCCAATCAATCGACTCAATTCCTTCGGATGGGGAGATAAAATAGTCTCCGCAGGCAATGCTTGCAAAAGGCTTTCTTGCTGCGCAAGAATATTCAGGGCATCGGCATCTAAAACCAATCTTGCATCCTCCGACAATGATTGCAGATAGATCGCAAAACCTCGAATCGTTTGCTCATCTGTTCCCATCCCTACCCCCATACCGATCGCGGTCAGGTCTGTTGGAAAATTAAAATCTCGCAAAGTCAGTTCAGCTGTATCAGCAAAGACCATCGCTTCAGGAAAGGCAGTTTGTATTATGTTCGTCCCACAATGTGGTATGCCCACCGACACTAATCCGCAACCGATTCTTAAAGCAGCTTTCGCTGCCAAAAGCACCGCCCCCATCTTCCCATAACTCCCACCAATCACGAGCGCATGACCGAAAGTCCCTTTATGGCAATATTTCAATCGGACCGGCACAAGCGATTTGACAGAATTTGCCGTCAAATAATGCATGTTCGTTTCCTGTTCATCCATCGCGTCAGCATCCAAACCTATATCGAGAATGCTGAAAGATTTCGAGAATTCTCCATATTCCGGAAGCAATAGATTTAACTTCGGAACCTGAAAGGTGTACACTTTATCAGCCTTTATTATGGGGCTATCCACGGCAATATGAGTTTCGCAAGACAAACCAGACGGCATATCCACCGAAATCCGAACTGCGCTTGCTGTATTAATCTGATCAATGATACTACGCCAACGAGAACTTAAAGCAGTATTCAGACCATAACCAAACAGGCAATCGAGAATCATAGAATCGCCCTCGAAGTGGATACGGTCTTCCAAACTGAACTTACGGATACTATTGTCCCCTAACTTCTCCTGATTTTTTAAATTATCTGGCGAGTACTGTTCTGCATCTATTAAATAAACCTCAACGGCCGCCCCTAGCGCTTTTAATAAGCCGGCAATAGCCAAACCATCACCGCCATTATTCCTCTTTCCAGAGAGGATATAAACCTGCTTTTCGAGCACATCCGGATAATATTCCAAAAGCGCCGCTACAACCGTAGCCGAAGCCCGTTGCATCAGATCCCAAGAACTTATCGCTTGTTTCGTTATGGTTTGCTCGTCAACATGTTTTAACTGAGAAGGATTTAGAATTTTCATAGGCATGGTGTTAAAAAGACAAAGCCCCTAAAATTAGGGGCTTTATCATTAATTAACAACAGTTTATTTTAAATGTTTACGGAAGAATCCCATCATCGCTTTATAGAATTCAATCTGATTTTCCTCTTTATGGAATCCATGTCCTTCATCGTATTTCACCATATAAGGCACATCTACTCCTTTGCTACGAAGCGCTTTCACAATCTGATCTGCCTCAGCAATCTTTACCCTAGGGTCATTTGCACCCTGAACAACGAATAAAGGCGCTTTAATTTTGTCTACGTGGAATAGAGGCGATACTTCTTTTGCAATCGCTGCCTCATCTTCCTTATCTGGGTTGTACCAAATTTGGTATAGCATCTCTTTGTATGGCTTCCAATACTCCGGAATAGAGTTCAATAAGGTAAAGATATTCGATACCCCTACATAGTCCACCCCTGCTTTATACAAGTCTGGAGTCTTAGTTAATCCTCTCAATACCGCATAACCACCGTGGCTACCGCCATAGATCGCGATGTTGTCCTTATCCGCCCAACCCTGCTCGATCACGTATTGAATACCATCCTCTAAATCATCCATTGCCTTACGGCCAACTTGGTTGAATCCGGCGCGTAAAAACTCCTTACCATAACCACCCGAAATACGGAAGTTAACCTGTAATGTCGCGTATCCACGGCTCGCGAATAATTGCGTCTCTGGATTGAAACCCCAGCTATCACGAACCCCCTGAGGACCGCCATGTGGGTTAACGATCAACGGGACACGCTTGCCCGCCAATGCTTCCTTCGGTAGTGTGATGTAACCATGAATGGTCAATCCATCGCGCGATTTGAAAGTAATCGGGCGCATTTCCGCCATATCCGCTTCTTTCAATTGTGGCATCAAATCGTATAACAAAGTCGTTTTGCCCGACTTCGCATCTAAATGGTAGTAACGACCGTAAAGCTTATCGCTCTGCACCATCACCAAGTACTGGTCTTCTTCATCGGTTTTTCCAACGATAGAATACTCGTATCCCGGGAACTCCTTACTGAATTTATCGTATAATTTCTTGAATGTAGCGCTTACCGGTTCAATTTCAACACGCTCGCCTTCAAAACCAACAAAGTCGATTTCCCAATTGCGCTTGCGCGATAAGGAAAGGATAGTTGCATCGTAATCCTTGTTAGAATAGATTTCTTTTATAATCTTCTTGGTTCCGAAATCATAAAGGATAATACGCGCCTTGTCAGAATCCAGATTCGTTAATACATAGGCCTCATCTTGGTTTTTCGACGCATAATTGAAAGCTAAGATTGAGAAGGTATCATCCCATTTACCCGTGCCGAACAGCTCAAAGTCCGTCTTTCCCTTTGCTTTGTAGAAATATTGCGTATTGATTCCGTTATGCATTTTAGCGTATCCGCGCAGATTGCCCTCTTTATCGAAATCATAGGAAACAATAGCATTCTCCGGATCCGTATTCGTAAATAACTTCGTCATTTCGCCGGTGTGAATATTGACTTTGTATGGTTCGAAAACCTGCTTATTGTCCTTATTCATCTGGATGATGATGAAATCTTTCTGCTCTTTCAACAGATTTAAAATGCCGGCCTGAACATCTGGAAATGGTGTTAAATCGATATTATTGCTACCGTCGATATTTACAGCATAAAGGTGATAATTCTCGTTTCCACCTTGATCCATCACATACACTAAACGCTCATCATTCACCCATCCCATTCCACGGATCAACTCGTCCTTCTCTTCTATCGCGCGAACAACTTTCCCTGTAGCCACTTCTTTTATCATCACATGACGCTTGTTGTTAGCGTCCTTCTCGCGATAAGAAATATACTTACCATTGGGAGATAATTGGAACTGCGAAGAATTAGGTTTCGCAAAATAATCTTCCACACGATATTTGAAATCACCTTTATCTAATGCAATTAATTTCTCTAAATCTGCTTTTGATGATACTAGCGTCGTATCGCCAGGTTTGGAAACTTTGGTTTTACTAAGCTTCAATGGAAACTCCATTCCTGCCTGTTTGAATATCCCCTCGATCTGCTCACCCTTCAATTCGCCTTCATAAGAAAAGCCCGCCTGCGCCATGGCTACAGTCAGCTTATTGTTTTCAAACTTGGTCTCGCTCATCGGAAGGCCGGAGGCACCTTGAGCTGGGATATCTAATGTTGCTTTGTATGTTTCTCCGTCTTGGCTAATGTGGAAGATTAAATCCATAGATGTTCCTTGGACATCTAAAGTTCCCTTCCAATCGCCGGTTATTTGGGCTTTGGCTGTTAACATGCTCAAAAGTACAAATACCATCGTAAAAATCTGTTGTTTCATAATTCAATCAATATTTCTCTATTAGTAGAAATAAAGCGGGTTTCGTTACAACATTCTTTTATTTTTTTTGATGAAAAATAAAGGGATGGCCAAAAACATAAGAATTGTATAGGAATGAAAGATATCATAACCCTTTATCAACCATTTCAAACCCAATTCAAACCCAATGTATAGCCGCTCCGGAGCGGCTATACATTGGGTTTGAATTGGGTTTGAATAGTATTTAGTATATAGTAATGCGAATTAAGGGTTGAAATATATTGGAAAAAGCTTCTTAAAAAGAGGGGTGAAAACTTGCATAAAAGCCTGATTATCAGTATATTTATAATGTTCCTTACGCATTATTAAACAACATGATCAATCAGGCCAAGGCTCTAAAATTAATAAAATTATACCAGTATGTGTGTGATAAATATGACAGTGAACTGCAATATTACTGTCAGCGATTTTCAAACAATAACAAACCTGACTTTACTGATCAGGAGGTTTTGACCATCTATTTATTCAGTGTGCACGAGGAACAGCGGCTAAGGATCAAGCAGATCCATAAATTCGCCTCCGATTATCTGATGGATTGGTTTCCCAAGCTAACTTCATACGTAGCATTCAACACCCGTATCAACCGCCTTTTTGATGTTTTGAGATCTCTTTGTCAGTCAGTTATAGAGGACTTTACACCAGAGGAGTGCTCCAGAGAATTTTCCCTACTGGACTCTATGCCCATCATAACCTGCAGTGGGACTAGAAGGGCAAAGGTAGCTCTGGAGATAACGGATAAAAGCTTCTGCTCAACGAAGAGGCTTTGGTATTTTGGATTAAAGCTTCATGCGCTCAACAGCTATAACAAATCCACGCTGCCTCGTCCGGAAAGCATTGTAATAAGCAAGGCATCTGAAAGTGACCTGAACATATTTAAGGAGAATTGGGCATCCATCGCAGGTAGGACGTTCTTTGGTGACAAGATATACCGTGACGCCCCGTTCTTCGAGTGGTTTTATAAAGAAAAAAAATCAATTATGTATACTCCGATAAGGGAAACCCAAGGAAAACCAGATTGTTTAAAAAACAGGGATCGTGCTTATAATGACCTGTTTTCAAGAGCAGTATCTAAGGTAAGACAACCAATCGAATCCTTTTTTAATTGGATAAATGAAAAAACACAGATACAAAACGCAAGTAAGGTCAGATCTACCAAAGGACTATTAGTACATGTGTTCGGTAAATTAACAGCCTGTTTCATAAAGCCTATTTTCAACCCTTAATTCGCATTAGTATTTAGTAGTTAGTATTTAGACCTAGGGCGGATATAAATTAGACTTTAGATATTAGATGTAAGATTTTAGACTTTTTTTGTCTTTGAACCAGGAAAGGAAGGATTTAAGGATGGGAAGGATATTTCGCACGCCATACTAATATGGCCAATGTTGGCAGCCATAGGTCTTTATACTAACTACTATTTCTGAACCAGAAAAGGAAGGATTTAAGGATAAGCAGGATCCTGTCAATCCTTGCATCCTTCCTTTCCTGGTTCAAAGACAAATAACCTAACGTCTAACAAAAAACCTCTAAAATCTTACATCTAATATCTAATATCTAATTTCTATATCCGCCCTAGGTCTAAATACTAACTACTAAATACTAACTACTACAAAAAAAGCTGTCCGAAAAGGACAGCTTTTTTTGTTAGTATTCTACTGCGATGAGTGATCGCAGCGGAATGAGAGTTCCGTGCTTTATCTGTATATACTTATCAGTAAGCGACCATACGGTCGTTTCTATACGCATTGGACCTTCCTCAGTATTGAATACGATGTCTGTTTTTGATTTAAATTCATTCCCTAAACGTAGGGCACTCTGCAATTTCGACATAAACTTCTCCGAGTTATCTATTTCTGCTGGAATGATCTTGAATTTATCAACTTGTTCTTTTTCTATTAGTGTTCCAATCATGCTCATACTTATCGGGATTTATATGGTTAACGTTAAATTAGGGATTTATATATAAATTGACAAGGGTTTTATTTTAGAATATTAAATTAGTTACATTCGCATGAAATAAGAATAATATGACTGAAGGCATCTTCGAAAAGGACTGGAAACTCAACTTTACCCAATGTTATCCAAACGGACAACTGAAATACAGCGAACTGGACAATATACTACAAGTGACCGCTAGCGAGCATGCTGATATATTAGGATTTGGCACGAAAGCCATACTCCGGACCAAGCAATCCTGGGTACTCAGTAGAATGCTCATCGAAATCGAGAAACTCCCCATGTTCGAACAGACTATCAAGGTAAGAACATGGATTCAGGACTTCACAGGATCTCGCTCTACGCGTAATTTTGAGGTGTTATTTGGCGAACGCCGTTTGGTGGCAGCATCCAGTACCTGGGCTGTTTTCAACATCGAAGCTCGCCGTGCTGAACCCTTGATTGCCAGTACAGACCATGTGGTGCCTCATCCTGACCGCATTATGACGTCAAGAACTGCTGAGCGCATTGATGGAAATGTGCCGTTCAATAAAATTAGAGATTATCAGGTAGTGCTATCCGATTTGGATATCGTCAACCACGCAAATAACGTGAAATATATGGATTGGTGCTTCGATGCCCTAGATCCGAAGGAAGTATTGTCCGGAAAAATCAAATCCGTGGAGATGAACTTCCTCAGGGAACTGTCTTATGGAAATCAGGTCGCTATTAATGAATCGAAGATTGATGAGCTAACGAGCATCTACAGCATTAGCAAAGCGGATCGTCCGCATTTCTTAATGCAGCTTACTAAAAAAGCATAAAACCTTTCATTTTTCTATTGAGCCAAAAAAAAGGATGAAAGTGCTTGATGGCCATTGAAAGCAGACACATTCCAAAAAAAAAGCCTTCCGAGAATCGGAGGGCACTGAAAAAGTCCCCTTAGAAAAAAAGGTTAAAAAAGGGAGTCGAAAACTACAGTTTTCTGCTCCCTTTTTCGTATTTTAAGGTAGGCTTTAACGGACATCAGGATGCTCTCTACCCAACAAAAAATACAGTTCAGTTCCTATTCAGGATTGTACGATATTATCGTACCAAAAGATAATCTACTTCGAAAAATCAACGATCTTATCGATTTCAGTTTTATCTATGACGAGCTTTTGGCTAAGTATTGCCAGACGAATGGCCGTACAGCGGAGAGCCCTATCAAGATGTTCAAATACCTTCTGTTAAAAACGATCTACACCGTTTCGGATGTAGATGTCGTTGAACGTTCCAGATATGATATGTCCTTCAAATATTTTCTTGAAATGGCACCAGAGGAGGATGTGATCAATTCAAGTTCGCTTACCAAATTCCGCAAACTACGATTAAAAGATATGGATCTGTTGAACCTGTTGATCAATAGGACCGTAACGATTGCTCTTGAAAAAGGCATTATAAAATCAAAGTCTATTATCGTAGACGCGACCCATACCGTTTCCAGATCGAATCCGCACACAGCATTGGCAGTACTCAGGGAACGCTCCAAACTATTAAGAAAAGCGATATATCAGATTGATGGGGAATACAAGAGGAATCTACCACAAAAGAATGAATCCAACGACCTGGATCAAGAGCTTGCTTATTGCAGGGAATTACAGAGGGTCCTTGATGAAGATCAATCTATCAGTGAAATACCGGCTGTGAAAGAAAAGCTGAATCTGTTGAAGGAAACCATTGAAGACACAAAAGAATACTATCTGCTCTCTAAGGATGATGAGGCCAGACTTGGACACAAGTCAGTGGACAGCAGTTTCTTTGGCTATAAAACACATCTGGCGATGACTGAGGAACGCATCATTACAGCAGCGGTCGTTACTACAGGCGAAAAAGGTGATGGCCCTGAACTACCTAGGTTATTAGAGATCAGCCAGCAGAATGGAATGCAAGTGGATACAATAATAGGTGATGCCGCGTATTCGGGAAAAGAAAATCTTCAGGTGGCAAAAGAACAAAACATTGATATCATCGCTAAATTAAATCCATCCATTACCCAAGGCTTTAGGAAAGATAAAGACAAGTTTGACTATAATAAAGATGCGGATATGTTTGTTTGTCCCGCAGGACATTTGGCCATCCGCAAGGCGCGTCAGGGAAAGAAGGAACAAGGTACAAATCAAACGGAGACCTATTACTTTGATGTGGAGAAATGTAAGGTCTGTCCTCTTAGGGAAGGATGTTACAAGCAAGGGGCCAGAACCAAATCCTATTCAGTCTCCATAAAATCCGAACTCCATAGGGAGCAGATGGCTTTCCAGCAAACCGATTATTATCGAAGCAAGTCTAAGCAAAGGTATAAGATCGAGGCCAAGAACAGTGAGCTCAAGAATGTCCATGGCTATGGCAGAGCTGATGCTTATGGAATCCATAATATGGAAATGCAGGGCGCAATGGCCATCTTCACCGTAAACCTGAAAAGAATCCTGAAATTGATATAAAAAGGTGAGATATTGCCTCAAAAAAGCCTAGATGGGATGCTAAAAACTCAAATAGCAAGTCCTAGTCGCTTACACCTTCAATAAGCTCATAAAAAACAAACTTCCAGAAACCCTTTGAACAAAAATGACCGAGTAGGGGAAAACCTATACTCAGTCATTTCTTTAAGTCTCATTAGAAAGTTGAAGCTTTTTCAGTGCCCTCGAGAATCGGAAGGCTTTTTTTATGCTAGATAGCCCATGCTTTATCGCCCTTCTTATACGGATAGTTTCCATCGTATTTTCCAGGGATTTTCAAATAACGCAATGCTTTCTTCATACCAACTTCCGATGTGAAGAATCCTGTCAAAGTTAATTGCTTCAACATGGTGAAGAAGTGGTTTGCATCTTCTTCCTTCTTGTTCTTTTGGTATTCGTTAGCCTCTTTATCGTATGTATTCACGAATTGAAGTTTCTCTTCAGGAGTCAATTCTAAGAATCCTTTTTTGAAATCTTTCTTCGCACGTGCTTCCACGCCATTCAGACCGTCTAAGAAAGATTTTTGATCTTTCTCATCATAACAGTCGCGAATCATCACAGGGATAAATTCACCTACACCGGCTTCTTTCGCGCCTGGTGTAGAAGTTTTAGGAAGAATAGCTTCCGCTAATTCGCCTAAGTAATCTGTTGTTTCAGCCTCAAATAAGGTAGCCACATCTTTAGATGCCGGACGAGTACACCCCTCTAAAAACAGGTTTGCACCGATAACCGTACCACCCATGATAAAGGCTACACGTTTTAACGCTTCTCTTCTATTCATCATCTTCTTATACCTTGTTAAAATGAATAATTAATTTCCCATCCCGGGCGATACTGACGCTTCACAAATTGGTTGACGATATCAAAGTTCGTTACTTTCATATTGTCGTTATCCCAAAGAAGTTTCAAGTTACGTCCAGGGTATTTACCATCAATACGCATATCAGCACCACGGATCGCTAAATTCGCCATCAATAATGCCTCGGTTAATGGTCCTGAAATCTCAAATGGTGCACTCACCTCTTTCTTACCATAACCTGCAATACATGCTTCAACCCACTGTGCGTAGTGTCCGCTAGCTTTTCCAGGTACTCGAGCATACTTCATCGCAACGTTTTCTTTGCGAGTAGTAGGCAACAAGCGTGCTTTATCACCATACGTATCTGCTAATACTTTACCTTTCGTACCGACCATCAAGATACCGTTTCCACCGTCACCAAAGATTTCATTTGGTTCCAATTCTTCTGGACGGGCAGGTTGAATTCCACCGTCCATCCAGTGCAATGTAACCGGACCTTGCGTTCTAGCTGCTTTCGGGAAAGTCATAGTCGCATGGCTCGATGGCGGGCAGCTCTCCGGGAAGTATCCGCGTTTGAACTCATCCACGTATACTGAACCAACAGAAGCCTGCACATCCTGTAAATAGGATAAGCCTAATACGCTGAAAGGCACTTCTAATAAGTGGCAGCCCATATCGCCTAATGCGCCAGTTCCGTAATCCCACCAGCCTCGCCAGTTAAATGGAACCAACTTTTCGATATAGTCTTTCTGAGGAGCCGTTCCTAACCATAGATCCCAATCTAATTCCTTCGGAACAGGGGCGGTTTGAGTAGGCCACTGAATACCTTGAGGCCATACAGGGCGATCGGTCCAACAGTACACCGTATGAACATCACCAATAAGGCCTGCTTCATACCATTCACGGATTTCACGAGGGCCATCGTTCGAGGCGCCTTGATTACCCATCTGTGTTACGACTTTATATTTTTTAGCAGCATGAGTCAGTACTCTTGCTTCCCAGATATCGTGGGTCAAAGGTTTCTGAACATACACATGCTTGCCTAGCTGCATAGCCGCTAAAGCCTGGATAGCGTGGTTATGATCGGGTGTGGATACAGAAACAGCATCGATGTGCTTATGTTCTTTATCCAACATTTCTCTGAAATCCTTATAGAATTTTGCTTTCGGGAATCGCTTTACCGAGTTGGCTGCGCGACGTTCATCCACATCACATAGATAAGCCATCTCCGCCTTTCCGCTGTCTGCAAACGATTTGATGTCGCTCTCCCCTTTGCCCCCTACACCAATCCCTGCAACAATCAAACGGTCGCTAGGCGCTAGAAAGCCCGATCCACCTAAGACATGTCGAGGAACAATACTAAAGCCCGCAGCCGCTATGGCTGTGTTCTTTAGAAAATTCCTTCTTGAATTGTTATTACTCATAATATACGGTTTAGTTCAATTAGATATTTCCTTTCTTAAGCTCGCTTACCGCATGGTCAACCGCTCTCGCTGTCAAGGCCATATAAGTAAGTGATGGATTCACACATCCCGCCGACGTCATGGCAGCGCCGTCCGTCACATATACGTTCGTTGCATCCCAAACTTGGTTGTGCTTATTCAATACGGAAGTTTTCGGATCCAAGCCCATACGTGCTGTTCCCATCTCGTGAATACCCATACCAAAGTTATATCCTCCATCGTAAGTATTTACGTCTTTCAGACCGATAGCTTCCAACATGTCCTTCATTTCTACGGCCATATCTTTACGCATCTTAAGCTCGTTGTCTCTTAGCTCCATATCCATCGCCAGCACTGGTAATCCCCATTTGTCCTTTACGTCCTTGTCAAGAAAAATACGGTTCTCATGGTATGGAAGGATCTCTCCGAATGCGGTGAATCCTGCTGTCCAGTTTCCTGGTTCACATAGCGCGTCTTTCCATTCGCCACCAACAGCCATCTCCGCAATCTCGCCCGACCATCTTCCACGGCCAGCAGACCCCTGATAGCCGAAGCCACGAACGTAATCGCGTTTTTTGGTGTCAGATGGGATATTAACGAAGCGAGGAACATATAAGCCCGTCGGACGACGTCCGAACATGTACTTATCATCAAAGCCTTCTACACGACCACTTGCTCCTAAGCGGAAGTGGTGGTCCATAGCATTATGACCTAACTCGCCAGAACTACTTCCTAATCCACCTTCCCAAACATCGGTAGCTGAGTTCATCAATACCCATGTAGAATTGAATGCAGAAGCACATACGAAGATAACCTTCGCAAAGAATTCATACGTTTGGTTTGTTTCTGCGTCGATGATCTCTACCCCTTTTGCTTTCTTCGTATCCTTATCGTAGATAATCTTCGTTACGATAGAGAATGGACGAAGCGTTAAGTTTCCGGTTTTCATTGCCGGTGGCAATGTAGAAGATTGTGTAGAAAAATAAGCGCCAAAGTTACAGCCTAACCAACATTGGTTTTGATACTGACAGTTGATACGACCTGTATGTGGCTTCGTAATATTTGCCGTACGTCCCATAATGAAGTGACGACTACCGCCGTATTGTTTTTTTATGCGTTCTGCTAAATCTTTTTCAACAACGTTGAAATCCATTGCCGGTAAGAAGTCGCCATCAGGGAGAACATCAAGTCCGTCGCGGTTACCTGATATACCTGCCCATTTTTCAGCATAGCTATACCAAGGTGCGATCTCTTTATAACGGATCGGCCAATCGACGCCATGTCCATCTTTCGCATTTGCTTCAAAGTCCAAATCACCTAAACGGTAACTCTGACGACCCCACATCAACGAACGACCGCCTACATGATATCCTCTGAACCAGTCAAAACGCTTCTTCTCCACATAGGGACTTTCTTTCTCATTTACCCAGAAATCTAAGTTCTTTTCATTTAAAGGGTAATCACGTTTTAGAACCGGATAATCCGCTTCCATTTGCTTAGTCCTACCACCACGATGAGGGTATTCCCAAGTATCCTTATTTGCATGGTAATCTTTCACGTGCTCAACATTGCGACCACGTTCTAACATGATTGTTTTCAGACCCTTTTCGGTTAATTCCTTAGCAGCCCAACCGCCGCTAATACCGGATCCGATGACAATGGCATCATAAACATTATTCTCTACCATTACTTTTTTATTTAATTAGTTTCAGATTGATTTACAATGGTCTCTTTCTTGAAGAATACAAGGAAGATAAAAAATACTACTAAAGCAATTCCTGCAGGAACTACCCATAACTTATTCCAGAACAACGCGACATCTGCCGATTTCACGTTTTGGTACATGTCACTCACATATCCTGCTACCCAGAATCCGATCAATTGCCCTACACCGTATGTAGCTAACGTAATTAATCCTTGCGCAGCACTCTTATTATCTTTTCCGGCTTTCGAGTCGGTATAGATTTGCCCGGATACAAAGAAGAAATCATAACAGATACCGTGAAGTGCAATTCCTAATAACAGCATAAAGGTCGCTTCGCCTGCGTCGCCATAGGCAAACAGCACATAACGAATAACCCATGCTAACATCCCTACCAGAATGGTGTTCTTGAATCCGAAGCGCGTAAAGAAAACAGGTAATAACAAAAGACATAATGCCTCTGAAATTTGACCTATCGTCATCTTACCCGTTGGATTCGCTAAGCCTATTTCAGATAAGAATGGATTCGCGTATTGATAATAGAACGCTAGCGGAATACAGATTAATATAGAGCAAACAAAGAATACTAAGAAATTTCTATCCTTTAAAAGCTTAATAGCATCTAATCCCAATACTTTGGCAACACTTTGCTTTTGGCCAGCTTCCATCTTAACAGGAGGTGTTTTCGGAAGGATAAAACTGAATAATCCCAATACTAATGAACCAATAGAAGCCATTAAGAATGTATTTCTCAATAAGCCGTCCTTGATTCCCTGATCAGCATCCCATTTGAAAAGATAGGATATCGAAAGTCCTGCAACGATCCATCCGATTGTACCCCAAATACGAATATTGGAGAACTCCTTTTCCGGATTTTTCATCTGACGGAAAGATACCGAGTTGACTAGGGATAGCGTCGGCATGTATAATAGCATATATCCTAACACGTAAGGAAAGAACGAACCTATAGATTCGCTTTGGTAAAGTTGGAACATCAGGAAAGCGCCGATAAGGTGCAGAATCCCCAATATTCGTTCTGCATTGAAGTAACGATCCGCGATCATACCAATAATGAAAGGCGCTACGATTGCACCCCATGATTGCGTGGAGAATACATTAGCGATTTCTAGTCCCGATGCGTTCAAGGTATTTCCCAAGAAAGTACCTAACGTCACGAACCAAGAGCCCCAAATAAAGAACTCCAGGAACATCATGAAGGATAGTTTAAATTTAATAGTTGATGACATGTAATATAGGCTTATTTTAAAATTATGGTATTAAATATAGATATTATAAACGGTTTATAAAACAGGATAACAAATTTGTTAGAGTCACTTAAATAGTTTTAGCACTAGAAAGAATCCACTTCTCTATAGGCTGCGACTAACGCTTGCTCACCCTCTTTTCCGGACTTGGACATGCCATGTTCCATCCCTACTACGCCTTTGTAGCCCTTTTGGTGCAACCATTTGAACACATTCTTATAGTTGATTTCACCGGTTGTTGGCTCTTTACGTCCAGGGTTGTCACCAACTTGGATATAGGCAATCTCACTCCAGCATAAATCCATCAGGTTGATTAAGTTTCCTTCATTCTTTTGTTGGTGATATGCATCGTAAAGAATCTTTACCGATGGGCTACCCACCGCTTTACAGATCTCGTAGGTCTGATCCGTAAAGCGTAAGAAAAGATCGGGTGTGTCGCTTAATGGTTCTAAGACCATCGTTAAGCCATGTGGTTCAAAAATCTCAGCGCCACGTTTCAAAGCTTCAACCACATTGGCTGTCTGCACGCCCATAGGCAGCTTTCTAGCAAAATCTCCCGGAACAACGGTCGCCCATTTTGCGTTACAACGCTTGGCGATTTCAACCGAGTCACGGCATCCTTTCAAGAAGATATCAACAAACTCCTGCTTACCCGCAGCTAGCGAATTAGCGCCATTGCCGCCCTTAGGAACAACAAATACCCCCATACGCATACCTAACTTCGCCAATAGATCACCGATTTTCTTTTGTTCATCAACCGAGCGCGATGGCATTCCATTATCTTCGATACTGCGGAATCCCAGGTCGTACATATATTTTATCTCATCAAGAAAGTTCTTTCCGGCACTAGCGCTAAACATCCCTTGGTGGGGCGCATAGTCTAATTTAAACGGTTGGTTTGCAGATTGTGCAGTCTTTTCATTAATAGCAGTACCGGCAACCGCCGTCCCGCCTAATAAAGTGCCGCCAACAAGCATGGAACTGTTCTTTAAGAATTCTGATCTTTTCATGTAGGATTAAGTTTAAGTTGTTTTCAGCACCTGGGTGCTAGTTGGTTATTATGTATTTAGAAAACCCCTTGGAATACGCTTCTTTCACGACGCCATTATCCAAATACAGTAAATAAATATCAATTTTATTTTTTGAATTCGCAAATGCGACCGCATCCTCAGGTTTCATCGCCATAAATACATTATCGAGCGCATCTGCATCCATTGCATTCTCGGCAATCACTGTAACAGTGATAATGGATGATTTCAATGGATATCCGGTTTTTGCATCCATATGATGCGAAAAACGATAATTATCCACAGTGCGATATTTTTCATAGCTGCCCGACGTAGTCACGGCCTTATTGTGCAATGCGATGATGTAATTCCTTTGCTCCTTTGCTTCATCCGGTCGCTGTATCAAGATTTTATAGGGCTCGTCTTCAGGCTTGTAACCATACGTGCGAATCTCCCCACCTACTTCCACTAAAAACGATTTAATTTTTCTAGACAGAAGGAAATCGTAAAGCACATCTACGGTATAACCTTGTGCAATGCCATTTAAATCAATTTCAACACGTTTGTCCTTCTTCCGAAGCTGCTTACCTCTGACTTTCAACTTATCCATCCCAACGTATGTTAAAGCAACTTTAACCGCATTAGAATCCGGTATGCCGACTGTCTTTTCTGGCCCGAAACCCCATATTGAAACTAAGGGCTTCACGGTTATATCAAATATCCCTTTCGATAGCTTATTGATTTGAAAAGATTTCTTCAGCACCGCTTGCATGTGATTATCCATCACAATCTCGCTGCTCGTATCGGAATTAAACTTGCTGATTAAGGAGCTTGGCTTATACAGCGACATAGACTGGTCGATGACCTGAAATATACTATCCAGTTGCGCTTTCTCAACTTGCTCGTCGTTGGCATAATAGCTGACAGCGTATGTCGTTCCTTGGGCATAACCTTCCAGGTTGAATCGCTGTAAACCAGAAATTGGCTGTTGCGCAAAGGCGCAACAACCAATTCCCATTATGCCGATCAGACCGAACCAGTTCAACACGGCTTTTAGATATATTTTTCTACATTATGTCCAGGGACAGCAACAGGATAGAATCCATCCGCATTCGGAACCACCTTTGGCATTGCATCCCATGCAAGACGCTCAGGCATCAAATCAATGTTAGATTTCATTGCCTCATCCCATTTAATAACTTTACCTGTATAAACGGCAATACGACCAATAATACCCGCTAAGCTGCTATAAGCGCCATATTCAGCATTATCAAATTTGTATTCTCCATTAGCGATCGCTGCAAATAACTCTTTGTGCTCCTGTTGGTAAGGGTTAGGATTTCCTTTGGTGTTATGTCTGTAAATCTCTTTTCCCTGTGCATCCCAAAGGATAGCTTGGTTGCTCGCCGATAGATAAACACGACCTTTTGTAGCTTGGAACGTCTCATCCACACGGTTTGAGATTCCTTCGAAGTGGCGACACTGGCTATATACCACCGTACCATCATCATAAGTCATCTCTAAAGCGAAGTTATCATAGATCTCTCCGTACTCTTTACCTGTTCTATGTGCTCTAGAGCCTGTACCTTGAATAGAAATAGGATACTTCCCTTTCACCCAGTTCGCGATGTCGATGTTGTGAACATGTTGTTCAACGATATGATCACCACATAGCCAGTTGAAGTAATACCAGTTACGCATTTGATATTCCATCTCCGTTTGTCCCGGCTTGCGCGGGCGAACCCAAACACCACCACTATTCCAATACACTTGTCCGGATACTACATCACCGATCGCTCCGTCCTGAATACGTTGAATAGCCTCGCGGTAGTTATTTTGATAACGACGTTGTAATCCAACAACGACATTTAATTTCTTACGTCTTGCTTCTTTTGCAGTTTCCAATACACTGCGAACACCCGGAATATCTGTTGCTACAGATTTTTCCATAAAGACATGCTTACCGGCGCGTACCGCTTCAGCAAAATGAACCGGACGGAATCCTGGAGGCGTCGTCAATAAAACAACATCCGCATCCGCGATTGCCGCTTTATATCCGTCAAATCCTACATATTTACGGCTGTCAGGAACATTCACCTTATCGCCGAATTTCTCTTTCAACGTGGCATATGTCTTATCCAAATTGTCCTTGAAAGCATCAGCCATTGCTACCAACTGAATGTTCTGCCCAGAAGCAAAAGCATCAAATGTAGCGCCTGTCCCGCGGCCACCGCAACCGATCAAGGCAATCTTGATCACATCGCTCCCACCCGCAAATACTTTTCCTACTACCCCACTTGTCAATGCCGCTGCACCCACAAGGCCCGATGAAGATTTAATAAATCCTCGGCGATTTAGATTTTCCATGGTTTATAATGTATTGTTTATAATTGATTCTTTTCTTAAAAGTCCTTTAGCGGTGCTTTATCATAGTATTCCATAATTTCCGTATGGCTAGGCTGCTTTACAGGACGCACTAAACGCATTCCCACAAATGGAGCTTCCGGAAACCACCAGTTAGACTTTGGAATTTGAGGATCCAACTGCTTCCAAACCGGATCTGAAGCACCACGAGCAGCAGAACGCAAGTCGATTGCTTCGCTCTCGAACGAGCCGCCACGTACCACATGCGGATACAATTGCGTAGGTACATTCACCGGATTCTCGGCTACTTTATCTTTGAAAGTCGAATAAAAGTTAGCATCATATTGGTCGTAGGTCCACTCCGAAACATTGCCTAACATATCATATAGGCCCCAAGCGTTCGGCTTTTTAGTTCCTACTTTTGCAGTCTGTCCATTGCTATTTTCTTTGAATGAGGCATACTCGGCCAATTGCCCCGCATCATCACCAAAGAAATAAGCCGTATTCGATCCAGCGCGGCAAGCGTACTCCCACTCAGCCTCTGTCGGCAAGCGGTAAAATACTCCCGTTCGCACATATAACCATTTACAAAACTGAATAGCATTGTAATGCGTCATCGCTAAAGCCGGCTGCCCGTCTTTGCCATAACCAAAAGTCATATCTAAATACGGTTTTGTTGGTCGTGTAACAGCATCTACCTCGGCTGGGACTTTCCCATCAATAGATTTTGTCACCTCGTAATCTTTGTAAAGGAAAGGTTCAAATAGATTCCAGGTCACTTCGTAAGTCCCCATCCAGAATGGATCAAGCTTCACTTTATGAGCAGGCTTCTCATCTTCATTGCCTCCAGTTGAACTCCCCATCGTAAACTCGCCAGCCGGAATAGCTTCCATGCTGAATTCTAAACTTGTACCGTTGATTTTTTGAATGTAACGCTCGTGTTTTTCTTGAGCTTGGGAAAGGGTTGTACTCGCTAAAAGGGCAAAGAAAATTAATTTCTTCATAATAATCTGAAAACTAAGCTTATAAATTATGTTATTATCAGTGTATCTTCTACACAATTGATAAAGATAAAAAAAAGCTTTCCTATATTAATAACATTTCAGTTACATATTGAAAAAATTCAAAATTTCATACCACGCGTAAGTGGTTAATAAACCTAACGGAATACTTAAACCAATAACACTATTTCCTAGTTTGCTATTCAGCTTAAATTGATTGATAACAATGCTGGTTGCCACTAAACTAGGCATAGCCATCTCAAAAATGGACACCTCGACTATCTCACCGCGATAGCCCAGAAAGTATGCTAACAGGAATACGATAAGCGGCGCAAGAATCAGCTTATATAACATCGCATATGTAATATTCGGAACTTCGCTTTTTACGATTGTAAAATTGAGTTGGAGACCGATAGAGAAAAGCGCTATTGGAGATACCGTACTAGCGATGAGATGAAAAAAATCATCCAAAGAACTTAAATCCACTATCTGCGATAGTAGCAATGCCATTAAGCAGCCTATCAAGGGCGGAAACGTAAATACCCGTTTGATGATGAAAGCAAGACTCACTTCCTTATTCGTATTTAAGCTCCCTTTTGTGGCGATCAAAACACCGACCGATGATAGGAGGAAGAAAGTCATTTGATCCGCAACAATACCGATAGGCAGTCCCTGTGTTCCGAAATATGCGGTGATGAGCGGAAAACCAACAAACGAAGTATTGCTCAGCCCCGCTACTAACATCATGGTATGCGATGTTCGTTTTGAAAGTCCCAACACTCGCCCGATACAATAAAAAAACAAAACCCCGCCCGCCAATACAATAACAGGGCAGAGTATCGTGAAAATTAAGCTATTGTCCCAAGTTAGTTTAGGAAGGTAGTGAAAGGAGATGGCGGGCAAACCAAAGTATAACACCCAGGCATTTAATGCTTTATAACCATCTTTTGCAACCCAATTCATCTTTCGGCTAAGCACGCCAGCGGCTAAGCAGAAAACAATGAGGATAAAATTTGACACTTGTATTGATTTTCGCCCAAATTCCTTAAAAATGACAATGGGCTCGTTTGTGCTGACAAAGTTATTACTATTTTTGTTCCGCCCGTTAAAAACGGACAAAATTTTTCAGCTAGTGAACAAAGCAATACTTATTTTACTTACCCTAACTATCCCCTTCCTCGCATCGGCTCAAATCGACAGCATCGCTAATCAGATTAAAAGAAGCCCGCTGGTGTTAGAGCTGGAAGTCGAAAACGGCGGAATACTACAACAGTCCGGACTCAAGGAAACAACCTACGACGGTGCTTACTACAACGGGTTGAACTTTAAAATAGGCTTCAAGCAACGCGCAAAGAAAGATCAGTATTACCAAATCTATAACTACCCGATATATGGAATCGGGATTTACTCCAGTACATTTCATTCGGATATTATCGGCAGTCCTTACGCGATATATGGCTTTGTACAAACCCCCATCGCTCCGCGAGAAAACTCGCGATGGAGCTGGGACTATAGAATTGGGCTAGGTCTCTCGGGAAATTTTAAACCCTATAACGAGCATGAAAATCCTTTGAACCTAGTTATCGGATCAAAGAATAATGTATTTATCGACCTCGGAATCCGGGCTCAATACAAATTATCACAACATTGGAAACTAGGTGCAGGCTTTGCCTTCCATCATTTCTCCAACGGTGCACTCGCCCTACCTAACAAAGGCGTGAACCTAGTGCCGCTTACCCTATCTGCAGCTTACCAGATCAATCCAGATATCAAAATCAAAAGAGACTCTGTGCTCGAACCATACAGCAAAAAAGTGATGTTCCATGTGAATTACGGCGTAGGCTCGAAGCAGTTAAGAGACGACTTAGACCAAAGATTCCTAAAAAGTACCTTCAGCGTATATGCCAGCCGACACGTATCCTACAAATGGCGTTTAGGCGGTGGTTTTGATCTATTCTACTCATCTTCCGGCAATGATGAAGAAATCGCAGGCGACAAAACAGGAAAGTTCTCCTCCAAGGTATCCGGCGGGCCATCCTTCTATATTGCCCATATCCTAAACGAACGCCTCGTTTTAAATGGAAACGTTGGATATTACATACATAACCAACGATTTAATGGAGAAATCAAAAAGTTCTTCCTACGCGCCGGAGCACGTTACTATGTTTACAAGAACATCAACACCGGCGTATCCATAAAAGCGCACATGGGAAAAGCTGACTTCATCGAATGGACCGTGGGATATACGTTTAGAAGGTAGATGTGAGATTTTAGACGTTAGATATTAGATGTGAGATTTTAGATTTTAGAAGTGAGATTTTAGACGTTTGTCTGAACCAGGAAAGGAAGGATGTAAGGATAAACAGGATCCTGCTCATCTTTTTATCCTTCCTTTCCTGGTTCAGAAATAGTATTTAGTAGTAAGTATTTAGTAGTTAGACCCATGGCGTAACCATCCTGCTCATCCTTGCATCCTTCCTTTCCTCGTTCAGACATACTCTAATGTCTAAGGTCTAAAATCTAACATCTACTTAAAAAGACTAAATATCCTTTTGCCGAAGTTTTTATCTACCGTAATATACGACGGATAATAAATATTTTGTCCGGCGATTTTAAATGAAGGCTTAATCTTTAGCACTAAAAATCCTTCGGATTTTTTATTGAAAAGCTCATCAAAGAAACGGTCAAAACCGGTTTCTTTCGCTTTATTGAAGATATTTGCTTTGAAGGTCAAGGGCACAATGGCGCTTTCCCCTTGGTTTAAGTTTACATTTTGATCTACTGTTCCTTCAAACAATGGCGACCCTTGGATCTCGATCATGTACTTGAAAGAGTTTACCGCCGCCTTTTTCACCTCAGGATTCGTAATCTTCAGATTAATCTTTCCTTCCAAAGGCAATTCTTTGCTGAATAATGCCACGGCGATATTCGCTAAAGAGGAGATATTATAATTACCGTCCGAACCTTTGTATTTGTCTAATGTCTTACCATTGAATTTTACTTGTTCTACGGATTCCACATCATATTCACAATCCGCTAAGGCTTGTAATTGTGCCTTCTTATTTACTTGACAACCCGATAAAAACAAGATCGTCATCATTCCTACAATACCAACTAACTTTTTCATATTGCTATTTCTTTTTTCCAAAATTATAAATCAACCCCAACGTAAATACTGCATTCCCTGCTTTGAGGTATTCGTTGCTCATTATTCCTATATTCCAACCGTTCGTATACTGCAATTGGAAACCCTTGTTCAGCTCCATTCGAGTAAAGAACACCGGCTCTATATATAGATTCTCTTCCAATTCGGCTGGCGCATTATTCAGGTCGAAACGATCCATTTTGATACGGCTGACGCGAATCGCTGTACCATAGTTTAGCGTACGCTGCTTTCCAAATAAACGAAGTTTGTTCTTACGTGTCGATGAGAAGTTTGCTTGTACAAAGATCTTGTTGAAGTCCAGATCCCGAATCTCTACAGGATCCGTACCGGATATCGAAGCTCGCTTATCGACATCTCGGGTCGAACCAATACCATATCCGCCATAGAACTCCAGCACGCTACGGCCGGAATGCCCCACAACAGTATAGTAGCCTAAGCCTCCCTCTATAAGATGTTGTTTAAAGTCTTGATTGGTCGTTTTATTATCGACATAGGAACCGTTTGCAATAATAGCCAGATTATCGGTGAAAGCGACACCTGCTGTACCGCTTAAATTACCTTTGACATTCACATGGGCGCCTAAATACCCCTCGCCTGCATTGGTAAACATGGGGGTTGCCGGCACATTCGGCAAATAAACAGAGCTACATCCTGTGAGGAAGAGCCCTAATATACTAACTGCTCCCAGGAGCAAGCTCGATCTTCGTTGTATCATAAATAACATTAACCTTGCAAGCACCTAAATTATTATGCCAAAAAAGGCAGTTTTAACAAAAAGTAAGAAATATCAGGTTTTAGATCACCCCGTGAATGGCTAACTGCTCTTCCATTTCTTTTTGAAGTAGCAACGCTTCTTCACGAGCACGCTCTGCGAAGTCCTTCCCTTTCGATGCATAAATAATACCACGGGTACTGTTTACTAGAAGTCCACAGTCTTTGTTCATCCCATATTGGCAAACATCAGCTAAGGAACCGCCTTGTGCACCAACTCCTGGAACTAGCAAGAAATGATCAGGCGCATGCTCGCGAATCTTCACAAAAGCCTCCCCTCTCGTCGCACCAACCACATACATCAAGTTCTCATCGCTTCCCCAAGTATTAACCTTATCAATAACCTCCTCAAACAATTGCTTGCCCGCAGCATTGCTGAAATTTTGGAAGTCTAAACTTCCTTGATTAGAGGTCAATGCAAGAACGATCGCCCATTTGCCTTCGAAGTCCAAAAATGGCGTCACAGAGTCCTCCCCCATGTAAGGTGCAATGGTAATTGAATCGAAGTTTAAGCCAGATACCTCCGGATTAAAGAATGCTTGCGCATACATTTTCGAAGTATTGCCGATATCGCCACGTTTTGCATCAGCAATCGAAAAACAATCTTTCGGTAGAATCTCACTGGTCTTACGTAAGGACTCCCATCCTTTTACGCCGTAGCTTTCATAAAATGCAATATTAGGCTTATAAGCCACGCATAGATCTGCAGTAGCCTCAATAATCGCCTTATTAAAAGCAAAGATAGGATCCTCTTCCTCCAAAAGGTGCTCCGGAATCTTGTTCAAGTCGGTATCCAAACCGACACATAGGAAACTCTTCTTGCTTTTAATCTGATTAATGAGCTCTTGCTTATTCATTTCTATAGCTTAATTAAGGGGTATGTAATAATGATAATCTGTTTGATAGTATTAAGCGTCAAATTTCTCCAACTGCTTCAATAGCGTCGCAAAGTCTTTAGGATATTCGGCCTCGAAACTATATTCTTTATCGTTCAACTTGAAACTTACCGATTTAGAATGCAGTGCAAAACGCTTCATGATTGGTTGCTCTTCCTGATCTTTCGATAAGGTATAACCACGTTTTTTGATCTGAGAAAGATAAACCGGCTTCCCTTTGTACATTGCATCCCCCACAATAGCAGCATGTTGCGTTGCTAAGTGTATACGGATCTGGTGCATGCGGCCTGTAATAGGCTTACATTCAACGAGGGTAAAATGCTTAAAATAACGGATACTGTTGAAGATGGTTTCCGACGGTTTACCATTATAACGGTCGATCGTTACATTCTTATTTCCCTGATTGAGGATAGGAAGGTCGACGGTCAGATCTTCGAAGACATGCGTACCGCCAATGATTGCATGGTAAATCTTGTTTACTCTCCTTTTTTCAAATTCGATCGACATCGAACGGTATGTTTCTGGATTCTTAGCAATCAGCAATACGCCAGAAGTATCCTTATCCAGACGGTGACAAACTTGCGCATCGGGGTGATATTTCTTCGCCAAGCGAAGGATATTCACCTCACCACCCTCACGTGCATCCAAAGATGCAATAAACGGCGGTTTATTGATCACAATTAGGTTATCGTCTTCGTGAATAATTAACTCTTGAAACTTCGGGAATTTAAACTGATTCTGCTCTTTTATATCCATCCTGCAAAAGTAGGAAATTATAGGGTAATTTTCTATTCCGCAGCATTGCTATACGTTAAGAACAAGATTCGAGGCGTTTTCCACGAAAAATAATTAAGTTTGCAACTCAATCTTAACGCTATGTCAGTACATAAAGTAATTAAAAGAGTGACGACTTCGGCACTTCGTGATATGAAAGCCAGAGGAGAAAAGATCTCGATGTTAACTTCTTATGACTATTCCACTGCTCGCATTTTAGATGAGGCGGGTGTAGAAGTTCTTCTTGTGGGCGATTCGGCAGCTAATGTTTTTGCCGGATATGAAACCACCCTTCCCATGACTTTAGACCATATGATCTACCATGCTTCTGCTGTTGCCAAGGCTTCAAAGCGCGCGATGGTGCTTGCTGATTTACCTTTCGGCGAATACCAAGGCTCGATCGAAGATGCCTATAAAGCTGCTGTTCGGATGATGAAAGAGTCCGGAGCACATGCTCTGAAGCTAGAAGGTGGCGAGGAAATCATCGATAATATCAAGAAGATTGTTCAGTCGGGCATTCCGGTATGTGGACATTTAGGCTTAACCCCTCAGTCGATCTATAAGTTTGGTGACTTTGGTGTCCGCGCGAAAGAAGAAGCGGAAGCCAATAGATTAAAATCTGATGCATTGGCATTACAAGAAGCGGGATGCTTTATGATTGTATTGGAAAAAATCCCTGCAGCACTAGCTAAAGAAGTTTCGGAATCTTTGGAAATCCCAACAATCGGTATCGGAGCTGGCAATGGATGTGACGGACAAGTTTTAGTGGTTAATGATATGCTAGGATTGAATAAAGACTTTAAACCAAAATTCCTTCGCTTATATGCCGACCTGCAAGGTGAGATCACCAAAGCTGCAAGCAATTATATCGCTGATGTAAAAGCCGGAACATTCCCTAACGAAACAGAACAATACTAATATGTATAAAATCCTGCTTATTGTTATTTTATTGGGAGTTCTGCTCTACTATAGTTCGCGCAGAATCATGATGCGGACTAAATCCTCAACGGATATACAGCGAAGCAATAAGCAGGGTTATTTTATCTTAGACTCTGGCAGCAAGGTTGTGAGCAAGGCCATCAAAGCAACGACCTACAGTGTCGCTATAGGTGTAGTCCTACTGATTATCACCCTAGTACTCGCTATCAAGATCAAAATTCTATTCTTTCTTCTACCCATCAGTCTTTACCTAATTAGCCAGGTATTTTTGTTGAACAACCATTTAAAGTATGTACGCGATCAGCAGGTTTGGTTTCATCCCCAAACAAAAGAAGTGGTCGTCGAATGGTTGAGCGGCAGTCAAGTACGATTTAATCTAGAAAGAGATGTGCAGCAGATTAAATCTGTGCAATCCGTTCAAAAGAATAATGGTGTACTTTTCGGATACCATGAGCTGGTATTGGCGCAAGGCTCTGTTTACATCCCCTACCTAATGGAAAAAAGCCCCTTGAACAATCGTTTCTTTGCAGCACTTAAAATGAAAGGTTTGGAAAAACCCAAAACTACCCTATTTCCAAGCATCTAAATAAGCAGCCCACCCCATAATTATATAACATTATCTAGAAATTATATAATCTCATCAATCTTATTATCCGGAACTTTGTTATCAAAGAAAGGATAATTATGAGCACGACGAAAACATATGGAATTTCAGGAATGACCTGCAATGGTTGCAGAACCAATGTGGAGAAAAAGCTGAATGAAGTTCCGGGCGTAAAGGCTGCTGTAAAGTTAGAAACTGGCGAAGCAGAAATTACTGCCGATGAAAACATCAGCACGCCAGAATTACAAGCGAAACTAGACGAGCTTGGCGGTGCCTATAAAATCAGTGAAGATAAAAATCATGCGCCTGCACCTGCAGAGCATCCAAAGGAAGAATCGCCTAGTGGCCAATATATCTGTCCGATGTTTTGCGAAGGTGAGGACAAAATATATCACGAGCCAGGTAGATGTCCGGTATGCGGTATGTTCTTGAGACCTATTGAAAAGGTTCAAAAACCAGATCCTAATGCTAAGCATCAGCATGGTCATGGGCATTCACATGAGAAACCCGTCGCTAGCGCGAGCAATGCAGGCAAGTACTACTGCCCAATGATGTGCGAAGGCGACAAGGTTTACGACAAATTCGGTTCCTGCCCTGTCTGCGGAATGAATCTTGAAAAGATTCCGGAGATGACCGTTAAGGTAGAATATACCTGTCCGATGCACCCTGAAATTGTGCAGGATCATCCCGGAAATTGTCCGATCTGTGGAATGGATTTGGTGCCCAATCAGGTGACTGAAGAGGAGGATCAGCATTATAAAGACTTGTTGAAGAAATTCTGGATATCGGTAGCTTGTACCGTCCCAATATTTATTCTGTCTATGGGCGATATGCTGCCCGGACAACCAATATCTAAGATTATCCCCTATCATGTTAATGCTTGGATACAATTGATACTGACCATACCGGTAGTATTTTACACCTGCTGGATGTTCTTTGAGCGCGCTTGGACTTCTTTTAAGACCTGGAACTTAAACATGTTCAGCTTAATTGGTCTTGGCGCTGCGGCTGCATTTATCTTCAGTTTATTGGCGTTGTTCTTTCCGCAGATTTTCCCAGCGGAACTTAAAGGGCATCATGGTGAAGTCCATCTGTATTTTGAATCTGCCGCAGTAATCCTTACCCTCGTTCTTCTCGGGCAAGTCATGGAAGCGAAGGCGCATTCGAAAACAAACAGTGCGATCAAGGAGCTTATCAAGTTATCGCCTGCAGAGGCGATCGTCGTGGTCGATGGCAAGGATAAGAAGGTATCGATTCATGATGTCAAGCTTGGTGACATCCTACGCGTGAGGGCGGGTGATAAAGTTCCGGTGGATGGGATTGTTGAAGAAGGGAATACCTCCATTGATGAGTCTATGATTACCGGAGAACCCATTCCGGTAGAAAAAGCACCGGAAGACAAAGTTATTGGTGGTACAATCAACGGTAATCATGAAATACTTATTAAGGCCGAAAAAGTAGGCAGCGAGACTTTATTATCCCAAATCATTCAATTGGTGAATACGGCTAGCAGAAGCCAGCCACCGATTCAAAAACTAACGGATAAGGTCTCTAAAATATTCGTGCCAACGGTTATCGTCATCGCGATTATCACCTTTATCGCTTGGTCAGCATCAGCTGTGCCTAACAGTACTGCGATGGCATTCTCGAACCTATTAGCTGTATTGATTGTTGCTTGTCCTTGTGCCTTAGGATTAGCTACTCCCATGTCTGTCATGGTCGGAATTGGTAAGGGTGCTAAGAACGGTATCCTGATCAAGAACTCCGAGGCTTTGGAAAAAATGGAAAAAGCAGATGTACTCATCGTAGACAAGACCGGCACTATTACCTCCGGAAAACCTAGCGTCTCTGAAGTCGTATCGGGCAATGCTAAATTTCAGGAGAAGGATATCCTGCAAATTGCAGCTTCGGTGAATAAAAATAGTACCCACCCCTTGGCACAGGCCATGTTAGACAAAGCAAAAGAAGACGGTGCACAATTACTCGATGTTATCCAATTTGAAAACATTGCAGGTAAAGGTGTAAAAGGCAGAATACATCATATGGAAGTTCTATTAGGGACGCCACGATTAATGAAGGAACAGCAGGTTGCGCTAAATCAAAACCATGAGCAACAGATCGAGGAGTTACAGAAGAAAGGAAACTCGGTATCAGTATTGGCGATCGATGGGCAGTTTGCAGGTTTAGTCGCTGCGTTCGATGCGTTGAAGGATAGCAGTATCGAAGCGATCAAAAAATTCCAAGATGAAGGAATTGAAGTTCATATGTTTACCGGCGACAATAAAAACACTGCGGAGATTGTAGCAAAACAAGCAGGCATCAAACATGTTCAGGCGAGTTTGCTGCCCGAAGATAAATTGAACGGCATTAAGAAAATACAGGCGGAGGGCAAGAAAGTAATCATGGTGGGCGACGGAATCAACGATGCCCCGGCATTGACGCAGGCAGATATTGGTATCGCAATGGGTACAGGAACTGATGTTGCGATACAGAGCGCGGAAATAACCCTCGTAAAAGGCGATCTAAAAGCGGTGCATAAAGCCTATAAGCTAAGTAAGATGATGCTGAGAAATATCAAACAAAACTTAGGATTCGCCTTTCTATATAATGTAATCGGTATTCCGATTGCTGCTGGAATTCTGTACCCTAGCTTCGGCATTCTGATGTCGCCGATGATTGCCGCGGCGGCAATGAGCCTCAGCTCGGTATCGGTTATTCTGAATTCTCTGCGACTTAATAATAGTACCCTAGATTAATTTTTCCACAGTTTATATGGAGCTGTTCACGGTTTTTTTCCAATTGGATAAAGATTGCTGAACAGCTTTTTTTTTCTGAAATCAATTAGTTGCGCTTTAACTTATAAGCGTAGCGTAAATGAGCAAATAGCGCCAAGGAAGCAAAAATAACCCCAACAGCACATACGCCGCCCCAGCCTGCAAATTCCCAGGCATAGGCCGCGAACCAGGAACCTAAAGAGCCCCCGATGAAATAGCTGACCATATAAACCGTATTCAACCGACTCGTCGCAGTCGTTTTGATTGAAAAGAAATCAGATTGGTTCATGATATGGGTAGACTGCAAGCCTAAGTCGATTAATATAATTCCGATAATCAATCCTATATAGGTATTTCCCCCTAAATAAGTGAACAACCAGCTCCCTAAGAGGATACACAGCGATACAAGAATAATCTTATTGACCTCCCATCGCCTCGTAAGTTGCCCTACAAAAGCTGCTGACAAGGCACCCGCTGCACCGACCAATCCGAAGCTACCAGCGACGGAAGGCCCTGCTTCGAACGGCGGTTGCTCCAAATGAAATGCCAATGTCGTAAAAATCCCACACAGCGACCCAAAGCCCATAGCCCCTCGAAATGCTGCCAAGCGAAGCACCGGCTGCGTCTTCGCTAATTGCCAGACCGAGCGCATCAAGGATAGATAGTTCCCCGTGAAATTAGGCTTAATCTCCGGAAACAGCCTATAGATACAACCCCATGCGATAATCATCAAGCCGGCCGCCGCCCAATAAATACTGCGCCATCCAAATAAATCGCCGACAATACCGCCAACGAAACGAGATAACAAAATACCTAACAACAAGCCCGACATAATCAATCCCAGATTCTTTGAGCGGTTTTCGGGAGTGGACAGATCGGCCGCCATCGGAATAAATAATTGAGGGACTACTGAGGTCACCCCCAACAGAAAGCTGGAAACAAACAGCATCCAAAGTTTATCCGCTGTCGCCATCCAAACTAAAACGGCCAATACCAAAACGAGATCAAACAAGATAAGCCGCTTCCGCATGATCTTATCCCCAAGTGGAATAATCAGCAATAGACCCGCCGCATACCCCAACTGCGTCATTACCGTAATCTTGCTTACCGCAGCCTCCGAAACGGCAAACTCTGTAGCGATTTTTCCCAATAATGGTTGATTGTAATAGATATTGGCGACGATTAATGCCGAGAATATCGTCATCAACCAAAGGACTGTAGAAGATAGCTTAGGAGATTCTGTGTTCATAGCGCGTGTGCAAATTATCAATCCGCCGGCTAATCTATTAAACTTATTTGCAAATTCAATTTACAGATTCGATTTATCTAATAGCTGAGGATTGTCGCTCGATAAGCAATGCTGTCATGCCTTTTTACTGACAACACCTGTCATGCTGACTTCTTTTGGATAATGTTCAAATTTTGGCAGTTGCTTTTTCTTTTGAGTTTTGTTTAACTAATGTCATTAAAGTTTCTGTTATATTTTTTTAATTTAAAATAACATCTTAACAATTAGGCTGTTAGCCTTTCTTCCCTGAAAGCCATACCTGAATATGACCTAAACTCACCTGTTTTGGCATTTGGTTTGAATAACTGACTACATATGACATAAAAGTCAGTAATTAAAATAACAAAAACATGAAAAAATTATTACTTACATTAACTGCTGTTACAGCTATTACTTTTGCATCTCAAGCACAAACTGAAAAAGGTAAAATCATTTTAGGCGGACAAGTTGGTTTCGCTGGTGAATCAATCAAAGATACAGACGTTAAAACTACGGGTTTTAGCATCATCCCTCAAGTTGGTTATTTCGTAGCGGATAACATCGCAATCGGTACTGGTGTGGGTTATTCTTGGGCTAAACAAGAAGAAAGCAAAGATAACGACGAAACTATTGGAAAATTCGTAGTATCACCTTACGGTAGAATGTACAGCAAAAACGATGGTCCTGTAAAATTCTTCGGACAGTTAACTGTTCCTATGGGCTGGGGTACTGCTAAAGTAAACGGTGATAAAACAGCTACTACTGCTGATTACGGTGTAGAATTAGCGCCAGGTATCGCATACTTCCCAACTAGCAACATCGGTATCGAATTGAAAGTTAGAGGTTTATACTACAACAACGGAACTGTTAAAAATGAAGCTACAGACGCTAAAGTAACTACGAACAGCTACGGTTTAGATGCTAATTCATTAGCTCCAACTTTAGGTGTACAATTCCACTTTTAATATCCCGATGTCCTGAATAGGATGTCAGCACATAATATTTTAAATAAATAGTAAAGGGTCGCCGAGAGGCGACCTTTTATCGTATTAGCGATGTTGCGCTCAGCACTATAGTTAACTGGAATCTATCTCCAGCGTAGATGCTAAGGATCTCTCCTTTTCATAACACGAATCAAACCTCTATCATAGCCCTTTCAAAAGGCTTTTGATAGGGGTTTATATTGGGTTTGTAAGGGCTTTGAGAGGGGACAGTGTAGAACAAGGTTCGAGAGAAGCTGCTATTACGATAGACGAACTTGTATAAACAGAGAAAAGCTGTCTTTGAGGACAGCTTCTTTATATTTATTTCGGCTAATAAGCGCCTATTTTTTTCCTAGCCAAACCGGAAGAGCAAACTCTCTTAATAAATTCGCCAATTTATAATCGGGAACCTCATTCTCTGATAACCAGTAAACTTCTTTTAATTCGGCATGTGGGTTTAAGCTTTCTTCAGACTCGGGAATATCCACGCTAAACACATAACCTCTTACCGTCTTCCCTACCTCATTAACTGCTTTGGCTTCATGAATACCCAAAAGACTTATTTGCTCTTGGCTTAACGCCAAGTTCAGTTCCTCCTTCAATTCACGGCAGAGTGCCTCGACAGGTTGTTCATCCTCATCGATCTTTCCCCCCGGCAACTGATAGTAGGTCGACGACTGCTTTTGAACGATCAACAGTCTATTTTGTGAGTTGATAATAATTGCCACAGCAATCTGTAGTATTTGCGCCTCATTCATGGCGTCAAAGTTAACTTTTTCGATATAATATAAATAATGGAACGATTTTTAGTAATCTTCATATGGATATAAACTATTTTATATCTTTGGGCATTTTTAACTTACTATTATTCAACCCCTATTTCACGAATGAGAAGATATTCTTTGTTTTTTATTCTACTTGCCATTATTGCAGCTTCAGCATGTAAGAACTCGTCAGAAAAAACCGTTGATCCAGCAATCCAAAGAAAAAAAGACTCTTTAGAGCGAGTAAAAAAAGCAGAGGAAGCCGAGAAGGTAAGGCCTCGCACGGCAGCAGATATTAAATTGGAGAAAGACCTGGCTTATGATGAGCATACGCTGGAAGAAACTTATCCGTATAAAGACACGACGCGGCATTTTCAACTTGATAAAATCAAGGAGAAGCTTGCTTACATAGAAAACTTCCAACGAGCACCGCATAACTACGCTGTATTGCAGAATTACAAGAATCGCAATGGAGAATCCCCTGTGGTAGAGAACTTCGTTAGAAATGCTTATAAACGCGTATCGGACACCTTAGGAACGGAGCGTTATCAATCAGCCCCATTATACCGCGCTGAAGATAGCGGAAAGCCGTCCATTTATGGCCGGGATGGGTCGCTCGTAAGCTTAGAAAGTAGCGACACCTTAAAGATGGTCAAGGTGAATGGAATTTCCTTTGAAGGAACGTGGTTTGTCCCTAAACGGTATGTGAAATCTATCGGCGATTCCTTGAAAATAACGCATGTCAACTTCGTAGATGTTACAAACCAAAATATTTTAACTGTTGAGCGTACTGGCGATGATGAATGGAAAATACGCAGTATGAATCCTGCAACATCGGGCTTACATAAGCCGCCTCATCAGATGGAAACCCCAGTTGGAATCTTCATGGTGCAAGAGCAAAAACCAAAGATGTTCTACTATGGCGATGGTACCACAACGATTGAAGGATTTGCGCCTTGGGCGTCTAGATTCACCAATGGAGGCTATATTCACGGGGTTCCGGTAAACAACCCAAAAGGTAAAATTGTGGAGTATAGTTGGTCTTTAGGTACCACACCTCGCTCCCACATGTGTGTCAGGAACGCGTCATCACACGCCAAATTTGTTTATGACACGTCAAAACCCTTCAAATCACTGGTTGTTGTAATCGATTAAAAGGCATTTTAACACTTTGATTGTCACTTTTTTATTAGCTTTGTTATGTAAAACAAGGGAAAAGTGCTTATGAATAAACTAATGTTTTTTTCTTTGTGGGCAGTAGCTACGTCTTTACTACCGGTAGACCTAAACAGCAGCAATGCTAAAATAAGCCACAAAGAAAGCAAGACAATCGAAACAGAACATATTGATCCGACAAGAAGTCTTTATGAGGAACTACAGCTTTCGAAGATCCTGAAATGGGAAGCCTTTGAGCAAGCTATGCAGGGATACGGAAAGTTGAGTCCAAAAAATAAGGATATTATCACGATTATTGATTTTACATTACCATCGACGGACAAACGTATGTATGTAATCGATCTAAAGAACAAGAAATTGTTGTACCATAACATCGTATCGCATGGCAGAAACAGCGGCGAGAAGTTTGCGACAGCATTTTCTAACAGACATGGTTCTTACCAGAGTTCTTTAGGATTTTACACGACAGCAGGAACGTATCAAGGTGGAAATGGCTATTCATTACGTTTGAATGGTTTAGAAAAAGGAATCAACGATCAAGCATTAGCGAGAGCTATTGTTATTCACGGCGCGGACTACTGCAGCGAGAATGTGATAAGATCCACAGGAAGACTTGGAAGAAGCTACGGATGTCCGGCTTTACCGCGAGAACTGAACAAGCCAATCATCAATACGATTAAAAATGGTTCGCTGATGTTTATCTACGCTGGAAATAAGGATTACCTAGCGAGTACAAAACTGATAAAGTTAAATCCTGTTCTCCCAAATCCTACAATGATTGCGGAGCATACGGATGAAATCAAAAAAGACAACAAAGCAGTCTTAAATTAAAAGAAGGCTAGCAATAAAAAAAGAGCTGTGCGATAATCGTACAGCTCTTTTTTTGTAAACAATATTTCGTTAGCTACTAAAGTAAGCTCTTACATTCTTTCCTTCCATCCAGTTCATGAAAGCACGGTTTACAACCTTGTTTCCTCCTGGTGTTGGGTAATTTCCAGAGAAGTACCAATCTCCTTTATGGTTCGGACAAGCAACATGTAAGTTATCTAAAGTTTGGAAGATTACTTCCAACTCCGCTTTTAAGCTATGCGGTTTTACGATGCGAGCAATCTCTTGCGATATTTCCTCGTCAGTAAACGGGTCATAAATTGCCTTTACATAGTTTTCTACCTGATCCTTTGGCATAGTTACCGAAGCAACACATTTCTGATAAACTTCATCGATAATATGCGCTAGGCCTTTCTTGCGTAATAAAGCAATGGCAGCTTCGAAAGCGACGAACTCGCCCATTCTTGACATATCGATACCGTAACAATCCGGGTAGCGAATCTGTGGAGCTGATGATACGATTACGATCTTTTTCGGATGCAAGCGATCTAAGATGGTTAAGATACTTTGCTTAAGCGTCGTTCCGCGTACAATGGAGTCATCGATAGCAACGATGGTGTCCTCATGATCGCGAACAATACCATAGGTTGTATCATAAACATGCTGAACCATATCCTGGCGATCAGCATCCTGTGTGATAAACGTACGCAGCTTCGCATCTTTAACGTTCAGTTTTTCAAAGCGTGGAGACATGCTCAACACTTCTTCCAACTCTTCGTCAGTAATTTTATCAGCACGGTTCAGTAAGGCATCTTTCTGCACTTTTCTTACATGCTCACTGATACCTTCCATCATACCGTAGTACGAAACTTCTGCCGTATTAGGGATAAAAGAAAATACTGTATTCTTGATATCACCGTCAATGCTCTTTAGTACTTGAGGGCATAATAAGCGACCAAGTGATTTACGTTCTTTATAGATATCGGCATCCGATCCACGAGAGAAATAGATGCGCTCGAAAGAACATGACATCTGCTCTACCGGCTCTCTAAACATCTCTTCGGAAACTGTACCGTCTTTTTTCGCAATTAGCGCATGTCCAGGCTTAATTTCTTTAACCGCGTCTAATGGAATGTTAAATGCGGTCTGGATAACAGGACGTTCTGATGCGACTACAAGAACCTCATCATCCTGATAATAGAATGCCGGACGAATACCTGCTGGGTCGCGCATGACGAAAGCATCGCCATGCCCGAAGATACCTGCGATGGTATAACCACCATCCCAAGTTTTCGCAGAGCGGGTTAAGATTTTAGCGACATCGATATTCTTCGCGATTTGAGCAGAGATTTCGATGTTAGAATAGCCTTCTTTCTTGAAAGAATCGAATAGCTTTTGGTTCTCTTCGTCTAGGAAGTGACCAATCTTTTCTAATACCGTTACAGTATCTGCCTGTTCTTTAGGGTGCTGACCAAGGTCGTATAATTGCTGCAATAGCTCATCTACGTTGGTCATATTGAAGTTTCCGGCAACCACTAGGTTTCTCGACATCCAGTTGTTCTGGCGCAAGAAAGGGTGGCAGCTCTCAATACTATTTTTACCATGTGTTCCATAGCGAAGGTGTCCTAAGAGCACCTCTCCGGTGAAACTCACATTCTCCTTAAGCCATTGGGTATCCTTAGCTTCTTCAGGAAATGCTTTCTGTACTGCGGCAAATTTCTTTTGAACGTATTCAAAGATTTCCGCGACTGCTGATGAACCCATCGCTCTATAACGAGATATATAGCGGTTGCCTGGCTTTACGTCAAACTTAATTGTCGCAATACCAGCGCCATCCTGACCACGGTTGTGCTGCTTTTCCATAAGCAGGTACAACTTGTTGATCCCATAGTAAGGCGTACCGTATTTTTCTTGATAATAAGACAGGGGTTTTAACAATCGAATAAGTGCTATTCCGCACTCGTGTTTTATAGCGTCACTCATAGCTTGAATTGATGGCACAAAGGTACGATTTTTTGAAAAAAGTCAGAAGCCTTCTACAGAAAAATTGCACCTACCCGACACTACTAGTCTACGTCTTCTAAAGAGGCTGAATTATGCTTGCTAGCAGCGATTTCCAAGAAACGTTCGCGTCTTGAGATGAGCTCTTCTTTCTCGATCCTGCGCCATGTCATGTAACTGTTTACATAAAATCCGCCGGAAAGGATAGGTTCTACAGATTTGAGATATAAAATATCGCCTTCGAAGTCGATCTTCCGCTCTTGTATTCCGCCTTCCCAATTAGGGAACGAAGAATTGCTGATATGATATTTCAGAATAGCATTGCGGTTATCAATATGATAAGAGCCCGAGAAGGCTATAAAGCCTTTTACGTTTGCTTCCGCCTCTTCTTCGCTTGCTACATAGCGATCATTAGAACTAAACTTTAAACGTGCAGGATTGGAGATTTGCACTGACATATGTCCATCAGCACCATACATTATGGTCCCTACGGGTGATTTACCCATCGGAAATGTACTATCTGCGCCGTTTGTTGGTATTTCAATATATGATAATAGGGTCCAGGTCCCAATTAGTTCGTTTTTGATTGTTGTCATTTCAGGTTTGCTGTTTTGCTACTATAACGATGTTTCTTGTGGAATAGTTTGTAACATTCTTCATATCATCTCTTCTTTGACAAAGTGATGATAACTATATTCGCAAACGGAGATTGATCGTTATAAGTGGTTATCTTCCTAATTTACTCGTAAAAAGCTTATGATACAACTTTGTCCTTGCGGATCTACACTTTCCTATCAAAATTGTTGCAATCGAATCCATCAAGATCAGCAACTCGCAGAAACTGCAGAGCAGTTGATGCGATCACGATATTCTGCCTTTACCTTCGGATTGATCGACTTTCTTTATGACAGCTTTCATCCACAAACGCGAAGGTTTCAAAAAAAGTCGGAAATTGAAAGCTGGGCAAAGGAAAACAATTGGCAAGAGCTCGAGATTATTAAGAGCACAACTTCTACAGTTGAGTTTAAAGCATATTACATCGACCTAAATGGGGAACTTCATGTACATCATGAAAAATCTAACTTTAAGCAGTTCAATGGTATTTGGTATTATTACGATGGTAAGTTGAAAGCATAAGTTTTTATTAAAACACGATATACTAATCGAAATTTATTAGATTAGTATATCAATTTAAAATATTAAAACTATGGGAAAGTTTGTCATGTCTACCCGAAAAAACGGAGAATTTCAATTTAACCTAAAAGCATCTAATGGACAGGTTATCTTGACTAGCGAAGGTTATACCACCAAAGCAGCTTGCGAAAATGGTATCTCATCCGTGAAGAAAAATGCTGCTGATAGCGCTAAATTTGAAAAGTTAACTGCAAAGAATGGAAAGTTCTACTTCAACCTGAAAGCAGGTAATGGACAGATTATCGGATCAAGTGAAATGTATGCCAGCGAATCTGGCCGTGCGAATGGAATTAAGTCTGTTCAGGAAAATGCTCCTGATGCAGCAACCGAGGATACGACTGTTTAAGTCTCACCTCTCCTCGAAAATAATAGAAAAAGGGCTATCGGTAATGACAGCCCTTTCTTTATGTACTCACTATATCAATTACCAAATAACAATTCGTTTGTCTTTTGGAACATATAGTTTATCACCTTCTTTTGTTTGGAATGCTTCGTGGAAAGCATCTAAGTTAATGATCGGACCAACCGCACGGTATTGTGCTGGCGAGTGTGGATCTGTTTTCACTTGGTTAACAACGTACTCATCTGTTGTTTTTGAACGCCAAATAGTCGCCCATGATAAGAAGAAACGTTGCTCTTGTGTATATCCATCGATTAATCCAGGGTTACCTTTGTCTTTCAAGTACATTTGCAATGCATCGAATGCAACAGAAGAACCGCCTAAGTCACCAATGTTCTCGCCTAAAGTGAAACGTCCATTAACGAATACTCCAGGTACCGGCTCATAAGACTCGAATTGCGCAACTAATGCATCTGCAGCTTTTTCGAACTTCTCACGATCTTCGTCTGTCCACCAGTTATTTAAGTTACCATTTCCGTCGTATTGAGAACCTGAATCATCAAAACCATGTGAAAGCTCATGACCAATTACTGCACCAATACCACCGAAGTTAACAGCAGGATCTGCTTTATAATCATAGAAAGGAGGTTGAAGGATAGCTGCAGGGAATACAATCTCGTTGAATAACGGACTGTAATATGCATTTACCATCTGAGGATACATTCCCCATTCTGATTTATCAACAGGCTTTCCTTGTTTCGCTAAGTTCTCTTTGAATGACCAACGGTTCATGTTATGAACATTCTCGATTAAGCTAGTGCCGATTGCTAAATTAGAATAGTCTTTCCATTTATCAGGATAACCGATTTTCACGTTAAACTTAGAAAGTTTTTCTAATGCTTTTTCTTTTGTAGCTGGAGACATCCATGCTAAGTCTTTAATGTGTTGGTTGAAAGATTTGATCAGGTATTGCACCATCTCCTCACATGTTTGCTTTGCCTCAGCAGGGAAGTGCTCTTTTACATATAATTTACCTAAAAGTTCACCTACATTGCTGTTAACAAATGCTAAACCACGTTTGTCTAATGCGCGTTGCTCCTTTTGACCTCTCAATTTCTTGCCATAGAACTCAAATGACAAATCATCAAGTTCTTTCGTCAAATAACCTGTTGCATCGTCCATCACATGGAACTTCAAGTATTCTTTGATTACAGGAAGGTTTTCTTGATTAACGATTTGATCTAACTCTTGATAATATTTCAACTCGCCAATGATTACTGTATCTGCAGTGAATCCAACGCTACGAATGTATTTCGCAACATCCATATTCTTCACCATCTTACCTAAATCATTTACAGCAACAGGGTTGTAGCGCTTTTGAGCGTCTCTTGACTCTTCCACAGTTTTCAATTTGGAAGCAATCAATTTTTCAAATTCAACAATCTTAGGACCTTTAAGATCTCTAGTCTTTTGATCAACTTTGCTATATAGCGTGTTGATGTAGCTTTGGTAATTACCTAAAGTCTCTGTATTCTTCTCATCCACTTTTTGGTAATAGCTACGACCAAGACCTAATCCTCCGCCGCCTAAATAAACAGCATTCATATTACTGTTTTTCATATGCGCATAAACATAGCCACCAAAGAATGGGTTGCCACCGATTTCCGCATATTTAAGGAAATAGCTGTATAAGTCTTTAAGGTTCTTGATACCGTCGATGTCTTTCAACTGTTGTTGAATAGGCTTCAATCCAAGTTTATTACGCGTATCGAAATCAACGAAAGAACGGTAAAGATCTGCGATCTTTTGCCCGTCAGAACCTTTATCAAACTTCTGATCTAAAGAAGCTTTTAAAAGCTTTAAGCTGTTCTCGTCGGTGTTCTCCGCTAAGGCATCGAAAGATCCCCAGCGTGCTTTATCAGAGGGAATCTCGACAGTTTTCATCCAGTTCCCATTAACGTAGTTATAGAAGTCGTCCTGCGGACGTACGTTTTTGTCCATGTAGGACACATTGATGGCATGATTCTCTTGAGCGAAGCCCAAAGCTGATCCAGTCATCAATGCAGCAATCAATACATATTTTTTCATAATAACCATTTGTTCTAAAAAGGTGTTTAATGTAAGTGCAAACATACTTATTCTTAAAATAATCTTAAAGTAACTATTCCTTTATATTCTGTATATCACTCTTTTTTAGAAAGGAAATACGTTATTTTGCAAGACTATGCTAATAAAAGTCGACGAAAAGGATTATAATTTACTGACCACTGAAAAGAGAGAAATACGAATTGCTAACCTGCAGGAAGATATCCCAACGGTTTATGCACATGCGCAAAATAGCTTAGACGAAGTCGCCACCTACATCCGTCAGTTTCAGCAAGGCAGTGCCTTCCAAGTAGCTCCAGAGTCTATGCTAGAATTTTTTAGGATCGACCTCTTTGGCAAAAAATATCCCGTTAAGATTATCCGGAATGAGGAGTTTCAACCTTATATCAAAGCGGACCTAGTTTATTGCAGCGCCAAAGCCAATACGGACATCCAACAAGAGAAGTTTGCAGAAAACTTGAGAGAGCAGCTCTTTCAACAATATGTTTTACAACGGATAAGCCATTGGGAGGAACAGTTGAATGTCCTTTCTAACGATATCAACTTTCGAGTACTCAAAGCCAGCCCCTACAAAACAAATGCTGAAACCGCTAATATCACTTTCAATAAGCAAATAAAAGATCTATCCTTACGCACCATTGATTATTTCGTATTCTCAGCCATACTTCCCCTACTCCATGAGGATGATGAATTGACATTGATTAATCAATACTTCCCGGATACAGAAAGGCTATTAAATCAATTAAGATAAAATAGCCTTTTGAGGTTAAGGTTTTTTGATTACCGATTCGAGGTATGGTACATCGTCATATTTCAGTCTCTAAGATTCGGATTAAATACTAAAGCACGTGGCGTCAGCGGGATAATCAATTGTCGCGAATTCGGTTCTATGGACTTCATGATATTCCCCTCACCATCGAAGCGATTCAGGACAGTCCTATTTACAGCGTCATTCGCAAGGCGCTTAATATCCATCAAGCGTATCCCCCCTTTAAAACTCAATTCTCTACGTCTTTCATCCAGTACATGCTTCAAAGCCTCTTCGGGACTGGCGGCCTCCAAATCCTCATGAGTATCCTCTAACATCCGCTTAAAGCGCAGTTTATTGATTAAAGCCATAGCCTCTTCGACTTTCCCATCTCGTGCATTGCATTCGGCAGCAATCAGCATCATTTCAGGAACAGTGATTGCATTATTGAAGCGCACTGCGCTTGACGAGCCATCTGGCGCAGCCACAATCGGATAGATGTATTCCCAAGTGTCGTAATTTTGTCCATAGTGGGCAAACAGACGTAGATCGTTCTCCGTATAAATCGAGAGTAAATCTTCTGGCATGTAAATATTTAACCCGGTTGTTTGGAAAAAGTTAAGCTCTTGCCCTGCCTTGGCAAAAATAACTTCCTGATATCCTTCCATCTGGAACAGCAAGAACACATAAGACTCATATTCCATCAAAAACGGGTTATAATCTATTAAGAACGAATTGATCGCAAGTGCTTTATTGGCATAGTCCATAGCTTGCTCATACTCTCCTTTCTGAAGATGCACTTTCGCTGACAGTGCATATGCACAAACTTTCCCCGGATGTAGCACATCGTTTCCTTTGTCGGGCAGCTCTGCAGTCGCCATCGCATCCTGCAGATCTCGCTCAATCAAGTCATAGAGCTGTTTTACGGTCGCGTGGGGAGGCAATTGATTCGCATCTAAGATCGTAATCAATGGCACCGCCAAATCACTTTCTGCGCTAGCAGCATTGAACTGCGGCCCATATAAATTCACCAACATAAAATTAGCGTATGCGCGGTGGATCTTTGCTTTGGCAATCAGCCTGCGCTTCCCTTCCGCGGTACCATCCAAAGCGAAATCTAAATAATTAATAACCAAATTAGCCTGTGCGATATTCTTGTATAAGGCCCTATACAATTCATCCGTATCATTATTATTCCAGATAGACTCATTCCACAGATAAGCATTCCGAAGGGAATAATCTGATGGCATACGAGCAACGGAATCCGGGTGGAAATAGATATTATCCGTAAGGAACTCCGCAATGATCATGTTGTGCGAAGCAAAGTCGCGACTGTTCAATACTTCCTCGAAGTCAACAAAATTCCGAACTGATATCTGTTCGCCGGTATTTGGGTTTACATCCAAAAACTTAGAACAGGAACTCAGGAAGCACCCTACAAAGGCATATATAAGGATGTTATATTGTAATGTTTTCATCAGAAACTAGCGTTAATTGAAAATGAATATTGTCTTGGCATCTGCGGTGATAGGATACCATTGTTCGCAACGGAGCGGGGATCATAGCCATATGGATTTCTTGCCCAAAACCAGATATTATTCATCTGAACAGACACCGACAACCTGCTCATCCGCATCGGCGCCGTGATATGCCTTGGAAAATGATAACCAACCTGGATTTCTTCCAACCGAATAAAATCAGATGATAGAATAGAATTCGTCGAATTTTGTGTAATAAGCTCACGGCCGACATTATAATTCGCGAGCTTCGGTATATCTGTGAGGTTCTCATCCCCCGGTTTTCTCCATCGGTAAACCAAGTCCGAATGATGATCGATGGAAGAGGATGGCGCCGGGATATACTTTCGCATGACTCCACCCGACTGCCAATTGATCCGCGTCTGGAAAAAGAAATCTCCTACATCGATAAATTGATTGACCGAGCCTGTATTTGGCGCAATCGTCACCCCGCTGAAGACCAATGCTGATTCCTCCGCCGCATCCAAGCGAGTTCCTTTATCATTGAGGATCGTTGGCTCGCCTTCATCATTCAATCCACCCCAGCGATAGCTCCACAGAGCATTCTGCGAATAGTTATTCCGAGGCGTAACGAGATAAGCATAGTTAGCAATATATTCTTGCTCCGGAACCTCTACATTGACAATATCATTGAAGGATGCCAGCACATTGACATTCCAACGGAATCTGCTCCGCTCAAATAACTTCAGCGTTGAAGCAAATTCTAAACCTTTCGTACGGATGGTATTTTTAACATAACGTGATTGCAGACCTGTCGCAAAATCCGGCAGATTGTACATATCAACCATAATCCCCGTCGTCAATCGATCGTATTTGCGGATATCTACCAAAAAACGATCGCTTAAAAATCCTAGTTGTATCGAAGGCTCATGATTTAATATCGCAGGAGGTAAAAATTCCATCACCAGGAAGTTAGGCTGGACAACACTATGCCTGTTCAGCTGATTCAATTCAAACTGAATCAATAGCGATTGATACTGATCAAAATTCTGTAGGCTATACACTAACGACAAAGTGCTCAGGAAATCCAACTTTGTCAACAAATGCTGTTTTAAGTTGTAATTGAAATCACCGGACCATAGCGTCCTATCCTGATTATTGATGTAAGCACTTGCCTGAAACTTCATCAAATCATTAAACAAGCCCAGATACAAGGAGGTCTTTGCATAATTTAAATTGATGTTGCTCATGTTAGGATCGAAATAATTGGTCAAGGAGATGGAATAATAGTCCCAATTGGTTTCCAGATTTCTACTGGCTTGATGCTGTGCCGGTAGCCTTGGCGAGCGCAGCCCTCCGATTTTTGTACCTTTCAGAAGCTCATTGATGATACGATTTTCCGGTATGAATCGCTGGTGTAAGTCCCAATCGACTAGCAAGCTGGCGTCATGGAACATAGCGTAGTTAGGCTTTACGCCATAATTAGGAATATAAACACCGTTGTACGTGAATTTCGTTTGAAAAGTCTCTCGGTAAGAATATCCGAAGTTACCGCCAATGCGCAGATTCCTGTTCCGCTGATTTTGCGGTTGCGGAATATTAATCAGCGACCCTGTCTCCACGGGCTCTCCGTAAATGTTCCTCGCCGCGGTGGGTTCCATCCAAATCGTATCCCCTCCTCGCCCGCGTGCATCCACACCATAAAAGATCTCCACAGGGTTCATCTTAGCATCCGACATCGAAACCCAACCGCTCAACCCGGCTTTAAATTGATGTATATCCGAAACGGTCTTGTTAAAATCAAAACCTGAGCGGAAGTCGATTGTCGTTTCTAAGCTTCCGCCACGTTGATTGTAGTTCCCAACAGGCGCCCAATAATTAATCCCTTTATCTTTGACCGGGATAGAATACATGTTAAAATGTCTCCGTGCATCCGTAGAGTGCTCGTGCGTAAATTGCTCCGTCCGATTATTGGTCCGTTGATAGAGCATGGTATTGATCCAACTGAGCGACGGATTAAAATTTACCTGAACTTTCCCCGATGCGGACAGCATACGGTTCCGACCTAGACTGTAATTCAGACGCTGATCCTCAACATGATTCCGGCCAACGTCAAAAGCACCAAGCGACATAAATTGCTGATTCAAATCATAACGATAGGTATCGTTATAGTCATACACATAGTTTCCTTGCTCATCAAACAGCATCTGATAGGGCTCCAGCGACATACTTAGCCGCGGGACCGTCTTATTCTCCCCTCTACGATATCGCACATAGAGATTACCCTCGACTTTATTTTTAAAAAAAGAGAAGGTGTTGTTCGAGTTTAGATCAAAGTTCCGCATGTAGTCGCCCGGCGAAGAACTCTTATTATCACTATACATTAAACTCAGATTATAGCGAACCTCATCCTTACGCCCTGCCAAGCGAAGGTTATAGTTCTGCATACCCACACGTTGCTGCGTTTGTCGGATCTGTTGCTGATTATCAAGATTACCAAGTGAATCCCAGCGATGCTCGAATTCCGAGGCACTGATCTTATCGTGGCGATGGTGATTCAGTAAAAGATAAGCAGGATTGACACCTATGTACGGTAGATGAAGGTTCGTCATAGGAGTAATATCCAAATCGAAGCGGTCTCGATATAAGTCAAGCAAGTCTCTCGACGAGATCCGCTCCAGCGCCTTATTGCTTATATCTTCCAGATCAGAGATGAAGAAATTCTGTGTATAATGTATTTCCAAAGGCTTGCCAACAGATCCCCGCATAGTCTTAATCAGGACAACACCGTTTACCCCTTCAGGGTCATATTTTATGCCTTCTTCGGGATCGCGAATAACCTCCACACTTTCAATGTTCGCCATCGGCATGTTGAGCGGAAACTCAGCTTCAGGAAAACCATCGACCAGTACAAGCATACCCTTCGTATCGCCAGGTAACGCAGAACCACCGCGAAACTCAGGCACTAACCCCATTGAAGACAGTTTCGTTTGATTAATGATGTTCGATCCTGCGGCTCGCATCAGCGTACTCCGCTTCTGATCAAAATCACGCTGAAAATCCTGAAATGTAGGATACAGCACCATAGCTTCCGGCATGGTCCTTTTCATCTGATCATACATTTCGCGCAGATTCATACTCCCACTGATATTTAGTGTTGGCGTGGAAAAAATAACTTCCTGTTCTGTCGTCGTCGAAGGTCGAAATATCAGTCCCGGGACTGTTCCTTCGAGCATCTGTCCCAAATTGAGGTGCCGCCTCTGTTCGATATCCAGCAAAACGTTTTTGGGATTGCGGTGTCGAACTATCGCTTCTTCAATTCTTCGTACTTGCTTCTTCAATTGTATGTCGTTTCTGCGCTTAAGTTGTCGCAGTGAATAAACCAGAGGCGCATAGCCGACGCAGGAAAATGTAATCTCTATTTTATCTTGATTAATGCATTCGAAGGCATACTCTCCTAATTCGTTTGTTTCCATCACAAACCTCGAATCCAACACTGTAACCGTAGCTTTAGGAATGGGCTGCTTGGATTCCGCATCTCGGACAACCCCGAATAGCTGAACCCGATCCTGTGCCCAGACATCGACATTACATAGACAAAACAAAAATAAAATCATTGATAAATTCAGAAAGAAGCGTTCGTGGGCTCGCCCGACCTCTCGTCGAGCATACGTCGGCTTACAGAGCGTCATATCCATAAATATTTCAGTTTTAATTGGTTTCCTTTCGATATGGTTTACAAAAACCATATTTGATTTAATCGGTTACTCAAATTTAAAAACTATAAATTAATTATTAAAAAATATTTTACACTACTTTTATAATTAAGAAATTTATTAACGAAAATCATACTCAAAGGACCTCTGAACGCCACTCTTTTCCGAAAAATCTAGCACAAAAAAAAGGCTACCCTTAATAGGATAGCCTCTTCCAAACAAGGTTAAACTAGCGTCTAACCAAAAATATCATTGAGCTCCTTAGCTAAGCGCAATCCTGCCTTTAACAAGCATTCTTCCATAGGATATTTGAAACGGAATATATAATCGTAAGACAATTTGTTTTGCTTCGCCACATCATCGTAAATCACGTTCGCAAGCTGATGCGACTCATATAACCATTGCTCGAAACCCGAATTCGTATATTTCTTAAAAAAGGATTTATCGTAATCCAGCACCGCAGCATATTCCATAAATGAATACTTCTCGTTGTCTACCAAATCGCTATCCCACACGCGATGTATATTACCTTGACGACCGAAGAAAGTAACATTGATTTTATTGCCACCTAAGTCCTCCGCGCGACTCACGTGCATGGGTTGATGTGCGTCGCCCAATAAGTGAATCACATAGTAAAGAGCCTCACGTCTTTGCGCAATACTTAGATTCTTATCGTTTACCTGCGCCCTAACTTTTGCATACGCCTTATATAAGTTTTGCTCCGGCGAGTTTTGTAATGCCGTATTGAACTCTTCGAAACTCAGATTGCCGGCGGTATTCAAGAAATGCCATGAGCCCGTAGAATTTAATAACGGATCTGGCGAGGACTTGATAAAGTCGGCCCAATTCGACCAATAAGCAATCTTCTGCTTTCCGATCAATGCTTCAATATTACGTTTGGCTTTTCGCGTAAGGTGTTTTTCTGCAATCTCAGAAATAACACGGTGCCCCGTCATCCCCCAAGCAAACAATTGCTGGCTCGAAGTCAACAAGGTAAAGAACAACACGATCTTTGCTACTGTTTTCATTATCAAATTATTTAAAAAGTTCAAATCCATACTGCGCATCGGACCAAAAACTATCCAATGCAATAATCCGTGGTTTAAAAAAGGAGATCAAAGCCGGCCAATCCTCTTGTTGAAAAACACTAACTTTTGGGAGTTCCATAAAAATACGCGCAGTCTCCTTTCCGTAATCATCGAAACTATGCTCATCCCAGATCCATTCCTCACCAAATTCTGCTTCCAAAACCGCTTGATATTGACGAAACTGCTCAAATAGCAAAGCGCGGATACCAGCATCCGGATGTGCCATTTCAATAGCTATGTGCGCCTTCTTATTGTCTGCGTCCATACGAAAATAAAGATGCTTTATGCCCGTCTTATAGTTTATCCAATTGACCTTTAAACCGTCTGCACCAGCAATTGGCGTCATGTACTGACCAAAGCTTGTCCAGAAGGACTCCCGAATTCTCTTTGCTTCTTCTCTTGAATACAATGCCGTAAATTTTCTGCAAAACTAGCAATCTATTTAAACTTTTGTGTCTCCTAATTGTTTTCTTCTTAAATTTAACTATGGACAAAAAGAAATCATTAATAGCACTTTCGGCGGTTGCGTTAGGAACTGTTGCGTACAACCTATTGCGCCCGGTAAAGTCAAAAGTCGACGTTATAGAACCTTTTGATCTACAGAAATATTTAGGCCGTTGGTATGAAATCGCGCGCTTCGATTTCCGCTGGGAGAAGAATCTAAAAAACGTCACAGCAGATTATTCGTTAAATGAAGACGGCTCCGTGTTGGTCAACAATCAAGGGATCAATATCACGACCGGAAAACATAAACAATCCATCGGCAAGGCGAAATTTGTTGATGAGGAAAATCGCGGCGCACTCAAAGTATCTTTCTTCGGCCCATTCTATGCCGGCTATAACATCGTCAAACTCGATGAAAATTATCAGGATGCCTTAATCTTCGGCGACAACTTAGATTACATCTGGTTCCTATCACGCAACAAAACCATGTCGAAAGAACGCAAAGAAGCATATTTAAACTATGCTCAAGCGCATGGTTATGATACCTCCAAATTAGTCTGGACGATACAAGAATAAAACAATAAACTTCATAAATAAAGCCTGGGTTAGAACTCAGGCTTTTTTCGTAAAAGACTGCTTCGACTTAAAGCCCTTTCAAAACCCTTTCAAACCCAATGCATAGCCCTTTCAGAACCGCTCCCAATTGGGTTTGATTGGGGTTAGATTACCGAACACATGTACTAATCGTCCTTTGGTAGATCTGACCTTACTTGCGTTTTGTATCTGTGTTTTTTCATTTATCCAATTAAAAAAGGATTCGATTGGTTGTCTTACCTTAGATACTGCTCTTGAAAACAGGTCATTATAAGCACGATCCCTGTTTTTTAAACAATCTGGTTTTCCTTGGGTTTCCCTTATCGGAGTATACATAATTGATTTTTTTTCTTTATAAAACCACTCGAAGAACGGGGCGTCACGGTATATCTTGTCACCAAAGAACGTCCTACCTGCGATGGATGCCCAATTCTCCTTAAATATGTTCAGGTCACTTTCAGATGCCTTGCTTATTACAATGCTTTCCGGACGAGGCAGCGTGGATTTGTTATAGCTGTTGAGCGCATGAAGCTTTAATCCAAAATACCAAAGCCTCTTCGTTGAGCAGAAGCTTTTATCCATTATCTCCAGAGCTACCTTTGCCCTTCTAGTCCCACTGCAGGTTATGATGGGCATAGAGTCCAGTAGGGAAAATTCTCTGGAGCACTCCTCTGGTGCAAAGTCCTCTACAACTGACTGACAAAGAGATCTCAAAACATCAAAAAGGCGGTTGATACGGGTGTTGAATGCTACGTATGAAGTTAGCTTGGGAAACCAATCCATCAGATAATCCGAGGCGAATTTATGGATCTGCTTGATCCTTAGCCGCTGTTCCTCGTGCATACTGAATAAATAGATGGTCAAAACCTCCTGATCAGTAAAGTCAGGTTTGTTATTGTTTGAAAATCGCTGACAGTAATATTGCAGTTCACTGTCATATTTATCACAAACATACTGGTATAATTTTATTAATTTTAGAGCCTTGGCCTGATTGATCATGTTGTTTAATAATGCGTAAGGAACATTATAAATATAATGATAATCAGGCTTTTATGCAAGTTTTCACCCCTCTTTTTAAGAAACTTTTTCCAATATATTTCAACCCTTAATTCGCATTAGTAGTTAGTATTTAGACCTATAGCGTCTATGATAAGGGTATTGAACTGGATTTTCTTTAAACCTTTAGATTAAAGAAGAAGAGAAATTGTCTTTGACCCAGGAAAGGATAAGAGGATTATTAGGATATTTTGTTTTGAACCAGGAAAGGAAGGATTTAAGGATGGGCAGGATCATGTAGAAAGGTTAGACTTGTATTTTTCATAGGATACGTTTAGTGAAACGTCTCCTGTAGCACATTCCGTCCCTCCTTTATTCGCCAATTGTCTGATCCTGTTTATCCTTAAATCCTTCCTTTCCTGGTTCAGAAACAGCCCATTTTTTCTTTCAAAACGATCCTGCCAATCCTTGCATCCTTCCTTTCCTGGTTCAAACAATCTTCCCCTCATTTAAAGGTTCAAAGAAAATCCCCTCCAATGCCCATAGCATAGCAGCAATACTCTAAAATCTGATGTCTAAAATCTAATGTCTAATCAAATATTGCCTGAATTACCCCATACTCTAGCGTTGTATCTTGGGCGATACTTTCTGCTATTTCCATCAGGTCTTGTGGGGAGATGATATTTTTGAGGCCGGCGTTGAACAAGCCTGTAAGAACTTGTGCGGCTTCGAGTTTTTCTGCTGGGTTGATGAGTGAGCTACCTAGGTAGAAATTTAATACGGAGCCAGCGTAGTCGCCAAAGAGTTCGAAGCTCAACGATTTCTTTTGCGATCTGAGATGGCTAAGGAATTTCTCGAAATCCCCTTGCAGCATATTCATTTGGGTAGCTGTTAACATAGCACAAAAATAATGATTAGAACCACGTTTTAAAATGGTATCAAAAAATCGGCGCACCATTCTTCAATGAAGAATATGTGCGCCGACAATTTAATTTAGAAAAAACTTAACTTATTTTCTAACACTGATTGATACACGTCTGTCTTTGATACGATCAGATTCTGGTGCATTAGCTTCATATTTTGCTAATGAAGATCCATATCCTTCGGTATCCACTACTCTATCGCCCACACCCATCTTATCTAATTCTGCTTTTACCGCATCTGCACGCTCACCTGATAATTTCAAGTTGAATGCTTCATCACCTGTCTTATCTGTATATCCACCGATTTTCACTTTTACATCTGGATAAACTTTTAAGATAGCTGCAAGATTTTGCAATTGTGTTTGGCTATCCGCAGTAATTGTTGAAGTCCCTGTTTCGAAATTTAAGTTATCGAAGTCGAACCAACGATCTTTCAACTGGTCATCTGAAAATTGCTTATAGTCGCTATTCAAGAATGCTACTAATTGATCTTCAATACCACCTTTGTATGCATTTAATGTGCTGTTATCTGGTAAAGTCACCATGATCGACTCGCGCACTGGCGCTGTGGTCACCGTATCAACGATGGTATCAACAGGCGCAACGGTCGATGGGATGGTGTCGGTTGTAGCTGTTTCATTTTCACGGCTACATCCCTTTCCAAATAAGAACCAAAGCAATAGCAGCAATAATGGAATTAATAACCACCATAAACCACCGCCTTTTTTACGTTCCTCTTCACGGATATGTGCTACCGGGCGATCTTCGGCGCGGTTTTCCATACGTGTTACCGGTGGAACAATTGGATCGTCGACCACTACATCTCTAACAGGGTCTACGATAGGCTCGCGCTCAGAAGGCGGTGTTACCGGTCTTCCTTCCACAACACCTGGTTGCGAAAGCAATGAAGAGCCAAGAACGCCTAGATTCAATCCTGAAGGCAATGCGGCGAGGAAATCAGACTTGTTATTGTCCAATAACCCTGAAATACGGCTAGTATCCCAATCTGTACCGTTCTTTGTTAAAGCTCCGATTACGCCGGGTAGTGCCGTTTTAAATAACTGCATAACCGAGCTTCCGTTAGTGTGAAGAAATCCAGAAATCGTTGCGATCACCTGATCTAACCCTCCACCGAAAATAGAAGATATCAGGTGGGATCCTTTTTCAGCATCTGCGGGATCATTATCCACTCTGTTCCAAACGGAACCCAGATCTGAGAAATTTATCTGTGAAAAATATTGTTTTAAAACATCGAAAATTCCACTTTGCTCCGACGGAGATTTGCTCTGCAATCCGAGGAATAAGGAAGGAATTACGGCGTCTAAACCTTTGCGAACGTTGTCTGACGACTCGCCGTGCTTAGCGGCTAGGTTGTCGAAGACCTGATCATTAAAATATGATCGAGCGGTTGTTAATAAACTATTTTCCATACTGTTTATATATTGATATGTTGAATTAACAAGCAGTGTAATATTTTTGTTTGCATGAAGACACATTATTAAATTAACCTTATATTAACATCCTAACCGTATTTTTGAAAAAAATCAAATATTATTACACATGATCAAAAGAAGTATAAGCTTTTTCTTTGCGTTTGTTTTATGCGTTGGATTGAGCTTTGGACAGAAACAACCGAAGTACATCTTCTATCTGATTGGCGACGGAATGGGCTTAAACCAAGTACAAGCAGCCGAGGTTTTTTTAGCGAGCCAGCAAAATAAAAACAGCACAGTACCGATGGTATTCAGCACCTTCCCTTATGCAACGCACGCAACATCACATTCATTATCGCATGGCGTAACAGATTCGGGCGCTGGAGGTACTGCATTAGCGGTAGGTTATAAAACAAAGAATGGCGTAATCGGTATGGACAGCGCTGGTGTGAAAGCGTATGAAAGTATTGCATACAAAGCGAAGAAAAAGGGCATGAAGGTAGGTATCACAACGAGCGTAAGTATCGACCACGCGACTCCTGCTTCTTTCTTTGCAAACCAAAAAGACCGCGACATGTACTATGAAATCGGTCAAGATATCATCAAATCTAATTTCGACTTCTTTGCTGGTGCTGGATTCTTGAAGCCTGAGACCAATGCAAAAGGTGAAAAAGTAGCACCATTAATTCCGCAACTAGAAAAGGCGGGTTACACGATGTTGTACGGGATGAACGATTTCAACAAAGTAAAGAGCGGAAAAAACAAATTGATCTTGATGAACAATCAAGGTACTTCACCTGTGTCATTGAAATTTGCGATCGACCAAGAAGCAAACGACATGAACCTTGCGAATATAACAGAAGCAGCCATTAAAACATTGAGCCAAGGAAACCAAGGTTTCTTCTTAATGGTTGAAGGTGGAAAAATCGACTGGGCATGCCACGCCAATGACGGTGCAGCAGCAATTCAGGAAGTACTAGATTTCAACAAAGCGGTTCAGAAAGCGTATGATTTTTATCAAAAACATCCGGAGGAAACATTAATCATCGTTACTGCAGACCATGAAACCGGTGGCATGGGTGTTGGCAATGGTGGTTCTACCCTTCGCATTAATAACATCAAGAATCAGAAAATTTCGCAAGAAGCGCTTTCCACAAAAATCAACGAGCTCCGCGAGAAAAACAATAGCGCATCTTGGGAACAAGTGAAAGCCTTGTTGAGCGAGCAAACAGGTCTATGGAACAACGTAAAAGTTAGCGAAAAAGAAGAGAAAGAAATCTTCGCAGCCTACGAAAAGAGCTTCGTGAATCACCAAAATGAAACGGCAAAAAGCCTATACGCAAACAACGATAAAATTGCTTCCCTAGCAATCAACGCTTTAAACAAAGTGTCGTCTATCAGTTGGGCATCAGGAAGCCACTCAGCTGCATATATCCCGGTTTATGCAATCGGCGTAGGCGCTGAAAACTTCAGCCATAAGATGGATAATGTTGATATCCCAAGAACATTGGGAAAGGTTGCTGGTTGGGAATTTTAAGTTAGTATTTAGTAGTTAGTATTTAGTATTAAGACCTAGAAAGAAGGTATTAACGCTAAGTTAGGCTAGTATTTAATAGTTCGAATTTATTATTAAGACCTAGAAAGAAGGTTTAAATAATAAATTCGAACTATTTTTTTGCAATAGCATGGCGACCCTAGGTCTAATTACTAACTACTAAATACTAACTACTACTACCCCACCGGCACTTCCATCAACAAAAACTCTGCAGGGGTACTAGCCTTGATAGACACATGCTTCTCGCCGATGATTCCTAGGCCATCGCGAGTGTGCATCAATTGTTTTCCGACTTCGATATCTCCTTTTAACACGAAAACATACAGACCGTTGCTTGGATCTTTCAGTACGTATTCGCGGGTGTATCCTGCTTCGAATTCTGCGAGATGGAACCAGGCATTTTGATGGATCCATACGCCTTCGTCGTCGGCATTTGGGGATAAGATCTGTAAGAAATTGTTGTGTGCTTTTTCTTTGTCGATGGCTTGCTGATCATAGCGTGGCTCGACGTTCTGTTTATTGGGGATTACCCATATCTGCAGGAATTTCACAGGGTCTACCTCCGAATGGTTGTATTCGCTGTGCTCAATTCCTGTTCCGGCGCTCATCACCTGTATATCGCCCGGTTTAATTACCGAACCGTTGCCCATGCTGTCGTTATGTGCAAGCTCGCCTTCCAATGGAATGGAGATAATTTCCATATTGCTATGTGGATGCCTCCCGAATCCCATACCTCCGGATACATAGTCGTCGTTCAGGACGCGTAGAACTCCGAAGTTCATGCGTTCTGCGTCCATATATCCTGCAAAACTAAATGTATGTCTAGAGTGCAACCAGCCGTGATTTGCATCTCCTCTTGAATCCGCTTCGTGATAAATATACTTTGCCATAATGTGTATCCTTCTTATTTGATAACGCAAATTTGAACAAAAGGGTTTGCCCGGGCATTGATGTAGGATAAGAATTTTACGGATTATAGCAATCCTTCATCACGAAAGCTTAAGTAAGCACAGTCGGTGAAAATTAGATGGTCGTGGACACGGATATCGATCAATTCAGCGGCTCGAACAATCTTTTGGGTAATCTTTATATCTGTATCGCTGGCTTTCAAGGTACCGGACGGATGATTATGTGCTAGAATAATGGAGTGGCATTTATTGAGCAAGGCAAATCGAAAGATGGTGCGGATGTCAACCGGCGTAAAATCATTGCCCCCTCTTCCTATCAACTGCGTATCGACGACCTTACATGCAGTATTCAGATAGATAGTCCAGAATTCTTCATGCGGTAGATCCTGCAATTGCGACCGGAAGAACTCGTAGACAAGTTTGCTGGAGTTAAGGATCGGAATATCGGTCTGTTTGGTTTCCTGCCGCCGCCTTCCGAGCTCGAGCGCAGCAATAATACTGATTGCTTTCGCCTCGCCTATGCCTTTGTATTCGCAGAGGTCATGGACTTCGAGTTTGGAGAGTTGAAGGAGGTTATGATTAACACCCGCTAGAACGCGCTTACAGAGTTCGACGGCTGTTTCTGTTCGAGATCCAGAACCGATAACTATCGCTAATAACTCTGCATCGGTCACAGCCCGACGGCCTCGTTCCAGTAGTTTTTCTCTCGGTCTATCGGCTTCTGCCCATTCGCGGATGACCATTTTTTGAAACATGTGATATCTATTTGATTAACAATCGATTCCTTCTAAATATACGAATTCAATCAGACTTAAACGCATTCAATATCAACATCTTAACCGGATAACTTCCAATTTTAGCCTAAAACCTTATCTTTGTAAATATTTTTCGAATGAATTGAACTTATGAGTAAAGCAATTATCAAAACAGAAAAAGGTGATATGACTGTGCAATTTTACACAGAAGATGCACCGAATACAGTAGCGAACTTTATTAAATTGGCTAAATCAGGATATTACGATGGATTAACGTTTCACCGCGTAATCAACGATTTCGTAATCCAAGGTGGTTGTCCGAATACGCGCGAAGGCGCAACAGGAATGCCAGGTACTGGTGGTCCGGGTTACAAAATTGACTGTGAATTAGACGGAAATAACCAATACCACGACCGCGGTGTGTTATCAATGGCACATGCTGGTCGCAATACTGGCGGATCACAATTCTTTATTTGCCATAGCCGCAACAATACGGCACACTTAGACAGAAACCACACTTGTTTTGGTAAAGTAATCGAGAACGTAGATGTGGTAGACGATATCCGCCAAGGCGATCGTATCTTAGGTATTGAAGTTATTGAAGATTAATAAAGAGAAAGATGAATTTAAGAGGATTAGTTTCCGTAACTGGAAAACCAGGATTATTTAAGTTAATCGGACAAAATAAAGGTGGTTTTATTCTAGAAACTTTAGATAAAGCAAAGATTAAATCGGTTGTTAACTTGTCGACTACAAAGATGGCAACCTTGGAAGACATCACGATCTATGGTGAAGATGATGAGATTCGTTTGATCGATGTTTTCGAAGCTATCAAAGCGAATGATGGAAATACTCCAGATGCGAAAGCAGATGGCGATACGTTGAGAAACTTCTTTAGAGAGGTTGCTCCGGGTCATGATGAACAAAGAGTTTACTCTTCGGATATCAAGAAAGTAATTACTTGGTACCATATCATCAAAGAACTGCCTTTGTTTGAAGAAGAAGCACCTGCTCCTTTAGCATAAGCAGCAAAAGCATATACGAAAGCACCTCCAACGAGGTGCTTTTTTTCTGAAAGTGTCTGTTCTCCATGGCAATCAGCAACTTTCACCCCCAGTATTGCTCACAATGGAAGGATGAAAGTTTTAAGCGTAAATATGCTCTAAAGTTTAATTATCCACCTATTCTTATTAAATTGTTATCAATTAGCACTAAACGAAAAGTAATGAGCGTATTTAACAAGCTTTTTAAGAGCAACTCTGCCGATGACAATAACATAGAAACGATAGCGGACTTTTGGAAATGGTTTGAACGTAAAGCTGATACCTTCTACAACGCTATTGACGAAGGCGCTGATATCGAGAATAAATTCTTCAGTCCTCTTGCTGATCAGCTCTATAAACTGCATGAACGCATCTTCTTTTTGGTGGGCATCAATAAAGAGACGAATATTGCTGAACTTACTTTTACGCCAGATGCAATCATACGGAACATCGCCTTCGTGGAAGATCTCGTAAGGGAAGCTCCGCAAATAGATAAGTGGCAATTCGTTGCTTTAAAACAGGCCAGTGATGTTGAAGGTTTTGGAGTTAAGATGTTCGGTCGCGACTTCAGCAGCAAGAACATACAATTCTACCCGGTCGAACACCCCGAATTTCCGGATGAGATCGACATTATTGCTGTCTATGACGACTATGATGAAAAGGACCATGATGATATCTTCAATGGCGTATGTATCTATTTAGATAACTCGCTGGGGGAATTGAAGTCGATTACCATGATCGACAATATGCGTGTGAGAGGACCGGGCGATGATATTCCGGAATTGATTCCGATAGAAAAGCTTGATGCATACTTAATCTGGCGAGAAAAGGAATTTGTGGAGCGATATACCGACATTACCCATTATTCCAAAGAAGATCACTATGGTTCTTATCAGGGAGAATTAGAAAACGGGATGCCGATCTTTGCGATCGTCAACCATACGCTCCTTAATTGGGAGCATAAGGCTTCGCACCCCTGGATTCTCGTCGTAATGATACACTATGACCCTAACCCCGAGACTGGATTACCTAACGAAAGGATTTACAAGCTGATGGAAGACCTGGAAGTCGAGCTGATGGATCGTTTAAGAGATGTTGATGGATATATCAATGTCATTCGGGAAACTGGAAACGGCCTGCGCGAAATAAACTTTGCATGTCGTGAGTTTCGGAAGCCGTCGCGCGTAATGGAGGAAATAGCAGTAAAATATGCGGAACATTTCCGCGTTGAATTTGATATTTACAAAGACAAATATTGGCGCAGCTTTGATAAGTTTAATGCTGAAAATTAATCCCTTCGTTGGAAATGACAATTAGACCCTATCAGGCAAATGATCTTAGCGAAGTATTAAATCTGCTAAGCTCTAATATTCCTACCTATTTCGCACCTGAGGAATACGAAGATTTGAAAACCTACCTAGCCCATGAAATCGAAGATTATTATGTAGTGGAGCAGGATAATCATATCGTTGCTGCCGGCGGAATTAACTACAAGGAGCAGGATGCTTATATCAGTTGGGACTTTGTAGATGCCCACATGCATGGCAGCGGGATTGGCAAACAATTGTTACAATATCGTTTGGATAGAATAAAAACACAGGGTAAAGTAAAAAGAATTATTGTCCGGACGTCCCAATTTGCTTATGGCTTCTATGAGAAGAATGGCTTCGTTATTAAAGAACAGCATAAAGACTACTGGGCTCCAGGATTTGACATGATCTTTATGGTCTATCAGGAAAACTAAATATTAATTATGGAAATCGATTTATCGAAATATCATCAGAAAAAACGCATTATAGACTTAGTAAAAGCAAATACACTTGGCTGTCTGGCGGTGTTTCCTATCGCCCTTGTTTATATCGTACCTTACATACTAATTTGGTCCGATCAGTTTACTAAGGAATCGATAAAGCAGACCTTGAATAGCATTGGAGCCGGAACAGCATTTTTAAACGGCATAGGCTTTTTCTTGGTATTAATCGTTGGGATTGTCGTTCATGAAGCGATACATGGCTTGACTTGGAGCATCTATGCAAAGGGCGGCCATAAAGCTATGAAATATGGTATTTTGAAAAAGATGCTTACCCCCTATTGTCATTGTAGAGAGCCCTTAAAACTCAAACATTATATTATTGGTGCGGCTATGCCGGGCTTGCTAATGGGCGTTTTACCGGCAATTATCGCTATCGCGATAGGCAGCCCGACACTACTCATGCTTGCCATTATTTTTACGCTCGTTGCTATTGGCGATGCGATGATCATAAACCTCGTCCGAAAAGAGGATCCGGAGAGTTTGGTACTGGATCATCCAAGCGAAGCTGGTTGTTATATTCTAACGGAGAAACAGGAATTAGAAGATAAATCTGAAACCTTCGACACTTGGAACAATATCGCTGAGATCTATGAAACTAAATTCATGGACATGGATATCTATAACGAAAGCTATGACGCCCTTTTAAAGCATCTTCCAAATAAGCAGGGCCGCATACTCGACGTAGGCTGTGGTCCCGGTAATAGTGCGCGATACTTACTGAAGTTTTATCCATCCTTGCAGATTGTTGGAATTGATATCGCCGAAAACATGCTGGAGATAGCGCGAAAGCATGTCCCAACAGGCGAGTTCTATTTATTGGATGCGCGTGCTATCAGCATTTTGAATGGACAGTTCGATGCCGTAATAGCCGGCTTCTGTATCCCCTACCTCAATGCATCCGAAACAGAACAATTTCTAGACGACGCTTCCGAAAAACTGAACAACAAAGGCTTACTCTACCTATCTTTTGTTGAGGGTGATCCGGCAGCACCAGAAGTCAAGAGCAACCCCTTGGGAAGTGTAAAGTTTTACTTCCATCGCGAACGCGAATTGCAGAAAGAACTAAAAACTAGAGGCTTCAAGCTTATTAAATCAACAATTATCCCCTACGATGCTGAGGATAATCACACGGTCATGCTTTTCCAAAAGTAGTAGTATCAAAGACTTTATGTTTAAGAAATGACAGTATGTTCATCAACAATTCGTAAAATATTGATAATTTGCCTTCAACATCAGTCACTATGGAAGGGAACAACGAACTAAGAGATCCACAATCTGCACAGACGTTTTGGAATACGCGCTGGGAGACCAAGCAGACAGGTTGGGATATAGGCTATGCTTCACCAGCGCTGACACATTATGTCGATGGGCTGACCAATAAGGATATCGCTATTTTAATTCCTGGCTGTGGAAATGCTTACGAGGCATCCTACCTAGTAGAAAAGGGCTTTTCGAACATTACCTTGATCGACATAGCTCCTATCGCGGTGGCTAATGCGCAAGAAAAATTTAAGGACAATCCTGAAGTGAAGGTGATATTGGGGAATTTCTTCGAGCTCGATGAATCGTATGATTTAGTGTTAGAGCAAACTTTCTTTTGCGCGATAGATCCTAGCTTGCGTCCGCAATACATTCAAAAGATGGCTTCATTGCTAAATCCTGCAGGCCGATTGGTGGGGTTGCTATTCAATATTGATTTTGAGAAAGATGGACCTCCATTTGGTGGTCATATTGCGGAATATCACCCAGCATTTGCTGCTTATTTTGATATTCACAAAATGGAACCTTGTTACAATAGTATTCAACCAAGACAAGGTTCGGAGTTATTTATAAATTTGATAAAAAAGTAAGTCTATCATTAATAGAAAACTTTTTAGTAACGATACTGTTTACTGTATACATGAAATCATTGTTTCTCATATGCCTACTAAGTTTTGCGATGTTTATTCCATCGCTCGGGCAAGCCTGTGAGATTCCACATGAAAAAGAAGAGACACAGCACTGCGAGCATCAAAGTAGTGAACAGAAGGATGCGGAGGAACATGCATGCTGTCACAAAGATGCTGAGCAATCAAAAGAAAACAGTAGTTCTACCGAGCGCCCTATGGGTTGCGCAGGTAAAGGAATTTGCTGTTGTGCAACTCCCATGATTGGACATTTGCAACTCGGCATTTTTTTATTCGAATTCGAAATCCCATCTTATACCGTCAATATCCAAAATACAGAAGTACAACAGTTTGTTGTTTCTAATGGATTCTCAAGTATTTTTATCCCACCTAAAATAGCCTAAATACCCCCTGTTTTATTGGTTATTTAATATGCAAGCATGAATTATGCTTGTCAATTGTCTATTTAAAAATACTTAAAATGAAAAATCTTAAGGCATTCATTGCCTCCATTATCATCATATCTTCTTTAACTGTCCATGCACAGATTAAGAACGCGACAACTAGCACCGTAGAAATAAAAGGAAACTGTGCGATGTGCAAGAAAACTATCGAAGCTGCGGCATACGAGCCAAAGGTCTCCAAAGCTGAATGGGATGAAGATACCCAGCAAGCTGTCCTTACCTTCAATCCTGATAAAACTTCCGAGGAAGCCATATTGAAGAAAATTGCTCAGGCAGGATATGACAACCAATCTTTTCGTGCTCCGGATGACGTCTATGCAAAACTTCATGAATGTTGCTTATACGAACGCGATCATACGGTAGCTAAGGCGGAGCATAACGAACATCAGGGGATGGATCACAGCCAGCATAAACCTTCCGCTAAGGAGCATGCGAATATCGACCATAGTCAGCACAACGGCGATGCAACAGCAAATACGCAGTTAGCGCCGGTGTTTAAAAACTATCTTGCGGTGAAGAATGCGTTAGTGGCAACGGATGCAAAGGCTGCTGCTACGGCAGCAAAAGCTTTGACTGCTTCCATCGGCCAAGTTGAAATGGGAAAACTAGCACATGAAGAGCATGAGGTTTGGATGAAAGTGATGAAAGGAATTCAGACGGAAGCTGCTTCAATTGAGAAATCAACTGATATCAACAGACAACGCCAAAGCTTCATGGCATTATCGAATCATCTATATTCCCTAGCAAAAGCATCGCAAGGTTCAACGGCATTGTATTGGCAGTTCTGCCCGATGGCAAACAATAATAAAGGCGCCTATTGGCTCAGTGCAGAAGACGCTATCAAGAATCCTTATTTCGGATCTAAAATGATGAACTGTGGCGAAGTAAAAGAAAAAATCTAAAACTAAAGCACAGGTTAATTTATTTTATTTCTAAGGATATCTATGAAAAAGCTAAGAATATATAGCATCCTTAGCATATTCCTACTTTTCAGCCTTTCCGCCATGGCGCAAAAGGTTGTTAGGTACGATCTATATGTGAAGGATACATCGGTCAACTACAGTGGCAAGGAAAAGCGGGCTATTGCCGTCAATGGGATGATTCCCATGCCAACGCTGACTTTTACCGAAGGCGACACGGCGGAAATCCATGTACATAATGAAATGGATGAGCCCACTTCCATGCACTGGCATGGAGTCTATCTTCCCAATCCTGAAGATGGCGTCCCTTTCCTGACACAGATTCCGATAAAAGCAAAGAGCACTTACATCTACCGATTCCCGATTATCCAAAACGGTACGCATTGGTATCATAGCCATACCGGCATGCAGGAACAGATCGGTATGTATGGTGCAATGATTCTAAAGAAGCGGGAGGATGATCAGGACAATCGCAAAGGAATTGACGACCTGCCTTCCATTCCCATTATTTTGAGCGAATGGACCAACCTCAATCCCGACAATGTTCACCGTATGTTGCACAACGCAAATGATTGGTTTGCCATCAAAAAGAACGCGACACAAAGCTATGCAGAAGCCATCAAAGAGGGCCACTTCAAGACAAAAGTTACGAATGAGTGGAAGCGCATGTTGGCAATGGATGTCAGCGATGTCTATTACGATCGCTTTCTGATTAACGGCAGCAGCGAACAGTCTCTTTCGGATTTCAAAGCCGGCGATAAAGTCAGGCTTCGGGTCATCAATGCAGGAGCATCCTCCTACTTTTGGCTAACCTACGCAGGCGGGAAGATTACGGTAGTTGCCAACGATGGAAACGATGTAGAACCCGTTAAAGTCGATAGGCTGCTGATTGCTGTCTCGGAAACCTACGATATCGTCGTTGAGATTCCGGAAGATGGTTTCGCTTATGAATTCATGGCGACACCAGAGGATAGAACAAAAAACGCGTCCATCTACCTCGGCTCGGGCGTGAAGCAACTCGTCGCTCCACTTCCCAAATTGAAGTATTTCGAAGGGATGAAAATGATGAACGACATGATGAAAATGAACGGCGATCTGGACGATATGGGGATGAAGATGTCCATGCAACGCATGGATATGAACACTGTCATGTATCCGGAGATGGAGGGGAAAGGTATGCAGCATGGAGATCATCAAAACATGGATCATTCCGCAACTAATAAGAAAGATGACAAAGCTCACCAGGAACATCAGGGAATGAATCATGCTGAACAAAAACAGGATCATAGCGGCCATCAAAATATGGCGGAGCACAATCAACCTGATACAACGGCTGCCGCCCATGCTCAACATCAAAACAGTGATATTATTACATTAAACTACGGAATGCTACGCTCTCCCAAATCAACCAAATTCCCTGAGGGAATGCCGGTTCGAGAGCTCAAGTTTGAACTGACGGGAAACATGAGCCGTTATGTCTGGAGTTTAGACGATAAAGTGCTTTCCGAAGTGGACAAGATCCCCATCAAAAAAGGTGAAGCCCTACGTATCATATTGTATAATAATTCCATGATGCGGCATCCAATGCACCTGCATGGGCATGACTTCCGTGTCTTAAATGGACAGGGAGATTATGCTCCGCTAAAAAATGTGCTCGATATTATGCCGATGGAGACAGACACCATCGAGTTCGAATCGAATGTACATGGCGACTGGTTCTTCCATTGCCACATTCTATACCACATGATGGCAGGGATGAACAGGGTATTCAGCACGGAAGGACAGCCGGATAATCCGAAGCTTCCCAACAAGGAAAAAGCTTACCGCATGCTTCAGCGCGAGAGCAATATGCCGCATTTTATGATTCAAAACGACTTCGCTACTAATGGCAATGACGGTGAGCTAATGCTCCATAATGCGCGATGGCAATTGACCTCCGAATGGCGATTAGGCTACCATGATATGCATGGCTATGAAGTAGAAACACATCTCGGCCGCTTTGTGGACCGCATGCAATGGTTTATGCCATTTATTGGTTTCGACTGGCGCTATAGAAATCTCGAGGATCATGGCCCTGAGACGAACATCTTCGGACAGACAAACAGTAAACACGAAAGGGCGCTATTCTCTGCAGGTTTTGTATATACTTTGCCGATGTTGATTCGTTTCCAAGCAGAGCTCTACCACGACGGGAATGTAAGATTACAGCTTATGCGCGAAGATATCCCACTTTCCAAAAGATTGCGGGGTGGATTTATGGTCAACTCAGACAAGGAATATATGGCAGATCTGCGATATATCATTACCAGGCATATGGGAATTCGTACGCATTACGACTCCGATATGGGATTCGGCGTAGGGTTATCCCTAAACTATTAATTTGCACATATGCATAAAGAAGCTGCCCTATTTGGGGCAGCTTCTTATGTTTATATCTCCCAAGAAAAGTGCGCCCTGACATTCAAACAAGTGTTATCCTCACTATTGAACCCATTGTCGTTTTAAATCCAATGCCCGAGATTGTTAGAAACTCATCAAGCTAATGACCTTTCCTTTTACTTCAAAAGCATATACCTCATTTTAGGTATTTTGATAAAAAATATTGTCATAACTGAAAAAGCGCCTTAGATTTACACTTACAAGATAATTAACCCGAATTAAAATTATTATCCAAACCATGCTCAGCTACCCAATAGCCGGACAGTTCGCCTCTCTAGGAAAGGGGATGTCAAATGCAAAGTTCAATATTGAGGAAATTGGAGAACAGATTCCTGCCGCTATCATGATGCATGATATCATAGATGATACGCCGGTTCGAGTAAGCTATATGAGCGAGTTCGGCTGTAATCTACTGGGAACATCTGTCGAGGAAATTAATCATCTAGGTTTAGCTTATTACGAGAAGTATTTTGTGAAAGAAGAAGTCGAACAATGCGTTCTAGGATTGCAACAATACATTTCCGAAAAGGATCCACATCAGCAATATTCTTTCTTCCAACAAGTAAAGCTTCACAACGAATTGGAGTATAAATGGTTTTACACCATCTGCAAACTTGTCCAAAATCCCGAAAACGACAAATTCGTCGATCAACTGATGATCATTGCGACGCCGATTGAGGGTTGCGGAAATATGGTCAACAAAGTCAATAAAGTCCTTGACGACCATGACTTCGTCAAACAGAACTATCGTCGTTACGCGGCATTGACTAAACGCGAAAAAGAAATTATTCGATTTATAGCCAATGGTGCCTCATCAAAAGAGATTGCAGATAGCTTATTCGTATCCGTTCATACCATAAATACTCACAGAAAAAACATCATACAGAAGCTAGACTGCAAAACTTTTGCAGCATTCCTGAAATTCGCAATTGCATTCGACTTAATTTAAGTCAACCTACGAGCTGTAGCAATCTGGTTTAGATTCTCCGCTTATAGCCCGGCTTATCCATTTCCTTGTCTAAAGACATAGGCCCCGACCCTACGATCAAGAAATAGATCAATAGCATCAAAACGATAAGGGAAAGCCAAAACTCCGAATTAAGAAAACTAAATCCCTTTGTAATATTCACAAAGAAAACCGCCCCAATTAGAATTGGAATCTGTAGTGCTACGGCAAGTCGCGTGCGCAGACCAAGGATGATAAAAATCCCACCCACAATATGTGCAAACACCACATAATGTACCGCCGACCAAATAGACAACTGAAAATGCGTCTGTTCGATCAACGATGCGACAGAATCTCTGTCCATGATAAAACTAACTCCTTTTGCGAAGATGACCAGCCCTAGGGAAATGCGGACGAAGTCTATCCAACGAGGGTGATGCGCGTCGCCCCAGTGCTCAATGCGTTCGATTAGGTTCATAACAACCTCCTTTTTAATTGGTTATACCATTTCAACGTATGAACAGACCGTGTAGTATATTGTTCTATTTTCTTATTAATCTCCCTAATAGACAAACCATTCCCCCATTTAGCTGTTTAAACACTACGGGCATTTCCTATAAAAACACGTATGAATCAAATGACGAAATATCATATCAACCAGGTTGATAGTCCTTTTTGGGCTTTCGCCATACATGATGGGCATCAAATTGAAGAAGAACTAATGCCGTACATGCGGCTTTCGGAAACCGAGCGCTTGCGCGAAGAAGATCCCTTTACCGCAGCAATGGCCGAATTACCCATCAACCAATTCATCGGTGGAAGTTCAAGATTTCAATTAGACATCAATAGAAATTTGGAAAATGCAATTTACCTGACGCCTGAACAGGCTTGGGGACTGCATGTATGGAATCAGTTACCCGAAGCGGAAGTCAACCGACTCCAAAAAGAGCATGCCATGATCTATCAGGAAATAGAGGCATTAATCGAAAGGACCATCGCTCAATTCGGGTTCTTTTTCATCTTTGACATACATAGTTACAATGCGAAACGCGAAGGCCCAACGGAAGAGATCGATAAAGATGCCAACCCGCAGATAAATCTGGGCACAGCATTTATACAACCGAAGTGGCGACACCTGATCGACCTGTTCATCGAAAGTTTTCAGAAAGAAACCCTTGACGGAGAGACGATTGATATACGAGAAAACGTTAAATTTAAGGGAGGTTATCTCAATCAACACCTTAACAACCAATTTGGGCAGTCGGGTTGTGTAATCTCTATAGAGTTTAGAAAAGACTTTATGGATGAATGGACAGGCGTTCCGGACCCCAGCAAAATTACTGCCTGCAAGCAACTGTTACTGAACTCGTTGAAAACTCTAACGCATTATTTCGAAAATGACCGAAAAGAATAAACCACTACAGAGGATTCTAAACGCTATTAACAAGCGATCGGCTATTCATTACCAAATTCCAAATGTTGGAAAGTTTATCTTCAACAAGATTGTCCCTTATATTTTCATATATCGGGTACCTGAGATGGAGAAGCGCGACAAGATGCTTGTCGATTTGGCAAAGACAGAAAATGCAAGTATCGTCTGCAAGTCATCGGGTTTTCCATTAGAAGAATGGATTCGCCCTATTGCGCAAAAACTTGCCGAAGAGTTTGGCGCCTGCTTGCTAATTGAAGTATGGATTGCAGATGAGAAGCAGAAAGACGATATAGAAGTCCATGTAGCACAAAAGGATCTATTACCCTTAGCTGAGTACCTTGAAAAAAACATTCGCTTAGAAGCGCCTGAAATACGCGTAGGCATTGAGAAGGATCAGCATATCCCCCACCCACCTGATACGAAACAACTATTTTCCAAAAAGGAACTGCAGAACAAGCAGATCTTACTGATGGGTATCTCCATCAAACAGAACTATCTTGACGAAGCCGACAATGTGCTGCCTTTGTTGATGCGGATTTATAGAGAGTCTTTGGCGAAATCTCTGTCCCGATTGTTTTTCGAGTTTCTACGGGTCTACACCCACCTCAATGCTACGGCTCAACGCATCAATGTGCATCAGGAATTGACACCATTAATGGTTGAGATCGACCAAGCATTGGCTCAAGAAACAAAGAAGTTCGACTTCCTGCTCATGGTCACTCCGCTCAATGCGCACGAAGCCTGGCTACAGTTTAAGAAAGACAAGTTCTGGAAGACCCCGAAGTTTCTATATCGACCTATGCACGTCGACCCAGACCTCGTTAAACGTAGACTTTACAACCTACGAATCGAGGATATATACGACCCTACGATGGCCTACATCTTTCGGGACAAACGCGCCGAGCTCGACTCCATGATCACCATGCTTGCCGATCGTGGAAAAGAAGATTTCCTTCACGGCAGTTTACAGGTATTTGGAAACGTTTCGGAGAAACTATACAACTCTGCGCTGGCGCTATTGATGATGACAGAGCGTGAGGAGGTCGCGAAGAGATCGGATGATATTATCTCGGCAAATGATTTCGCGAAAATGGCACGTGAGGAAATACGATATTTACAAAAACAAAATACCGAATTCAATAGCCCTGTTCGCGTTCGTGAAGATATTTCAGGCGTCATGGTCAACCGTGGAGCCTTGAACATCAGTCAAGAGTATAAACTTACCCGCTCAAGGGCAATGGCATTGATTCAACATGAAATCGGGACACATGTAGTCACTTATTTCAATGGTCGCCAACAGCCGCTCAATCTGTTCAGTCTGGGTGTACCGGGATACGAGGAGCTGCAAGAAGGTCTAGCAGTGCTGTCTGAATACATCGTCAATGGGCTGAACAACGATAGACTTAGAATTATTGCCGCCCGCGTGATTGCTGTTCACCATATGTTATTGGGAAATACCTTCACCGATACCTTCGACATGCTCGTCGATCAATACCTTTTTCTTCCGGAAACGGCTTTTAACTTAACCATGCGGGTATATCGTGGTGGTGGATTAACGAAGGATGCGCTTTATTTAAAAGGGATCATCGAGTTGTTAAACTACATCAAAGAAGGAAATGAGGTCGATCTGTTGATGATGGGTAAGATTCGAAAAGACTACTTGCCCATTATCAAAGACTTGCTGCAACGCGGTGTCTTGATACCTCCAGCGATAATACCGCGCTATATGTCTGTCGATTATAAACCCAAATGGCAGGAAGTAACTCAAAAAGGATCCATATTTAAACTAGTAGAATAATCTAATCCGATTGTATATATGAAAATTGCATTTTTAATAAATCAAACCCATAAGGAAGAGGAAAAATTCACCACCACTATCCTTGCGTTGAAGGCACTCGAAAGAGGACACACGGTAATGTATATTGGGCTTGCCGACTTTGTCTATGAAGACGAGCAGCGCGTTCTGGCTCACTGTAGAATCGTTGAGCCGGAGCAGCAAATTGATACCGGCGATAAGTTGATGAAACATCTTAAAGACGCCAAAAAGACTTTGGTCGACCTCTCTACGGTAGAGGTATTATGGCTGCGCTTCGACCCGACCTTAGATATGATCAACAGACCTTGGGCTGCCGCAAGCGGAATACAGTTTGCTCAATTAGTGAAAAAGAACGGTGGATTTGTAATCAATGACCCCGATAATCTGGTGCAGGCAAATAATAAATTATATCTAGAAAACTTCCCGAAAGCCGTTCGTCCAAAAACAATGGTTACTAGAAATCACGAAGACATTCTACGTTTTTTAGAGGAGCAGAACGATAAGATCATCCTCAAACCATTGAAAGGCTCGGGTGGAAAGAACGTATTCATGATTAAATACGATGAACGACAAAATCTAAAGCAGACTGTTGAAGCGATTGCTCGCGACGGTTATGTGATTGCACAGGAGTACCTTCCAGAAGCTCATAAGGGAGATATACGTTTCTTTTTGATGGACGGCGAACCCTTGGTTGTCGATGGCGTTTATGCTGCAGTACAACGTGTGCAACCGGAAAATGAAATCAGAAGCAATATCCATCAGGGAGCTACCGCACAAGTGGCCGAAATAACCGAGGATATCTTGAACCTGACGAAACAAGTTTCGCTGACCCTAAAGAACGATAATATGTATTTAGTAGGCTTAGATATCGTAGGCGATAAAATCATGGAAGTCAATGTATTCAGTCCCGGTGCGCTCTACCATGCGATTAAACTTGGAAAGAAAGACTTTGCCGGAGCAATCATTGCAGACCTAGAAAAAAGAGTTGAAAACTTCTATGCAGCAATAGACGCTGATTAGATTACTTCTCAGTAACCGTCTCCTCCGTCGTCAATGGCGCGGGGGGGATTTCATCCACATTCCTTTCTATTTCTTTCGTTTCTACATGCACAGCAAACTCCGAAGGCTCGATACTGACGCCTTTGTAGGTGGCATACTCACGAGTAAATACAGCTCCAAAATATAATATAGCCGCCGTATAGTAAACCCAAAGCAAAATCAACACAATAGATCCTGCAGCTCCATAAGTGGTTTCCGTATCTGAATTTTGAAGATATAAGCCGATCCCAAATCGACCGAAAATAAAAAGTATAGCCGTAAATAGCGCTCCGGCACGAACCGTTTTCCACTTAATATTTACATCTGGTAAGACCTTAAAGATCACAGCGAACAAAACGAAAGTGATACCGAAGGATAATAAGAAATTAATAGCATCCATAACGAACACTGTCATATCTGGAAAGTAACGAAGCAAGCGATCGGTCAGTGTTAAGATTACGCCGTTGACCACTAATGTAACAACCAATAAGAATCCCAAACCAATAACTAAAGATGAGGATAATAATCTATCGGTAATCAACTTCAACCATCCCTTTTTAGGTTTTGCGCGAACATGCCATATTTTGTTGATGGAGTTTTGTATATCCCCGAATACTGTAGTTGCACCGATGATCAAAGTAACGATACTGATGATGAGTGCTAGTGTAGATTTACCGGAGAGTTCTAAGTTCTTGATCACTTCCTGAATTTGGCGTGCAGCACTCGCACCTACCAAACCGTTCAATTCTGTAAATACTTTTCCCTTTATCGCTTCCTCGCCCAAAAATATGCCCGCGAGAGAAATCATCAAGACCAAGATAGGTCCTAGGGAGAATATAGTATAATAGGCTAACGAGGCACTGTATTTCAAACTATCCTCGTTCATAAACCCCATTACAGAGTTCTTCAATATGCTAAAACTGTCTTTAAAGAAATTGGATTTCTTTTTCTCTTCCATGTAAATAATTGTTTTTTTCTTTATGACTTAACAGGCGGCTATAGAAATTGTTTTGAAAATCCCCTTCTAGCCTATCCGACGTGAATTTATTGCATGTGCCCACTCCCTTTTCCCACAACGGTCGCATCGGTCCTCGCAAGTTTCTAAAGTCGATTTCACATTTCCACAGAACAAACAAGCAAAGGGTCCACCGTCCTCCAACGAAGTAATCTTATATTGGTCGTCTGGAAATAAAGGCAACCCGTATTTAACTTCCTCGTCGGGATAATATAGCACGCTCATGGTTCCATCTACCTCCAATAAAGCAACGCGAACTTGCCCCAGATGCTCTATAGACTGATTCCGCAATTCTGCAAAGAACTCCATCTGCGAAAAGTCACTATCGCTTTCTTTCTTGACTTCAAACATCCCGTTCTTGACAACACACATGGGCTTGCCCTCCATCAGCTCGTTGAAAAAGCGATTCTTCTGCGTCAACCAAGTGATGAACTTGTAGAAAAGTATAATCGAGAATAAAACAATGAAACCATAGAGTATAGGAATATCCTCTTGAAACATCGGATCTCCGGCAGCAGAACCCATGGCAAGAATAATAGCCACCTCAAATAGCGTAAGTTGCCTGACACCTCTCCTGCCCGATAAACGCAGTACAATCAGGATGATAAGAAACATCATCAACGTCCGACTAATAATCTCCAAGATGAAGGACAACTCCACATCCTTCAAAAAGATATTTTGGATATCGATCATAGCATATTGTTTTTTCTATATCAGGAACATTTAATCCTTCAGAAGGTTTTACCAAGCAGACCAAACCTTTTCGGGAGTGGATTGTTTTACTATCAGAACAACATAAATTAAGATGAGCAAGAAAGAAACCCTACAGGAAGAAGAAGAAAAAAAATATCCAAAAGAAGAAGAAACAAAAACGGACGTCGAACATGATACCGGAAAACGTCCGGAAAAGGATACCAATCCTTTGCCACCGAATCCGAATAAAGTCGATGATCACGAATAAGCAACGGGAAACCGACTAGTTCGAGACAATACCCTTTATTAAGTTAATCAAACCTCTATCACGGCCCTTTTATAAGGGTTCTGATAGGGGTTTTATTTTAGTAGTTAGTATTTAGTAATGCGAATTAAGGGTTGAAATATATTGGAAAAATCTTCTTAAAAAGAGGGTTGAAAACTTGTATAAAAGCCTGATTATCAGTATATTTATAATGTTCCTTACGCATTATAAAAGAACATGATCAATCAGGCCAAGGCTCTAAAATTAATAAAATTATACCAGTATGTGTGTGATAAATATGACAGTGAACTGCAATATTACTGTCAGCGATTTTCAAACAATAACAAACCTGACTTTACTGATCAGGAGGTTTTGACCATCTATTTATTCAGTGTGCACGAGGAACAGCGGCTAAGGATCAAGCAGATTCATAAATTCGCCTCGGATTATCTGATGGATTGGTTTCCCAAGCTAACTTCGTACGTAGCATTCAACACCCGTATCAACCGCCTTTTTGATGTTTTGAGATCTCTCTGTCAGTCAGTTATAGAGGACTTTGCTCCAGAAGAGTGCTCCAGAGAATTTTCCCTACTGGACTCTATGCCCATCATAACCTGCAGTGGGACTAGAAGAGCAAAGGTAGCTCTGGAGATAACGGATAAAAGCTTCTGCTCAACGAAGAGGCTTTGGTATTTTGGATTAAAACTTCATGCGCTCAACAGCTATAACAAATCCAAGCTGCCTCGTCCGGAAAGCATAGTAATAAGCAAGGAATCTGAAAGTGACCTGAACATATTTAAGGAGAATTGGGCATCCATCGCAGGTAGGACGTTCTTTGGTGACAAGATATACCGTGACGCCCCATTCTTCGAGTGGTTTTATAAAGAAAAGAAATCAATTATGTATACCCCGATAAGGGAAACCCAAGGAAAGCCGGATTGTTTAAAAAACAGGGATCGTGCTTATAATGATCTGTTTTCAAGAGCAGTATCTAGGGTAAGACAACCAATCGAATCCTTTTTTAATTGGATAAATGAAAAAACACAGATACAAAACGCAAGTAAGGTCAGATCTACCAAAGGACTATTAGTACATGTGTTCGGTAAATTAACAGCCTGTTTCATAAAGCCTATTTTCAACCCTTAATTCGCATTAGTAGTTAGTATTTAGACCTATGGCGTTCGTTTTGATCGCTATTTTTTAGCGGTATTTTTTTAGAAAAAAAGAAGTATGGAAGGATGTTTTGTCTTTGAACCAGGAAAGGAAGGATTGGGAGGATGTTTTGTCTTTGAACCGGGAAAGGAAGGATGAAAGGATTGGCAGGATCAGGTCTTAAATCTAATGTCTAACATCTGATATCTAAACCTTACCTTTACTCTGAAAATTATGAAGAATAAAAACCTAGCCGTTCCTGCAGCCTTAGCATCGATGATATGCGTTCAAGGCGGTGCTTCTCTTGCGAAAAGACTATTTCCAGCATTAGGTGCCATTGGCACTAGTACGTTAAGAATTGGGTTGTCGGCGGTTATATTGTTCTTTATCAATCGGCCGAAGTTCAGCAGCTTCAGCAAAAAGCAATGGCTCTATTGTGCGATCTATGGATTGGGAATTGCTGCGATGAACCTTATTTTCTATATGGCTATCCAGCGAATACCTTTAGGACTGGGCGTGACGATAGAATTTGTCGGACCCTTGTTCTTAGCATTGGCGCTTTCGAGAAAGCTTTTGGATATCGTATGGGCATTATTAGCCTGCACTGGGATATTGCTTATCGTTCCATGGGGAACCGGAGATATTGATCTATTGGGGCTGTTTCTCGCTTTTCTAGCGGGAGCCTTTTGGGCACTTTATATCATCATGGGTGGTAAAGTTTCTAAAGTGATGGACAGCAAAGATGCAGTATCCACTGGAATGTTGATTGCAGCGGCCTTTATCATCCCTTTTGCAATTTGGGATGGTCAATTGGCTAAGATTACTCCAATGTTGTTTGCTCAAGGTCTTGGAGTTGCTATTTTATCGAGCGCATTGCCCTTCTCCTTGGATATGGTCGCTTTAAAACAATTGCCCGCAAAGACCTTTTCCATTTTAACGAGCCTTCAGCCTGCCTTTGCTGCTTTATCAGGTTTATTATTTCTACAGGAGACCTTGACGGGCTTGCAATGGCTGTCTATCGCCTGCGTGGTCATGGCGAGTATAGGAACTACCCTATTTAGTCGTAATCATTAATTCTTTAGGGGTAGCAACTTTCCGTCTTGGCGAATTTGATAAACTTTCGTCTCTACCGTAGGCTCTTCGGGGAAGTAATTCCAATGCGCTATGCTTAGCTTCTCCTTTTCAATCAGGCTTATCTCACGGATTGCTGACTCGGCAATCTCATCATATGCAATATCCATCTGATCGACTATTTTAAGCGCTGTATCCAATAATAATAGTGTAGTATTCAGTTCGTGCTCTCCCATTGGATAAGTCACAACCAAACCGGTGATATCATCAGAAAACTTTAGCTGATAACGGATTCTTACATCCTGCTCGCTTTGAAATTCTCCTTCGAATTTTAAAGCTTTGATCAATGCTGGATCGGAAATTCCGTCATCCTTGTAATTATCAAAATTGGTCGAGTCGGTATAGGGGAACGACTTCTCCGGGATGGCTGTTAGATCGATTGCCACAGCTCCTTCCTGCGGGATTTCCCGAACATTGGTATCTAGCTTTGGCAATGTTCGCGCTGTATCCTTAATTTCTTGTGGCTTTTGGCCCGACTGGCAGGATAAAAGAATGAACATCAGTATTGGGGCGAATAGGAAACTTTTCATCGACTATATTTTTAAAGCACTACGATATTAATAAAATTACTCGAACATAAAGATTAGATCATATTTTATTTACACTATATTGAGGTATCTCGGAGTACCAAAAGAAAGGGCTGCCTAAAAAGGCAGCCCTCGCATATATGGTATTTTTAATTGTTCTTACTACGTATGTTTAACGTCCATTTCGTCAACATAGTCTTCGTTCATCACGAAATCTTCAGTCATCAACTCTTCGTAATTTGTCTTTTCTTTCTTACCGAAGCGTTTTCCGATACTGTCGAATATCGAGTACACGACAGGAACCACGACTAAGGTTAAAAGAAGGGATGATAATAGACCCCCGATAATTACGATGGCAAGACCTCTGTTCATATCCGCACCGTCACCTGTCGCCATCGCAATTGGAATCATACCGAATACCATCGCAATAGTCGTCATTAAGATCGGACGAAGACGAGCATGGTTGGCTGCAACTAAGGCGTCATGTGTGCTATCACCATGTTCTTTACGGTGGTTTGCGAAGTCAACCAATAAGATCGCATTCTTCGCCACCAAACCAATCAACATGATAATACCTAAGATGGTAAAGATGTTCAACGATTGGCCTGTTAAAGCTAATAGTAATAACGCTCCGATGAATGATAATGGAATCGAGAACATCACGACGAAAGGCGTAGAGAAACTGTCGTATAGAGAAACCATTACTAAGTAAACTAACAAGATAGATGCTAGTAAGGCTACCCCTAAGGTACCGAATCCTTCTTCCTGACTCTCCATGTTACCACCCCAGATGTAAACTACTCCTGGTTTGCGCTCTAGTTTTTCGAATTCTGCCTGCCACTCACCTGCAACCTCACCTAATGTACGTCCTACGATAGATGCCTGAACAGATACTGCCGGCGATTTATCACGACGCTCCAATAAGGTTGGACCTGAACTGTAGCTAACTTCTGCAAACTGCTCTAACGAGATCGGCGTTCCTTGCTGATTAATGAACTTCAAGTTTCTTACGTCTGCAATATTCGAACGGCTTGCTTCATCGAAACGGATATTGATATCGTATTCGTTGTCGCCAGCACGGAATTTATTGTCTGTATTACCCGAGAATGCAGTCTGCATGGTCATACCCACTGTCGCTACGTTAAGACCTAAAGAAGTCATTTTCTCACGATCTACTTTTACATTGATCTCCGGGTTACCACTTTCAGAAGATAACTTCACGTTGGTTCCACCAGGAACATTGCGCAATAATGCAGCAGCTTTTTCAGCAAACTCACCAGCGTCCTTAACATCCGAACCGATAATCGTTAGCTTCAATGGTGCTTGCTCCGCTCCCATTAAACCCATGTTTACTGATTTTACCTTTGCTCCAATCAGTTTATTTTCCAATTCACGCTGTAATACCGCAGCATAAACCTTAGAGTTTTCTGTATAGGTATCTTTCATGATTACGTGGATCTCTGATTTATAACGAGAACCTGCAGTCGACATTACCCCATCGGATGACTGTCCTACCGACGTAATGATACGTTCAACCTCTGGCTTAGCTAAGATAATAGCCTCTGCCTTTTGGGTTAAGAAGTTCGTTTTCTCTAACGATGCGTCTTTCTCTAATTCCAATTGGATCAAGTACTCACCCTTATCTGATGCTGGGAAGAAATCGGAACCGATATATCCCATACCCACTAAACTACATGAGCCTACGAACAATAGAACAGAAAGACCCAAGGTAGCTAATTTGGTAGCTCTGCTTTTCAAACACCATTCTAGGATACCTGTAATCCAGTGCGTGAATTTGGTAAGTCCAGCTTCGAAGCCTACGATAATGCGTCCGAAGAAAGACTTCGCATTGATATGCTCCAATTTACCGAAACGAGAATATAACCATGGCACGACGGTGAAAGAAACCAATAATGATAGTAAAGTAGAGATAATAACCGTTACACAGAACTGTGCAAGGATATTCGCTACTAGACCTGTTGACATCGCAATCGGCAAGAACACCACCACAATTACCAATGTAATCGCAGATACAGTAAATCCGATTTCTTTTGCTCCGTCATAAGCCGCGCGCACTTTATTTTTACCCATCTCCATGTGGCGGTGAATATTCTCGATAACAACAATCGCGTCATCGACAAGGATACCTACCACAAGGGATAATCCTAGTAAGGACATCAAGTTCAAGGTATAGCCCATCAATAATAGACCGATAAAGGTTGCGATCAATGATAATGGAATAGCCACCATGGTAATCGCCGCATTACGCAAGCTATGTAAGAAGAACAACATGATGAAACCTACCAGGGCAACCGCAATCATCAAATCGTGCATTACGTTGTTTGCTGCATTTAAGGTATAATCTGTCGAGTCGTTCGCTACTAATACTTTGATATTATCTTTTGCATAGTCTGTCTCAACTGTTGCAATAGTTTCTTTTACCAATTTTGATACTTCTACCGCGTTGGCATCCGATTGTTTGAACACCTGCAATAAGATCGTATTCTGTTGATCTAAGCGCGCAATTTTCTCAATCTCTTTGATACCATCCTGTACGTCAGCAACATCGCGTAAGAAAATCGTAACACCAGTAGGTGTCGTGATCGGAAGGTTTCTCAACTCTTCCACATCCGTTACTTTACCCGCCAAACGAATAGTCGTTCTGCTGTCGCGTGTACTCACATTACCTGTAGGGAAGTCTAAGTTAGATTGGGCAACAACTTGCTGAACCTGACCAATAGAAAGTCCGTATCCTTCCAGCTTCTGTGCATCCACACTGATTTGGATCTCACGTTCCTCACCACCGATTAAGTCTACCTTTGCCACACCATTGATACGTGCGAAAATAGGCTGAATCTTGTTATCTAATAAGTCGTATAGTTGTTTCTCAGATAGATTTGACGTTACGGCCAAACTCATGATCGCCACGTCATCTAGTGAGAATTTGTTCAACGACGGAGGATCTACGTCTTCTGGAAGGTCTTTCAGAATCGTATTGATCTTACGCTGTGCATCCGTCAAGAGGAAGTTGACGTCGGCTCCATCGTTCAAGGTAATCATCACGACAGAAACGTTCTCCATGGAAGTGGATTCCAACTTCTTGATATTCTCTAGGGAGGAAACGGCATCCTCGATCTTTTTGGTAACCGTGTTCTCCACCTCCGTAGGCGATGCCCCCGGATATACCGTTTGGATCGTAATTACGTTCACCTCAAATTTTGGTACTAACTCATACCCCAATTGGGAATATGAGAATATCCCACCCAAGGTCAGTATTATAAATAATACGATGATCAGACTGGGACGTTTTATCGATATTTCAGTAATCTTCATGTCTTATTTTTCGTAATAGCACAAATTATTTAATCACTTCCACAGGAGCTTGGTCGATCAAGTTGATCTGACCTGAGATGATCACTTGGTCGCCAGCAGCTAATCCGCTAGTTACTTCAATCTGATCACCAAAGCTTCTTCCTGATGTTACTTTTGTCTCAATGGCTTTGCCATTTTTCAATACGAAGATTTTATTGTCAGAGATACTACCAACGAATGCCGTTCTTGGAACTACTAATGCTGATGCTGTACCTTCGCCACCAAATACTGCAGTACCATACATACCTGCACGTAGATCGTTGTTAGGATTGTTAGCAATCTCGATTTCAACTGGGAAGTTTAAGCTACCATCTGATTTAGGAGCAATAAAAGTAATCTTACCGCTGAATGTTTTATCTACATATACACTAGCCAATACTTGAACAGTTTGACCAACACGTAGAGTAGCAACGTTCTTCTCGTCAACATTCACACGTAACTTCAAAGTGCTTACATTAACGATATCAAATGCTGGTGTACCTGGGCTTACATAAGCGCCTGGTTCGATTTTACGAGAATTTACAATACCACTTACTGAAGTTTTGATTGTTACATCACCCGCAGTTAATTTGGCACTCTTCAAGTTGTTCTTTGCATTTTCAAATTGCAAACGCATTTGATCAACTTGTTGTTGCGTAACACCACCTGTTGATAATGCGCTCTCGTAGCGTTGTAATGTTGCTCTCGCGTTATCATATGCAGCCTGTGCGTTAGCGACATTTACGTTTAGCTTGTCACCTTCGACTACTGCTAATGTCTGGCCAGCTGATACACTAGAACCTTCATCTACCAAAACACGTACTACGCGACCGCCAGTTTCGGCAGCAACGGTAACTTCTTGTTTCGGCATAAAAGTACCGTTCGCTTGGTAAGCTAAGCTCATTTGTTGGTTAACAGCTGTATCGATACGTACTGCAACCGCTGCATTTTTCTGTGCTACGACAGCAGTTTCTTGCTCCACTTTAGCCTTATTCTTGTTTAGAATATAGAATATACCCGCTAGGGCTAATGCAATGACTATTATTGTTATTAAAGCGCGTTTCATAATGAGTATTAAGAGTTGTGATTATTCGTTTACTAATGTTTTTAAGTTTCCGTTCGCTTTGATCAACTGGATCTCAGCAACTTTGTAGTTTAACAGCGAAGTGTTCAAGTTATTCTGCGCATCGGATAATGCATTCTCTGCGTCTAATAATTCCGTCAATGTGGCTAGGCCGTTTCTATAGTTATTGTTGGTATCATCTAACACCTGTCTTGCTAAATCGACGTTACGACGATTGTTATCAACAGTCAACAAGCTATTTCTAATTTGTGATTTCGCATTCTCGCTAGCTAGGTTCAAACCTAATTTGGTATCCTCTAGATCAACTTTAGCTTTTAAGATATCAACGTTTGCTTGATTAACCTTTGCACGCGTAGCTCCACCATTAAAGATTGGGATAGTTAAATTCAATCCTAAAGCAGAGAACTTCGACGTGTTAGTCTTGTCGTTGAAGATTGGAAACTGAGGACCGAAACCTACATAACCTAGATTACCCGTAAATGCAAGTGAAGGATAGAACTCAGAAACCTTAGCTTTCTTGTTCAGCTCCAACAATTCGATCTGTTTTTCCAATATTTTGACCTCAGTACGAGCATCCACATTGTATTGCTCTGCTGCAACATTCACATCCACATCAAAAGTTTCCTTTGGCAATTCGATATCTTGTCTGATATCCATTCCGATAGCAAATTTCAACGCGTTCTCACGAAGTTGTTGCGCATTGATCAACTGCTGCTTTTGTGCTAACATATTGTTGATGGCAACCTCTGTACGATCAAGGTCAATTTTCTTCATCAAACCAGCGTCAACTAGTCCTTTAAGGATGTCGCGAGTCTTAGTCGTATTATTTAAGTTGGTTTCCAAAGTATTCAATTGCAGATCCGATTGGAAAACCTCGTAATAAGCATTTGCTACTTTCTCAATCAACTGCTCATCTGTCAATTGGTCGTTGATTTGGTAAAACTCACGTGTAGTCTGTGCCGCTTTCAAGCCTGTGAAAAGTGATTGATTAAATAATTGTTGATTCACCTGTACTACTGCTTGGGAATTCCATGGCTGTCCAAACTCCGCAACGATGGTATTCACCGTTCCGGTAGCCTGATCTGTCATCGTGATCACGTTCTTTTGAATCATCGGATTGTAGGTCAATGATCCCGATCCGTTGATTTGCGGAAGTGCCCCAGCGCGCACTTCATCGATTTTGTATTGCGCATTCGCGAGATCCAGCTTGGATTTCTTTGCCTCCGCCTTGTTCTCCAATGCAAACTTTACAGCCTCTTGAAGAGTCAAGGTTTCCTGCGCATGTAGCATAGAACCTGAAAAAATTCCTGCTAATAACAGTGTGATTATATTTATCCTTTTCATTTATGTGTAATTCTATTTAATTTTTCCTGCAAATATCAACTTCGTCGCTCGAACCTGACTCGCCAATATCAGATCTACATTCTGCTCATTAGGGATGCCGGTGATAATATCCGACACGGTATGCAAAATACTTACCCCTTTTGTCAATTCTACATAGGCTGCGGCGGCATCCTGCGCGTCTGCCAATTCCACCTCCCCCGCTGCAATTGCTTTTTCAAACAAATGAGCGATACATTCAATATCCCTTGTGTAAAAACTTTCCATGGTACACTGAATGTCCATGCCTTTCAACCAATCTAAATTCTCGGCAATATGAAGCACATAATACTTTCTTAAAAATGAAGCTCTCATTTCCAGTATGCCTACTAAAGTCTCGATTAGATTACCTTTGTACTTATTGATAAGCTTAAGCTCGTCTGCATGTATCTCATCGATGACATGGTGCAAGACCGCTAAAATAAGGCTGGTTTTGTCCGGATAATAGTAATACAGATTTGCTTTGGTAATTCGCAAATCATCAGCAATCTCGTTCATTGTGGTCTTTTGAAAACCAAAATGCGAGAAGCGTTTTAGCGCTGCTTCGATGATCTGATCCTTACGATTTTCCATTTCTCTCCTTTTTTATCTTTTGACCTTTTTCAAAAATTGTTCAAAAGTAAAGAAATGATAGCAAATAATATCATCCCATTGTCAAAAAAGTGATTCTTAACACTTTCTTAACGCCAGCATTGGAATTAACGACAAATTGTGGCGGAAAAACTAACGAATCATTAGTCTTGAGAAAATTGTTTGTGGAACTTTCTTTTGTCAAAAGAGTACAGTTTGGCTGCTCTATAGGACACTCCCTTCTGATATTCGTTCAACTCCTTTAGGTAACCTAAGTTGTTGATCTTTTTCCTGAAGTTACGTTTATCGAGCTTTTTATTCAAAATGGACTCGTAGACTTGTTGCAGTTGAGTGAGGGTAAATTTGGTAGGTAATAATTCGTAAGGAGCCGTTGAGTATGTAACAGACTTCTTCAATCTTTCTAAACTTAGCGTAATAATATCGCGGTGGTCAAAAGCCAGTTCCGGTAGTTCGGATACAGGGAACCATTTTAACTGACGCATATAATCTGAGGTAGGCGCAATTTTATTTTTCACTTCTTCCATTTGTACCAAAGCCATGTAAGCAACTGTGAGGATTCTACCTTCTGGATGTCGCTTCACACCAGCAAATGCCGCTAATTGATCCATATAGATGTCTTTTAGGCCTGTCATCTCCAATAAAATACGAGAAACAGCGTCTTCCATTTCTTCATATTTGTTGACAAAATAGCCGGGTAAAGCCCACCATTCTTTATACGGATATTCGTTTCTCTCTGCTAAAAGTATTTTTAATTGACCTTCATCGAAACTAAAGATCACACAATCAATGGTAAAATGCGTCTGCAAAATCTAAATTTATTTATTTGATTAATATGGATTATTCGATAATCCTAACAATTATATAAATCAACAAACAAATTACCAAAAAAATTTAATAGTGTAAGAAATACACATTATATTCGTAAATCATAAAAATAGAGGAACCTAATGAATAACATCAGAAGAATTGGAGTTTATACTTCTGGAGGTGATGCTCCAGGTATGAACGCTGCCATTCGAGCCGTCGTCAGAACTGCATTATATCATAATTTAGAAGTTACAGGAATATACAGAGGATACGAGGGGATGATAGAAGGTGACTTTAAAAACTTAGTAAGCCGTTCGGTAAGCTCTATCCTACAAAAAGGCGGAACAATGCTGAAATCGGCACGTTGCCCCGAATTCAGAACACCAGAAGGTCGCAAGAAAGCCTATGACAATATCAAAGCGGCGGGTATCGACGCTTTAGTTGCCATTGGTGGCGATGGTACTTTCACCGGTGCCGAGATATTTTCTAACGAATATAACATTCCGGTAATGTGTATCCCTGGTACAATCGACAATGACCTTTATGGTACCGATTATACGCTGGGCTTTGATACAGCTAACAATACCGTTATCGAATCAATCGATAAAATAAAAGACACCGCAGCATCACATAATCGATTATTTTTCGTTGAAGTAATGGGTAGGGATTCAGGAAGTATTGCCTTATACGCTGGTGTCGCTGGCGGTGCTGAAGCGATTATGCTTCCGGAGAAGGATACGGCCATCGATGAACTTATCGACATGCTTGCAGTTGCGAAAGATCGAAACAAAACCTCGATGATCGTTATTGTTGCAGAGGGTGACAAAAACGGCGGAGCCTATAATGTAGCGAAACGTGTGAAAGAAAAATTTGATTTTTATGACACAAAAGTTAGTATATTAGGACATCTGCAACGTGGGGGATCACCAAGTAGTTTTGATAGAATATTAGCAACCCGTATGGGCTATTTTGCAGTTAACGAACTGCTAAGAGGCAATACGCGCGGGACTGTTGGTATCCGAGGCAGTAAAATCACCTCAACCAGTCTAGAAGAAGCGCTTAGAAATAAAGAGTTTAAGCTAGACGAAGAACTGATAACTATTTCCGAAGTAATGAACATTTAATCTATGATAGCAGTAGTATATAGCGGCTCTAGATATGCCGATTGGCGATTAGCAGAAAAAGGAAGAATATTGCACGGTTTCCGAACAACCGGTATAAACCCCTATATACAAGACGAACGCTTTATCCAGCAGCTACTCAATAAAAATACCCAACTGATCAACAATGCCGAGCGAATCCGTAAGATCTATTTCTTTGGCGCCGGTGCTTCTTCGCGCGAGCGACAACTGAAGATCGAAAAGGCATTTATGCAATTCTTCAAGAATGCGAAGGTAAAAGCGAGCCATGACGTATTGGCCTCTGCTATTTCAACTTTCGGGAACGAAAAAGGCATCATCGGTATCATTGGTAGTGGATCTAACGCTGCATATTATAGTGGAAGAAAAATTATCGACAACAATTATGGCCTTGGATACATTCTAGCAGATGAGGGGTCTACAAATTGGCAGGCACGCTGTGTGTTGAAAGATTTCCTAACAGAGGCTATGCCACAAGGGTTCCGAGAAAAATTGCTTAGAAAACATAATATAGACAGAAAAACAATATTAGATAAAGTGTACAACACGCCCAATCCAAATATCTTCCTGACCTCCCTGGCGGACTTCTTCCTAGACAACAAGGAGGACCCTTACATGGAGGGCATCATCAAGCGAGGATTGGACATATATGTAAAAACCTACTTGGTTCCTTTATCAGAATCTTATCCAGATGCAACCTTAAATTTTACAGGATCAGTAGCGAATAATTATTCAGAATGGCTGAGGGAGATCGCAGATGATTATCATCTGAACGTGGGAACAATCATTCGTGAGCCTGTACAGAACCTAATAAAATATTATTTAAATAAAAATTAGTTAAAATGAAAATTGGAATTAACGGATTTGGCCGTATCGGTCGTTTAGCTTTCAGAGCTGCTGTAAAACGCAGCGATATTGAAGTAGTGGGCATCAATGATTTAGTAGAGCCTGACTACTTAGCATACATGTTAAAATACGATTCTACTCATGGAAAGTTCGACGGTACAGTTGAGGTAAAAGACGGTCATTTAGTTGTGAACGGAAAAACTATCCGCGTTACAGCTGAAAAAGACCCTGCAAACTTGAAATGGGATGAAGTTGGTGCTGAAGTTGTTATCGAATCAACAGGTTTCTTCTTAACAAAAGAACTAGCACAGAAACATATTGATGCTGGTGCTAAGAAAGTAATCATGTCAGCTCCTGCAAAAGATGATACTCCTACATTCGTAATGGGTGTGAACCATAAAGATTTAAAAGCAGAATACAACATCGTTTCTAACGCTTCTTGTACTACAAACTGTCTTGCGCCTTTAGCAAAAGTATTGAATGATAAATTCGGTATCGTAGAAGGATTAATGACTACAGTGCATGCTGTTACAGCTACGCAAAAAACAGTTGACGGACCTTCAGCGAAAGACTGGAGAGGTGGACGCGGTGCTTACCAAAACATCATCCCTTCATCAACGGGCGCAGCAAAAGCAGTAGGTTTAGTATTACCTGAATTAAAAGGTAAATTAACTGGTATGTCATTACGCGTACCTACAGCTGATGTATCTGTTGTTGACTTAACAGTACGCTTAGAGAAAGGTGCTTCTTACGAAGAAATCAAGAAAGCGATGAAAGAAGCTTCGGAAGGTGAATTAAAAGGTATCTTAGGATATACAGAAGATGATGTAGTTTCTACAGACTTCTTAGGCGATGAGCGTACGTCTATCTTCGACGCAAAAGCTGGTATCTCTTTGAATGACAACTTCGTGAAAGTAGTATCTTGGTATGACAACGAATGGGGTTACTCAAACAAAATCATCGACTTAGCACAAGAAGTTGCAAAGTTAAGCTAAGCTTTATACAAAGCTATTAAAATACAGAAGCTGTCCCAAAAGGACAGCTTTCTTTGTTATGTGGATTCTACAATTAAGGAGAATCCATTTTTTGTCAACTCTCCTTCTGCTTAAAGCCCTTTCAAACCCAATGTAAACCCAAATCTAACCCCAATCATAACCGCTTCGAAAGGGTTGTGATTGGGGTTAGATTTGGGTTAGATTTGGGATTAAAATGATATTGAGCAATAGCAGGTCTGTTGCATTCCTAAGGCTACTCAGCGATAAGACCAAAGAAAAGCGGTGCTACCTTGTAGGATAGCACCGCCTTTCTTTACTACTATTATTTATTATCTTAATTCTCTTTCATAAGGAAACCACCGCCCAATAAATCATCGCCTTCATAGAAAACAGCGGATTGGCCCGGCGCGATACCCTTTACGTTGTGCGTAAAATCGACCTGCATAATGTTTCCGTGTTGGGTCAAGGTAGAAATTGCACCAGCATCTTTATAACGGATCTTGGTTACAGCTTCCATCGGTTCATCGATTGAGGCATATTTCACTAGGTTGATATCACGTACAAACGCTTGCGAACGCTCTAATTCATGTTCTTCGCCCAGCATAACGGAGTTGCTTTCTGGCAAGATCTGTATAACGAACATTGGTTTGCCCAATGCGATACCTAGACCTCTGCGTTGTCCGATCGTGAAATATGGATAACCGATATGTTGACCTACTACCGTACCGTCCGATAGAATAAAGTTTCCAGGACCAATCTCCTGATCTAAGTTTGGTTTTTTATGTCTTAAGAACGAACGGTAATCGTTGTCCGGAACAAAGCAGATTTCATAGCTTTCAGATTTGTTTGCAATCTCATGCTGCCCCATTTCCAAAGCCATCTGACGAATCTCGGCCTTCGTAAAACTTCCTAACGGAAATTGCGTGCGCGCAAGGTTCTCCTGCGACACACCCCACAATACATACGACTGATCCTTATTTTCGTCTCTACCTTTAGAGATTACATAACGACCATTGTCGTGCAAACGGATATTCGCGTAATGTCCTGTTGCTATAAATTCGCAATCCAGCTTATTGGCACGCTTTATTAATGCTTCCCATTTGATATGGGTATTACATAACACACAAGGATTTGGCGTTCTTCCTGCGATATATTCATCCACGAAGTTATCAATAACATAATCACCGAACTCGTCGCGGATATCTAGAATATAATGAGGAAAGCCGTAGTTTACGGCTAAGGTTCTGGCGTCGTTAATACTATCTAAGCTACAGCAACCAGTTTCCTTTGAAGAGCCTCCTGAACTAGCATAATCCCATGTTTTCATCGTTATACCGATGACCTCATATCCTTGTTCATGAAGCATGACCGCCGCTACCGAGCTATCCACCCCGCCACTCATGGCTACCAAAACTCTTCCTTTTTTACTCATATTAATTTATTGAAGTGCAAAGATACCGTAAAATGGGGAATACCAATGTTTATTTGATGTAATTTTATCTCAATCAAAATCAACCATTTGCTAAAAAGGTTTAAAAATATTAGAACAAAAGTTTTAGAATTCGAAAAAAGACGGTACATTTGCAACGCAAGTTCGGTAACGGAAGTGCAATAAAAGGTGCCATAGCTCAGTTGGTAGAGCAAAGGACTGAAAATCCTTGTGTCGCTGGTTCGAATCCAGCTGGCACCACCAAAATCTGACAAGTAACAGATTCCAAACAAAAACTTGAAAAGGTGCCATAGCTCAGTTGGTAGAGCAAAGGACTGAAAATCCTTGTGTCGCTGGTTCGAATCCAGCTGGCACCACAGAAATCCCCAATCTCACCCGATTGGGGATTTTTTTATGCCTTTTTGCCTATCTTGGTCTTATGAAACGTCTCCTAACCCTCCTTTTTCTTGTTACCTTTCAACTTCATGCGCAAACTCAGAAGCCCAATATCGTTTTCATCCTCGCCGATGACTTAGGAATTGGTGACTTGGGGAGTTATGACCAACAAAAGATCAGCACCCCGAATCTCGATAAACTAGCCGCTTCGGGCATGCGCTTTACCAAATTCTATGCCGGCACATCGGTATGCGCACCATCTAGGTCATCCCTACTGACCGGTCAGCACACCGGGCACACGCATATTAGAGGGAATAAGGAAATAGAACCTGAAGGTCAAGAGCCGCTAGCGGATAGCATACGCACTTTTGCTATGATATTGCAAGAGCAGGGTTATACAACCGGGGCATTCGGCAAATGGGGCTTGGGAATGGTCGGCACAAGTGGCGACCCGAACCGCAAGGGTTTTGATGTATTTTTCGGCTACAACTGTCAGCGCCAATCTCATCGCTACTATCCAACACATTTATGGCATAATAATCAACGCGTAGACCTAAAAGGCAACGACCTATCTACAAAAGCTGTCTATGCTCCTGCACTGATTCAAGAACAAACCTTAGCCTTTATAGACCATAACAAAGAACGCCCCTTTTTCTTGTTCGTTCCTACGGTCCTCCCCCATGCAGAATTAGCGGGTCCGGAAGACGAGTTTTATAAAAAATATGAAGATGCTTTTGAAGAAAAAGCACATCAAGGCAATGATTATGGTCCTAAAGCAACCGTTGCAGGCTATGCCTCTGTAGAGAAGCCTAGAGCGACATTCGCAGCGATGGTCAGCCGGATGGATCACTATGTGGGCGAGATAATCGACAGATTAGAACAGCAAGGGCTGTTGGAGAATACCATCATTATTTTCAGCAGCGACAATGGCGCGCATCGAGAGGGTGGCACAGATCCAGACTTCTTTAATAGCACTGCCGGTTTCAGAGGTTATAAGCGAGACCTTTATGAGGGCGGTATCCGCACTCCCCTATTGGTCAGCTGGAAAGGTCGCATCCCTGCGGGGACAACGAGCTCACACGTAGGAGCATTCTGGGATATTTTTCCAACCATTCAAGAGTTAACCAATCACACCGAAGTAGAGCGAACCGACGGCATCTCTATGCTTCCGACCTGGTTAAAGCAGGGGAAGCAGAAAAAACATCAACAATTATATTGGGAATTTCACGAGGACGGCGGTCGTCAGGCTGTGCGCTATAAAAACTATAAATTGATCAGATTTAAAGTAAAAGACCCTGCGAACAGCTATTACGAATTATACGATTTAGAGAAAGACCCACAGGAGAAGCGCCCGCTACAAAATCCCAAATTGGCACAAAAAATATTGAAACTGATGGAAGAGCAGCATACAGCGAGCGAAATATTCCCTTTATTGCCGAAAAATACCCAATTATAGGTATTTCAGCAGGCTTTAAAAGTGGGTAATTTAGATGCAAATCAACTGTTTATAGATTCTTGTCCTTCCAACCAAAAGCGCGCAAGATCGAATAGTTAAATTTGGAGAACAGCCTAGCGTAAGGCTTGTTTCAATGTTCACCCGCTCGGGTATTAGTTTTATAGGAATGAGGCTGTCTAAAAAGGTCTCTTAAAGAAAGAACCCCGTCATTAAAAAATGGCGGGGTTTTTCTGTTTTTTTGTCCTTAAGATTTTGTATCTTAAGGTGCACCCAAAAAAACAATATGGCAAACATACAATTCAAAGCGCTTCCATCCAATAGTCCGAGTCTATTTCCTGAGAATATTTTAGATCGTATTCCAATGAATCATCCGGTTCGTTTGGTGAGTCAGGTTGTTGATCAGTTGGATCTTGAACCTATTATCCGTCAGTATAAAGGCGGAGGCACCACTAGTTTTCACCCTAGAATGCTCATTAAGGTGCTGTTCTACGCCTATTTAAGCAATATCTATTCTTGCCGAAAAATCGAGCAGGCCCTTCACGAGAACATCCATTTCATGTGGCTTTCAGGGAACAGTACACCTGATTATCGTACGATCAATTATTTCAGAGGAAAGCGTCTTAAAGGACAGATACAAGAGCTGTTTGCCAGTATCGTTCGTATGCTACATGATATGGAGTATGTTAGCTTGAAAGTTCAATATGTAGATGGTACCAAGATCGAGTCTGTCGCTGGTCGTTATACGTTCGTTTGGAAGAAATCGGTCGAGAAGAATAAGGTAAAGTTAGAAGCAAACATTGCTTCGGTTCTTTCGGAAATCGAGGCTCAGATCGCCCAAGACCAATCTTCATTAGGTAATCAAGAAGTTAGCAAGGCCATCGATAGCAGTCAGTTGAAGGAAAAGATCGAAGCGATCAATGCCAAGTTCAAAGGAGCCAATAAATCTACTGATAAGCAACTTAAGAAACTTGAAGAGGACTATTTACCTCGACTAGAGAAATATGAAGAGCAACTGGAAGTACTGGGAGATCGCAATAGTTATAGCAAGACCGATACCGATGCTGTGTTTATGCGGATGAAAGAGGACCACATGAAGAATGGCCAGCTTAAGCCAGCCTATAATGCCCAAATCAGCACCGAAGATCAGTTCATCACCCATTACAGCATCCATCAAACAACTGCCGACACCACAACCCTGCCGGAACATTTGGAAGGCTTTGAGTGCCATTACGGAAAACAAAGCGAACAGCTTGTAGCAGACGCGGGTTATGGTAGCGAGCAGAACTATGAATTGATGGAAAAACAGGGCATAACTGCCTTTGTCAAGTACAATTACTTTCATGTGGAACAGAAGCGCAAGCATAAACAGGATCCTTTCTCGGTACAGAATCTGTATTACAACCAGCAAGATGACTATTATGTATGTCCCGCAGGACAGAAGCTCAGCTTTATCGGTCATGCAACCAGAGTTAGTGCCAACGGATACACAGCCCAGGTCAGCTGTTATCAGGCTCAGCGATGCGAAGGCTGCCCGATGCGCAGTGGGTGTCATAAAGCTAAAGGCGATCGGCTCATTGAAGTGAACCATAGACTCAATCAGCTCAAGGATAAAGCCCGGGAAAGGCTGGTATCGGAAGAGGGAATGTACCATCGAAGCAAGCGCCCCATAGAAGTGGAATCCGTTTTCGGTCAGATGAAAAGCAACAACAGGTTTACCCGGTTCACAATGAAAGGACTGGAGAAAGTCGCTGTGGAGTTCGGATTGATGGCCATTGCCCATAACCTCAGAAAATGGGCGAAAAAGTGGGCAAACGATGTCTTCTTTGGGAATGGTTATAGCGATAAAACACTATATACAATAAAAATTCGAGTCAGGAGCGTTAAAACCATAAAATATCGACTTACTGCTTAAAACTCAAAAATGAAAACAGTAATGAAATCGCAAAAGCTATAAAACAGAAGAAGGTGCCTTTTTAGACACCTTCATTTTTTTTCCGCGTGTCTTTTTCTTGGCCATCAAGAACTTTCATTTTTATGGTTTAACTCAATGGAACATGAAAGTTTTTTTTCCTACAAATATCCTAAAAGGTAATAGATAATGATAAAGACAATGATGGTTCCGAAACATCCCAAGCCCATCTTTTTGGCTCCCCATCCTGCAATTAATGCTCTAAAGAATTTGTTCATATAGCTCTCCTATTATTGTTAGTATTTATTAACTAACAATAATCAGGTCTATATGTTTGCTCGAAAATGTCGCGGATTATTAAATTTTCTGATAAATGTGCATGCAGCTGCCGGCCATCACCATGTAAAGTCCAGATAGCCTTAGGTTTAACAGCTTTCACAAAGGTCAAAATATCTTCCCAATCGACATGATCAGAGAGATATAAGCTGATATCGTTGCTGGCTTGTAATCTAGCCCAGCCCGATGCAAATACCCGTACGACGTTTTTAGCGCGTCTATAGCTGTTAAATGTAAGCGGAGGTACCAGATAAACTTTATTTTTCTCATCGCCTTTCATCGACTTCCTGTTATAGAGTGCATACTTCATCGGAAAGTTTGCATAGCTATCATAAATACGATGGAGGGGCAACATACTATGGTGCACGAGAATTTCTCGATCAGGAAGATAAAGATTCATCAAAGCGGTAATACGCTGTGCCTTTCCCAGCGAGTAACATCCCAACATAATGTTGCTTGGAACATCCAATTTTAATATCTCGACTTTTGGATCCGGATGTTTTACATTAGGATCCGCAAAGGTCGTCTCGGTTATTAATACATCTGCTTCGATGATTTTGATGGGCTCACAAGTTGGATCCTCCTGCAGTTTATAATCGCCGGTGTACAGGTATTTTACCCCTTTGTATACCATCAGAATTTGTGCGGAACCCAATATATGTCCGGCGGGGATGAATACAATCTCCACCCCATTGATATTGAACCCCTCTTCGAAGTCAAAAACTTGATAAGATTGTAAGGGCTGTTTTGGATACCGAACCTGCATAAAAGCCGAGGTGGCTTTGGTGCAATATATTTCTCGATGTCCGGGACTCGCATGATCGCCATGCGCATGCGATACAACTGCCCTTTGTACGGGGTAGAGTGGATCTACATAAAAGTCGCCATAGGCGCAGTAGTAACCTTTATCTCTTTTTACTAGAAAATCTTCAATTATTTCAGCCATACAGCTATTTAGTCGATAAGAATTGTTGATGAAGCGCCATCACTTGTTCGATTAGGCTGTGCTGATCATCATTGTATATAATAAAGTCGGCTAAAGCCTCTTTTTCCTCTTCGGGCATTTGTTTGCTCATTCGATGTCGCACCTCTTCTTCGCTAACCTGGTCGCGCTCCATCACGCGTTGTATGCGAACATCCTCAGGCGAGCTCACAAGGATACAGTAATCTAAACTTTTGTAAGAGCCGCTCTCGAATAATAATGCAGCTTCTTTCAAACTGTAAGGCCCTTGCTGGGCTTCAGCCCAATCCTCTGCGGCCTTAATAACCGCTGGATGTACGATTCCACTCAGCTTTTTGAGTTCAGTTTCGTCCTTGAAAACGCGAGCTGACAACCAAGCACGGTTTAAAGAACCGTTCTCGAAGTAAACCTTCTCACCGAAGGTCTCAACCAGCGCCTTTCTAACATCATCACTCTTGACCATGATGTCCTTCGCTTCCTTGTCGGCATCATAGGTCGCAATACCCAAAACTTTAAAAAGCTTGGTTACTATGCTTTTTCCCACACCGATGCCACCTGTAATTCCAATCTTTAATCCCATACTACTTACGAACAAAGAAATCTACATTTTGAGGTTCAATACTCAACACCTGACAGAACTCGGGCACCTTGGTTAGTATGACCGGCAGGCTCTCTACATTATGATCCTTCCAAGCTTCCAAATCAACCACGGCTTCAAAATCTCGGGAAGTCCATTTGTTATAGTCCTTGACTGCAACGAGGATCGTCGCTTTCACCTTGCCCGGCAGGATACGAACAGAGGTATATTGCTTTCCATTCTCCACCTTTATTGGCAACTCGATTACCTTTTCAGTAATTTCCCCAACGGGAATTACAATCTCCGAGAATGTTGGATAAATCGTAATGTTTGTCCGCTGCTGCTTATTGAGATATGCAACTGTACGAACATCTGTATTGACATCCTTCCCTTTTATGGTATCCGTTTCTAAGTATTCAATGCTGGCAACATCCTCTAATGGTCCAGTGATGGTCACATATTCAGGGCTGGCTTTGGTTGCGCCAATAATACCATACTGTTTTTGGAATGTTAGATTATGCACCGCCTTAACAGGAACCTTACGCTGCGTTTGCTTAGAGAAATCGAAGTAGAGGGTATCCGGAGATACAGCAACAACCTGTTCCTCCTGGCGAAACTGCCTATTGATAAAGCCAATTTGACTTCCAAATACGATAAAGTTTCTTGTTTTCAAACCGCTTAGATCCACTTGGATTTTTGCGGTATCGGGTCGAATGCGCTCCATCAGGACTTTCCAACCTGACATCTTCAACTTAACCGTAACGGTATCTGATTGCAGAGGGTGAAAGGCTTTACTTTCCGGTAGATTTACGTAGGACATGCTCGCCTTCTTAGAGAAGGTATAGTCGCTAGAAATCGCAAATAGTGTCCACGCTAGAAATGAAATAAGTACGCATCGTAAAAAAATAGATAATTTACGTCTTTGCACTTTACTGATTCGCCTCATCGCCATTTTACAAATGTACTATTTTGAAACTAAAAATCACATCGTTGGGCTATCGTCCGATTAGCGTAAAAAAAGCGATTGGATAGGCAAAAAGTTCCTTATCCTCCGCCTTATATTGATAAAATAATATGTAACTTTGTGCTTTAATTGAAGGACGTTCAAAATTCACTTTCATAATGATTCATTTCTTCGTGAACCAATCGAACACAGTATATGCTGTTCAAACCCAGAAAGACCTTTCTACCGAGGATATCGCTAAACTAAACTGGCTTTTTGGAAATGCTAACAAACTCGACGATCAAACTTTAAATGACTACTATGTAGGGCCTCGCGCCGCAATGGTAACTCCATGGAGTACTAACGCCGTAGAGATTACTCAAAACATGGGCATTGAAGGGATTATTCGTATCGAAGAGTTTCAAGCAGTTGATGCGGAATTCCATGAGTTCGATCCGATGATCTCTCAGAAGTATAGCGCGTTGACACAAGATATGTTTACCATTAATATCACGCCGGAACCTATCTTGGATATCGCCGATATTGATGCTTACAACAAATCTGAAGGCTTAGCATTAAGCCCTGAAGAAGTAGATTACCTTAACCGCCTTTCAGACAAGATTGGGCGCAAGTTGACAGATTCGGAAGTTTTTGCTTTCTCACAGGCAAACTCTGAGCATTGCCGCCATAAAATCTTCAACGGAACATTCGTTATCGATGGCGAAGAGCAACCTACTTCCCTATTCAAATTGATCAAAAAGACATCAGAGACAAATCCTAACGATATTGTCTCTGCATATAAAGACAACGTGGCTTTTGTAAAGGGGCCACGAGTTACACAGTTTGCACCCAAATCGGGCGATAAACCTGACTACTACGAGGAGAAAGAATTTGACTCGGTTATTTCTGTAAAAGCAGAAACGCACAACTTCCCTACGACGGTTGAGCCGTTTTCAGGTGCCGCTACAGGTTCTGGTGGTGAAATCCGCGACCGCCTTGCTGGTGGTCAAGGTGCATTGCCTTTAGCAGGTACAGCAATCTACATGACGGCTTACTCTCGCTTATTGGCAGATCGTCCATGGGAAAAGGGTATGGAAGAGCGCAAGTGGCTTTACCAAACGCCAATGGATATTTTGATCAAAGCATCTAACGGGGCTTCGGATTTCGGAAATAAATTCGGACAGCCATTGATTACTGGTTCGGTATTGACTTTCGAGCATGAGGAAGATGGCCGCAAATTGGGATACGACAAGGTCATCATGCAGGCTGGCGGTATTGGCTATGGTAAATTGGATCAAGCTAAAAAACATCAGCCAGAGGCTGGCGACAAGATCGTTATCTTAGGTGGTGAAAATTACCGTATTGGTATGGGCGGTGCAGCGGTGTCTTCAGCGGATACTGGTGCATTCGGTTCAGGTATCGAGTTGAATGCTATCCAACGTTCAAACCCAGAAATGCAGAAGCGTGCTGCGAATGCTATTCGTGCATTTGTAGAGTCCGATCATAACCCTATTGTGTCGATCCATGATCATGGTGCTGGTGGACACTTAAACTGTTTATCAGAACTAGTGGAAGATACAGGTGGTTTAATCGACCTTGATAAACTTCCGGTAGGTGACCCAACCTTATCAGCAAAAGAAATTATTGGTAATGAGTCCCAAGAACGTATGGGATTGGTTATCGCTCAAGAAGATATACAGAAGCTAAAAGATGTTGCTGATCGCGAACGCGCTCCTATGTATGCCGTAGGTGATGTGACAAACGATCATCGCTTTACTTTCGAATCAGCGACTTCCGGTGCTAAACCGATGGACTACGCTTTAGAGGATTTCTTCGGATCATCTCCAAAGACCATCATGAACGATAAGAAAGTCGAGCGCAAGTACGCTGACCTATCTTATCAGGCGGATCAAATCCCTGCATACTTAAATCAAGTTCTTCAATTGGAGGCTGTCGCGTCTAAAGATTGGTTAACAAATAAAGTAGACCGTTGTGTGGGTGGACGTGTTGCAAAGCAACAATGTACGGGTCCATTGCAATTACCATTGAACAATGTGGGCGTGATGGCGCTGGATTACAAGTCGACAGAAGGTATCGCTACGACCGTAGGACATTCGCCGCTAACGGCTTTAGTCGATCCTGTAGCTGGTTCTAGAAACGCGATTGCTGAAGCATTGTCGAACATTGTTTTCGCGCCGATCAAAAACGGATTAAGCGGTATTTCTTTATCGGCCAACTGGATGTGGGCATGTAATAATGAGGGCGAAGATGCTCGTTTGTACCAAGCCGTTAAAGGTTGTTCTGACTTTGCGATCGCTTTAGGAATCAACATCCCAACAGGTAAAGACTCCTTGTCGATGAAACAGAAGTATCCGAACGGAGAAAACGTTATTGCACCGGGAACAGTGATTATTTCGGCCGCAGGAAACTGTACAAACATTAATAAAGTAGTAGAACCTACGTTGAACAAAAGAGCTGGTTCGATTTATTATATCAACCTTTCTAAAGATAGCTTCAAATTAGGAGGTTCTTCTTTTGCGCAGATCAACAATAAGATCGGTTCGGAAGTACCTACTGTAAAAGATGCGAACTACTTCAAAACCGCATTCAATACGATTCAGGATCTAATTCAAGAAGATCAAATTGCTGCAGGTCATGATATTGGCTCAGGCGGTTTAGTTACGACATTATTAGAGATGTGTTTTGCTGACGTTAATCTTGCTGCAAACTACGATTTGAGTGGATTGAACGAACAAGACAGCGTAAAAGCCTTGTTTAACGAAAATATAGCGGTTGTTCTTCAAGCGAAAGACGATGCTGTATTCGAGAAAACAATGGCTGAGGCGCAGATCGACGCGGTGAAGATTGGACAGGCAATTGAAGGTACTTCGGTAAGCTTCAAAAACAATGCGGACAACTTCACATTTGATGTTGCAGAAACCCGCGATACATGGTTCAAAACATCGTTCCTTTTGGATCAGAAGCAGTCGAAGAACGGAACGGCGCAAGCGCGTTTCGACAACTACAAGAACCAACCATTGCAATTTAACTTCCCATCGCATTTTGATGGAAAGAAACCTGCAATCGATGGAAATAAGGCACGCCCGAAAGCGGCTATTATTCGCGAGAAAGGTTCTAACTCGGAGCGCGAAATGGCTAACGCTATGTATCTTGCTGGCTTTGACGTGAAAGACGTGCATATGACCGACTTAATCAGCGGACGCGAAACCTTAGAAGACATCCAATTTATAGGAGCTGTTGGAGGTTTCTCCAACTCTGACGTATTAGGTTCGGCAAAAGGTTGGGCTGGGGCATTCTTGTACAATGAGAAAGCAAAAACAGCCTTGGATAAATTCTTTGCTCGTCCAGACACACTATCGGTGGGTATCTGTAATGGATGTCAATTGTTCATGGAGTTGGAATTGATCAACCCTGAGCATAAGGTTCATGGCAAGATGCGTCATAACAATTCGCAGAAACACGAGTCTAACTTTGTTTCGGTGAAAGTACAGGAGAACAATTCGATTATGTTGTCAACATTAGCAGGCAGCACTTTAGGTGTATGGATTTCACATGGTGAAGGAAAATTCAATCTTCCAGAATCTGAGGATCAGTACAACATCGTTGCGAAGTATGCTTATGATCAATATCCGCATAATCCTAATGGATCTGACTTCAACACCGCGATGATGTGTGATAAGACAGGTCGCCACTTAGTGACTATGCCACATATCGAACGCTCCACTTTCCAATGGAACTGGGCTAACTATCCAGAAGGACGTCAAGACGAAGTGACTCCTTGGTTAGAAGCATTTGTTAATGCGCGCCAATGGATCGAAAATCAAAACAAATAAGTTGGAAATAACGCAATATGAAACAAGGGGCTTTCTAAAAAGAAAGCCCCTTGTTATTTATCATGTGATTAATCGAAGATTCGTTAGATAGACAGTGTTTTTGCGACTGTTAAAGCATTCATATCAATATTGATTACTTTCACTTTTCCACCTTCCATTACGAAGAATACATTCTCGTTGAAGTTTTGCGCGTTATTTCCCGAACCATATATGCCTCTTTCATCAATCGTGATGTTCATGTTTGCTACACCACTCGCATTGGTTTTGGTAATCAATTTCTGAAGCACCTCACCTTTCGTTAGGGCATAGTGCGTTTCGATATTCTTGATCAGCGCATCGGATAAGCGATTTCCTGCGCCATACCAGTAGATTTCACGATTAGCCACTGGCGTCGATCCTTTTTTCACGGTCAATGCTAACTTCGCAACATCCCTTGTATAAGTTCCGGCAGCGGGCTCGCTAATGACCATGGCAACATGTGAAACCGGTTCGCCTTCTTTCACTGTAAACTTAAGCAAGCTCGGCGACTGTGTCTTCGAGGTGCTGGTGATGCAATAGTAACCATCGCTAAGCAATTTCTTACGCAAAGTAATTGCGTAAAGGGTCTTTCCGACGTACTCACTGACATTAAATGTAACAGAATCAGTTCCGGTCTTGAAGGCACCAACTGGCAAAGATTTCAATGGAGTAAACTTGTCGTAAGTTGTAAAAGGCTGTTCGCTCAGATATACACGTGCACCTGCCGAACGATAAGGTGCTACTGCGACTGTGTAAGTTACGTTTTTGTGGCTTGCATTCGCTAAATCTTCTCCTACGTCGTCCTTAGAACAACTCACAGAAAAAAGCATAACAATCCCAGTTAAAAGCAAAATAAGAGGATTTCTTTTCATAGGTATTTCTTGTAATTAAATTCCTATAACTCACGCAAATTAAATGCAGTATATGGTAATTTCGGTTTAAATAAATTCGGTGTTCAAACAAGTTGTTTAGAATACTCTCCTGCATAAAGTTATATCATTCGAGAGTTGGATTTTTTCGTTAAATTGTAGTTTATGGATAACAACAAAATGTCTAGTCGAGATACAAAACTAAAAGAAGTTGAAACATGGATTACCAGCAATCCGGACATACGAGCAGCCTTGTTGACCAGCTCCCTAGTAAATCCCTTGGCGCCTGTCGATGTTTATAGTGACTTAGATATCGAGTTGGTCTTCGACGATCCAACAATTTACAAGCATAGTAAAGAAAGGATCTACCAGTTTGGTGAGCCTTTAAATATATATGAAGAGGATGAAAGTTATTTTGACGGCATACATGCCATGAAAATGGTGCAATATACAGATGGTGATAAAATCGATTTTAAGTTATATGGCAAACAACAATTCATCGCCGAGACGCAGAAGAATCAGCTTCCCGAGGACTGGGATATCGGCTATCGGGTGCTGATCGATAAAGATAATCTCACACAAAATCTTCTACCACCCTCCTATCAGGTTTCAATTATCAAGAAGCCAAGCGAAGCGCAGTTCAATAAGGTCTATCGGGATTTCTGGTGGGATGTTAGTTACTTACCAAAGTGCCTAAACCGAGGCGATCTGTTCTACTATAAGTTTATGTTTGAGCACATCATTCGTTTGGACTATTTAGAACCCATGATTGAATGGTATATCGGCGCCAATAACGATTGGGGAGTCAGCAGCAATAAGCGTGGTCGATTGTTCGAAAAATACCTATCGAAAGAAGAATGGTCGCTCGTAAAAGCTACATTTGCCGGTGCCGATATGAACGAAAACTGGCAAGCTTCCTTCGCCCTGTTGAAGGTTTTTCAGCGGTTTGCTGAAGGTGTGTCAAGTGCCCTTGAAATTGATCTAGATGATGGTTTATCCGATAGAACCCTACAATTCTTTGAAAGACAACACCAAAAATTTAAAAGATAAAATAAATATGTATCTTTAATCACAAATTAGGACTTACCATTGTGGACGCTGTATTAAATCAATTTTCATCTCCTTTGTTCTTATGGCAATGCTTTGTTATCTGCGCGTTGGCTATGATGATCATAGCTTTGATACAGGTCGCTAGAAATAAGCATCTAAATCTTTTCAACTCGATTCTTATCGCGTTGATCATTGTACTGGTGCCATTTTTCGGAAGTCTGTTTTATTTTTTATTCAACAAGCGAATCAAAAACCGCCACGCGCAGCTGCAAGCCTAGCCTTTGGGTAGTAGTTAGTATTTAGTAGTTAGTATTTAGACCCTAAATCGGAAGTTAGATCTTAGATATAAGACATTAGATATCAGACCCGATCCTGACAATCTTTTCATCTTTCCTTTCCTGGTTCGGACAAGATATTAGATAGGAGACATTAGATATCAGACGCGATCCTGACAATCTTTTCATCTTTCCTTTCCTGGTTCAGACAAAATTCCCATCCTGATAATTCTTTCATCCTTCCTTTCCCGGTTCAGACAAAACTCCCGATCCTGATAATCCTTTCATCATTCCTTTCCTGGTTCAGACAAAATTCCCTTTCCTGATAATCCTTTCATCCTTCCTTTCCTGGTTCAGACAAAACTCCCGATCCTGATAATCCTTCGAACATTTCGCTCGCGTAAGCATAAAAAAAACAGCTACCCTCTTTCGAGGATAGCTATTCTCATTACCATTTTAAAAACGTCGTTTATATTAATATACAGTGTGGAAACTATATCTCATGAATGATAGGAATCTATAAGTATAATAAACTCCCTAAAAACGATTATTATTAATTATTTGTTAAGTTACAATCTTTATTTGATTCCTACACTATGAGTTACTAAAGGTTTCCAGTTACCTTGGGGATACCTATTTATTTACTTTCGGTTTAATCTCGATTCCTCGAGATCAAGATTATGTTCCAATTCTCTAAGGAGCGCATCGTCGTATTTCTTCTCGGTATGCATGGCATATAATGTTTTCCGGCGTTGATTGATGACGTCTTGTGTCACTCTTTTATAGAGGTCTTTTTCATTGGCGATTCGGATTTTAGACTCTTCGTCGATACTGGAAGCCGAAGTATCTAATCGTCGCTTCATTTGCGTGTAAATCGCTTTTACAGTAAAGCTCTCCCGCAGTTCATTGGCATATTTTTCTTCGACAAGCTTCATACCCTCGCGTGCCAAACGATAGCGGATCGCTTCAATCTGAACCTCTTCCGGAATCTCCTCGGAATTACCTTCCAATTTTATTCCTTTAATAAGCCACGGCAATGAAAGCCCTTGTACGACGAGGGTGATCAGAATGACAACGAAGGTGATGAATAATATAAGGTTACGATGCGGGAATGCTGTTCCATCGCTCAAAGTAAGGGGGATTGCCAGCGCTGAGGCCAGCGACACAACACCCCGCATACCTGCCCAACCAATGACTAGGGGAAGTTTCCATCCCGGCGAGGCTTCGTTCTTCCGAACGCTTTTGAAAATCATTCTTGGGATAAAAGCCGCTCCATAGATAAATACGATCCGTAAGACGATAATAATCGCTGTAATACATAAGGCCATCTGAATTGCCCACTCCATCGAGACGTCTTCAATCCCCGCAATAATTATGGGAAGCTCAAGACCAATGAGGATAAACACGAAGCCGTTCAACAGAAATCCTACTGTATCCCATACTTCGCGCGTTTGAATGCGCGTATGATAATCCATATAATCCTTCGCGCGAAATGATAAAAACAGACCACCCGCTACGACAGCTAGCACACCCGACCATTCGAAATGCTCCGCAACGATATACATAATATATGGGGCGATCAATGTGATGGGGGTTGTGATACTCGACGATTTAGCAACATAACGGAGGAAAAAATAAAGGATATGCCCAATCACCAAGCCGACAAATATCCCCATAATGGCAAGCGTAAAGAAATTGACGATGGCCTCTTGCGGTTCGAAACTTCCTGTAATGATCACCGCTAAAGCTAGTCGGAATACGGTAAGAGAGGCTGCATCATTGACTAAGCTTTCGCCCTCCAACAATGTGATACCACGTTTCGGCATATTTACGCCTTTGAGAACAGAGGTTGCAGCGACAGCATCCGGTGGGGAAATAATCCCACCCAAGAGAAATCCTAAGGCTAGCGTAAAGCCCGGAATAATCTGTACAGAAAGATAAGCGACGGCTAGCGATGTAACAAACACCAAACCGAAGCCCATGATCATAATAGACCTTTTATACTTCCAGAAGCTGTTCCATGAGGTATACCAGGCGGCTTCAAAGAGCAAAGGCGGCAGGAAAATAAGAAATACAATATCAGGATTGATGCTAACTTCGGGCATTCCGGGAATCAACGATATCGCTAATCCACCGATAACCAACAGGATAGGATATGAAATACTAAAGCGCTGACTAATCACGAATAACATGGCCATGAAGAAAAATAGCACCATGACCAACAAAATATTAGATTCAATCATTTATTAATAGGTATCTTTGTGTGCATAAAATTAATGGAAAATATCTCAAAAAATTTACATCCCAGAAATAAGTTCAATAAGGCTTACATTATTGAACAACTGGCTAAGAATACGCCCGATTTGCGCAAGTATATCATTCAGGTGGACCATGACCATTTGTCGATAGACTTCACGCACCCAGAGGCCGTATTCCACCTGAACAAGGCTTTATTAAAAACAACTTATGGTATCAAAGGTTGGCGCGTTTTGCCAAAAAGTTTGGTACCAACGGTTCCTGGTCGTTTAAATTATATACATTATCTAGCGGATTTGCTTGGTGGAAAAACAGGTAGAGGCGTCCATATTTTAGATATAGGCACCGGCTCTAGCATCATCTACCCTATTTTAGGCGTTAAAGAATATGGCTGGCTTTTTACGGGATCTGAAACGCATGTCCCTTCACTCATGAATGGCAATGCGATTCTTAAGGATAATCCGGAATTGGCAAAGTCCATCCGTTTAAGACAGCAGAATAATCCGAAAAATATACTGAAGGACATCATCCTCCCGAAGGAATATTATGATGCGATCATGTGTAATCCTCCATTTTTTAAGTCGCAAGAGGATCATGAAGCACAAGTGTCGAGAAAAAATAAAAACCTTCGTATATCACAAGACGCGAACTCCAACTACCAAGGGCTCTCCACTGAGTTGTGGACAGATGGTGGTGAAAAGAAGTTCATTACCCAGCTAATCTACGATAGCTTCACGTTTAAAAATCAGATAGGATATTGTACAACCTTGGTATCCAACAAGGAGAATATTAAACCACTGCGGGCTATTCTAGAATACCATAAAGTGGCGGACATTCAAGTGATCAATATGTCGCAAGGCAATAAGATCAATAGGATCCTCGCTTGGAAACTAAGTGACAAGAAATAAGAAAAGGGCTATCTGACATGCAGATAGCCCTTTTCTTTATACGCTATTTTGCGCTGCTTACGCAGTTTTCGCATTTGCAGCCTTAGAAGCATCTAATGCAACGGCAGTTTTATCAAAACGGATCTTAACACCATTACCTACATCTACTAAGAACGTAGTATCACCTACTTCAACGATTCTTCCGTGAATACCCGCTGTAGTTACCACTTTAGAGTTTACAGTTAATTCTTCGATATATTTTTTATGGTCTTTTTGCTTTTTCATTTGTGGTCTAATCATAAAGAAATAGAATACCACTACCATTAATAAAATTGGAAGGAATTGCATTAATCCACCTCCACTTGCTGCTTGTAATAAAATAGTTGAAATCATCTTGTTTTATTATAATTTATTTGTTTGCTGTTAGTTCACTACAACTTCGCCTTTAAGCTGTACCGTTGTTACTGGCTTTTCTGCATTAGAAGCGATAGTGATAATTTTCTGTTGTTGTCCTACTTGGCCGTTGCTATCAAACTTCACGGAAATTTCTCCAGATTCCCCTGGTTTTACTGGGGTAGAAGTATAAGTTGGAGTTGTACAACCGCAGCTAGCGGATACTTGAGCCAATACTACCGGGAAATCCCCCGTATTCTTAAATTTGAAAACATGCTCTACAACTTCGCCTTCTTTGATGGTTCCGAAGTTGAAAGCTTCTTCTTCAAACTCCATTCTTCCTGCCCCCTCTTGTGCCTTAGCAACTGCTGTAGAATCTTGACTTCCGTTCGTATTTTCTTTGTTGTTATTATTGCAAGCTGTAAACATTAAAGCACTTGCAAACAATACTAGGCTTAGTTTTTTCATAGTAATTATGCGATTAGACCTCTACCCTCCTTCTTAATACGACGTTGAGTAGTAAGGTCGGATAAAATCTTGTCTAAGATACCATTGATAAAGGTACTACTTTTTAGAGTACTAAATGCCTTAGAAAGTTCAATATACTCGTTAATTGTTACTTTTACAGGGATCGTTGGGAAGTGGATTAACTCGGTTATAGCCATGCGCATCAATAAGTTATCGATCAATGCGATACGATCGGCTTCCCAATTCTTGGTCTTCTCAGAGATAAGTTCCTGATACTCTTTTGCATATTTAATCGTCAGCTTCAATAGGTCTAGGATAAAATCTTTATCCTCAATCCAACTTGGCGTTAAGTCTGCTAGCTGATTTTTTGCGGGAACTTCGCTACTAAAGTTTTTGAATGTTTTGGCGATCATGGCTTGTAAAACCTCGCGGTCTACCGGCCAGTTGATAAAACGAGCTTCGAAAGCCTGTTCTACGTCTGTTGATTTTAGAATTAATTTCTTGAAGATATATTTGATGATATCTTTCTCCGTTGAGATAGAGCGATCCTCTTGTTCTAAGTATTCTAAGTAAGCCTCAGACTCTTTAAGCTGAGCGAAGATAGAACGGACAATTTCTGGGTCATAGCTCCAATCAACTTTATAACGCTTTACCTTCTCTAAGTACTCACGATTTTGACGTAAAGACTCAATGAACGTATTGCTATTTAATTTCGTTGAAGAAAACGTCTGATCTTTCACCGAAGGGATCCATTTATTGGCAATACCTTCCACATCTATCAATACATACTCTGCCACTTCATCCAATAGATTCAGTGTCCATATGTACATCTCATCAACTTCCTCTACATTTTTCAGTAGACTTTTCTCAAAATCAGGAAGGTTTTTATCTTCCGATAAACTGTAGGCATACAATACTTGCATGACCTTAACCCGAAGGTGTCTTCTATTTAGCATAATTTTATAAAGAACGAATGTTTAATAAAGAACGATATTATACTATTATCTTAATTTCTTCATGTCGGAAATACGCTTTTCCGCAAGCTCTTTTGCTGCTTGATGTGTAGAAATATTTTCTTCGTTAGCCTTTTGGATCACGTGTCTTGTCGCTGTGTAGATATGGCGGATCAAGTAATCTGTACGATCAGCACCATAGCCTTCCAACTCCGAGAAGCAGCTAATTAAAGCTCCTGAGTTGATCAAAAAGTCTGGCGTATAAAGAATATTGTTATCTTTTAATAATAGAGTTGTTACCTCTTCGTCTAACAACTGATTGTTTGCTGAACCGGCGATGATCTTACAACGCATACGCGGAACTGTATCTGGGTTAACTGTTCCACCCAAAGCACATGGCGCATACACGTCAGCATCTAGTTCAAAACTTGTGGAATAAGTAATAGGCTCTGCTTTATATTTCGCAGCGATCTTCATCTTACGCTCTTCAGTCATATCCGAAACATATACACGCGCATTCTCTGCACGTAATAAGGATACCAAATGCTCGCCTACGCTTCCTACACCTTGTACAGCAATTTTTCTACCTGCAAGGTTATCATCTCCGTAAAGCTCTTTGATAGCCGCTTTAATTCCGTAGTAAACACCTTTTGCAGCAAATACTGTAGTGTCACCTGCCCCATTCAATGAAGTTGGCAAACCAGCTACGTAGTTTGTTTCTGCATGGATATGTTCTAGATCTTTTTGCGTAGTACCTACATCGATAGAAGCAATAAAATTACCATTCAAACCATTGATGAAACGTCCAAAGCGACGCATCAATACTTCTGATTTCTCTGTTCTATTATTACCGATAATGATTGCACTACCACCACCTAAATTTAAACCTGCAAGTGAGGATTTATAGGTAATCGCTTTTGAAAGACGCAATGCATCCTCAATAGCTTCAGCCTCTGTTGCGTATGGTAACATACGGACACCGCCGATCGCTGGCCCTAATGTGGTGTCATGAATTGCTACGATTGCTTTTAATCCGACCTCTTTGTCGTTACAGAAAAATAGGTTTTGATGGTCAGATATACGCATCAAGTCGAAAAGTGAGGAATTATCCCTTTGCATAATTGAACATAATTTTACAGCTACAAAAGTAGCAATATTTTTGCATGGAATCGTATCTACACGCAAATAATTAGGTTACCGACGTTAGATTTGAAATTTTATATAGCTTGTATTCCAATTTACTTCAAATTCTAAAATGTTTACCGCTTTGTATTATCAACCTGCTAAACAATTACAGCAATTAAAATAAATTTGCTACTGCTCCTATTTTGAAGAGATAGAACCTATATTGACATCTATTTAACACTAAGGTTTGCCTTCATCCTACTAATATTAAAATTATCCCTTACTTTTGTTCTTGCATGAAACAACTCGCCTACCTCAATAAGTTTTTCTATAAATATCGCTGGCAAATTATCCCTGGTGTCATCTTCGTCATCATATCCAACTACTTTGGTATTTTACCAGCGCAGGTTATACGAGAAGCTTTCGACTTGGTAAAAGAGAATATCGACCTTTATCGCTTGTACGATGGCTTCGAACGTCAAGGTTTGATCTATCAAATATTCGGAAATAGTCTGCTGTTCTTTGGTATTGTAGTTCTCGTGCTAGCCTTATTGAGAGGGATATTCCTTTTCATGATGCGCCAAACCTTGATTCTAACGTCACGTCATATAGAATACGACTTAAAGAACGAAATATATCAACATTACCAGGAGCTTGACTTTGCTTTCTATCGTCGAAACAATACTGGCGATCTGATGAACCGTGCGACCGAAGATGTTAACCAGGTGAGAAATTACTTAGGTCCGGCAATTATGTATGCGATCAATACAGTGGTATTGTCGATCATGATTATCTATGCCATGTATAATGTTAATGCGAAGTTAGCGACCTACTCCCTACTTCCCATCCCTATTATCTCGGTATTGATACTTTTTGTAAATAAGGTTATCAATAGACGGAGCGAACGAATACAGCGTCAATTATCACATCTTTCCTCTTTTGTTCAAGAAACATTTTCCGGAATTCGCGTAATCAAAACTTATACGCGCGAAAAGGACAAGATGAATTCTTTTAAAGTAGAAAGCGATCGCTACAAAGACATTAACCTGAATCTCGTTAAGGTGCAGGCTATCTTCTTTCCATTGATTATCTTTTTGGTAGGATTTAGTACCATTATAACGGTTTACATTGGCGGTTTGGAGGTGAACGATGGAAATATCACCGCCGGGAACATTGCAGAGTTCATTATCTATGTGAATCAACTGACCTTTCCTGCCATGTCTTTAGCGTGGGTTACATCACTTATTCAGCGCGCAGCCGCTTCGCAGAAGCGTATCAACGAGTTCCTAAAAACGCGTTCTGAAATTGAAGAAGGAAGCAGCGATGCAATAATAGCGGGCGATATTCGTGTGGACAATATATCTTTTACTTATCCTGATACCGGCATTAAAGCGGTAGATGATATCAGTTTTCACATCCCTGTTGGCAAGACCATGGCGATTATTGGTAAGACAGGATCAGGAAAATCCACGATTGCAAATCTACTATTACGGATGTACGACGTCGATTCCGGAGCAGTTCTTTATGATGGAAAGGATATTAAAACCTATAAAACTCATGCCGTACGCGAGCAGATCGGTTTTGTACCGCAGCAGGTATTTCTATTTTCCGATACCATTGCTCGCAACATTGCCTTCGGATTGGATGAGGTTGACATGCCACGCATTGAGCAAGCTGCTAAAGATGCTGCAGTTTATGATAATATCAAGGGCTTTGAAGAAGGTTTTGAAACACATATCGGTGAACGCGGGATTACCCTCTCGGGAGGTCAGAAACAACGTGTCTCTATAGCTCGAGCCTTAGTAAAAGACCCAAATATCCTCATCTTTGACGACTGCCTATCTGCGGTTGATACTAAAACCGAAGAAGAGATTCTTCATAATCTCGGTCGTATTATGAAAGGAAAAACGTCCATCATCATCGCACACCGAATTTCGACTATCAAAAATGCAGACCAGATTTTAGTAATCGATCAGGGCCGAATCATCGAACGCGGCACCCATCAAGAATTACTCGCCTTGGGAGGAGAATATAGTTCTCTTTACGAGAAACAATTACTAGAATCATAACTTAATTTAAGGAAAAATTATTTCTCTCTGAATTTCATAATATTTCAAAAGATTTCATTTATTTTGTGTTAGCGCATATTAGCCACGCAAAATTATGAGATGCTTTTTATTAACCTGTTGCTTAATTATTTTAAGCCACCTGGGCCATGCCCAAAGTTCGTCTATGCCAAAACTAGACGCTAGCCATTTCACTACCGATCATCAAAGCAAAGACACAGCGGCAAACGCAATTGTGCTTTATGAGTTTGGACGCTCCGAAGTCGAAGTCCTCGAGTCGGAAAGAACCCTCGGTGTGACCCACTATTGCCATGTCCGTATCAAGATCTTGAAAAAAGAAGGTGATAAACATGCCACAATTGAAGTTCCCACCTACAAATACGGAAATGATTTCGAACGTGTTCGAGAAATCAAAGGGACCACTTATAATATGGTGGATGGCCAAATTAAGGCCGACGAGCTAAAAAAGGAGGCTATCTTTACGGAGAAATCCAGTGAATATTTAAACGTCGTAAAATTTACGCTCCCCAATATCCAAGAAAATTCCATTATCGAATACAGTTACCGAGTGACTACTCCAGCGATATGGAATCTAAGATCCTGGTATTTCCAAGATGAGATCCCTAAGCTACATAGCGAATACGTCGCTGTTATCCCGTCCTTATTTGATTATAATGTGACTTTAAAAGGTCATTATGCCATCAGCGATGTCAAATCAGCTAAGCTAAATGAACATTTCTTGCTGAATGGTCAACGACATGATTGTTCTAGAATGACCTATACGATGAAAGACGTGCCGGCATTTAAGGAAGAGGATTTTATGTTAGCCCCTATCAATTATATTTCGGCAATTAACTTCGAATTGCGAACCTTCCATGAGCCTAATGGTGCCATCAAGAACTATACACGAGTTTGGAAAGACGTCGACAGAGACTTGTTGAACGAAAAGGAGTTTGGCGGACAGATTAAGAATAAATCAGTATATGCGAAACTATTGCCTTCGATTATCTCGGCAGACTCTTCGAAACTTTATAATGCGAAGAAAATATACAGCTATATCCAACAGAATATCGTTTGGAACAAAACGCTAGGAAAATATACTGAAAACGGCATTAAAGATGCCCTCGAAAAGAAAAAAGGCAATGTCGCTGACATCAACTTAAGCTTGGTCGCAGCATTGAACACTGCTGATATCGAAGCGTATCCCGTAATAATATCTACGCGAAATAATGGAATGCCCAACATGATACATCCTGTATTATCAGATTTCAATGCGGTCATCGCTGCGGCAGTAATAGATGGAAAGACTTATCTGTTGGATGCCTGCGATAAGACGCTACCATTTGGCTTGCTCTCTCTACGGTCGATCAACGACCGCGGTCGTATCATTTATTCTAAACAAAGTTCCGATTGGATCGAACTGAAAAACGAATCACCATCCAAAAAGACCTTCAACATTTTTGGAGTTGTCTCGCCAGATGGGAAACTCAAAGGGAAAATTGAAAAGTACTATTTCGGTTTGGGAGCATGGGTTCAACGCACTAAAATTGAAGAATTCCCTACTCTTGAGGAATATGAAGAGGATGTTATAGAAAAGAGCCCGAGAATCAAAGTATTAAGCAATAAGGTGAAAAACTTAAAAGAGCTGGATGATGCATTAGTAGAGATAATGGAATTTGAAATGGATTTGCGAGAAAACTTCACCGATAACCAGATTTTGATCAACCCTATATTATTTGAACGTCAGTTGAAGAATCCTTTCAGTTTGACCGAACGTAATTTCCATGTGGATCTAGGTTCTGCACAGAATGAACAATTCAATATCAACATCACATTCCCTGAGGGGTATAAGGTGGAGAGTTCCCCAAAAAATACTGCATATTCCTTGCCGGAAGGAGCCGCCAGATACCAATATCGCTCAACCTTCTCAGATAATATTTTAATGGTTCAACAGATCACCAACTTGAACCATGCCATCTATTCACCCGAAGAGTACTTCCACTTGAAAGAGTTCTTCTCTTTATTGATTCAGCACCAGAATACTGATTTCCTTTTCAAAAAACTATGAGAAAATTAGCCTCTACATTTATAGTCTTACTTCTATTAGCAACGAATGCTACAAAGGCACAGTATGCTGCAAGTTCAATTTCAAAGGAAATGTTGAGTCGTGCTACGGCTACCGTAAGATTGGAAGAGAAAGTACTGGAAATTAAAGCTCCTAACGATGCGATAGAACGAGGAAAAAAAGTTATTACCATACACAACAAAGCTGGTGAAGACTACGCTGAGTTGTACTTCTTTTACGATAAGGTTCGCCAAATCAAGGAAGTGAAGGGTGAAATCCAAGATGAGGATGGCAAAGTTATTCGCAAATTCAGCTTGAAGGATTTTAAAGATTATAGTGCAAGCGGGCAGTCGAATCTTTACGCTGATGATCGCGTCAAGACCTATAGCCCAATGATTCAAAACTTTCCATACACCTTAGTTTATGAATATGAGATTCGTCAGCAGCAGACACTTGGCCTTCCTAGTTGGAGACCCGATTATTCCACCGATGTATCGATAGAAAAAAGTTCCTTTCAGGTTGTTTCGGCACCTGATGTTGCTTTACGCATCAATGAAAGAAACTTAATTAGTCCCGCCGTGATCAAAAAGGAACCGAAGGCTACCAGTTATACCTGGAGCGTGGAGAACCTTCGTGCCGAACGTAGCGAACCCTTCAGCCCTAGCCGCCGTCTGACCGGAATATTGGTGGAGGTAATTCCACAAAATTTCCAATACTTCAAGTATAAAGGCGATTTCAGCGACTGGAAGTCCTATGGACTGTGGGCTAATGAGACATTGATGAAAGATAAGAAAACGCTCTCTCCCGCTACCGTGAGCCAAGTTAAAGCCATGACGGCAAACCTGGCGACACCGCGCGAAAAAGCAAAAGCCTTATATGAATTCATGCAAAAGAAGACGCGTTATATCAGTATACAGGTGGGAATTGGGGGCAATGAACCTTTCCCTGCCGAGCAGGTAGATCGTTTAGGATATGGTGATTGTAAGGCATTAGTGAACTATATGCAGGCCTTATTGGATGTTGTCGAGATACCGTCCTACTATTCCATTGTACAAGCCGGAGAAACGAAAGTAGATTTAGATGAAAACTTTGCCAATCTTGGTGGGAACCACATTATCCTTTGTCTACCTTTTGAAAATGACACGACCTGGCTCGAATGCACAAGTTCAAATGCGCCATTCGGCTATCTAGGAGACTTCACAGACGATCGTCTTGTAGTTGCCTTCACTCCTGAAGGCGGAAAAATTATGCGCACGCAGCGCTTTAATTATGAGCAAAATCTACAACATCGCAAATCGTCACTGAAACTGGATGAAAACGGTAAATTGACAGGAACACTTGAAACCAGATTTGAAGGAACTCAATTGGAAAATCACTTTGCCAATTTTGAAGAAAGCTTAGATAATCAAAAGAAGGCGCTACGTAAGCAATATGATATCGACCGCATCGAATTCACCGATATTAAATATAATCTCGATGAAGATAAATTAGTATTCACAGAAAACCTAAGCATTGAGATTCCTAATTATGCGATTAAGAATGCTAATAATTTAACCATCTATCCGAATGTTTTCAACCGCTCATCAGCCATCACTGAACTGGCAAGACGCATAAACCCGGTTAAGATCACAAGAGGATACACCGACATCGATGAGATTGAAATTGAACTTCCAGAGAATTTGGATAGTAGAATTAAACCTGCGGATATAAAAAAGGAAATTCCAATGGGCTACTACGAAATGTCTATGAAAATGAAAGATGGAAAGTTGGTGTGTTATAGAAAAATTCAAATCAAAGAAGGCGAATACCCGGCAGAAAGCTACGCAGCATTCAGTGAATTCATGAAAGATGCATCTTTCAGCGATTCTTATCGATATATTTTGCCGTTTATCGACAAAAAGTAAAACTAATTTATATCTTTGGTGAACGCCAAAAGGGGGATTAGCTCAGCTGGCTAGAGCGCTTGCCTGGCAGGCAAGAGGCCACCGGTTCGAATCCGGTATTCTCCACAAAGAGTTATTATAAAGCGTTAATTTTCAATAAATTAACGCTTTTTCTCTTTATAGGACCCCTATATGGATATTCTGGTCATGTTGACCCCTTTCTGGCAATATTGACCCCCTGATTTTTGGTTTACAGGATTGCCTACAAATGGCCTGACAATATTACTTCTTTTTTCTTAGACTTTCACCTTTAAGTTCGATCCGGTGGGATGTGTGAACTATCCTATCCAGAATAGCATCCGATAATGTATCATCCCCAATCACAGCATGCCAACTGGCCACAGGTAATTGGCTTGCAATGATTGTTGAACATTTGGCATGTCTGTCCTCTATGATTTCCATCAGGTCAATCCTTTGCTGTTGGTCGAGGTTTACCAGGCCGAAGTCATCCATTATAAGCAGTTCTACCTTGGAGAGTTTCATAAGAAGCTTGTGGATCGATCCATCCAACCTGGCCATTTTTGTTCTCAAAAGCAATTTTTGCATACTGAAGTAAGCGACTCTCTTACCTTGGGCACAAGCCCTGAGCCCCAGAGCAGACGCCATGAAAGATTTTCCGCAGCCTGTTGCACCAACGATAATGATCGGCTCGGCCCTTTCGATATATTGGCCTGTGGCCAAGTCCATCAATTGGATCTTGTCGATCCCCCTGGATGGATCCATATTGATCTCTTCAATAGAGGCCTGGTAACGGAAGGCTGCATTCTTCTTTAACCTCTCGAACCGCAGTTCGAAGCGACTGTCAGATTCGGCCTGCAGCAACAGGGTAAGGCCTTCTTCCAGAGCCAGTTTTCCGATCTGCCGTGTTTCTTTCATCGCTTTCCATTGACGCTCCATTCCATGGAAGCGGAGCGTGTTCAATTGTTGTTCTACATTCATCTGTTTCTAAGTTTTATAGTTCATTTTTATGAGTAATAGGATGCTCCCCTGATATTTTCATGTTGTGGCAATTGCTTGTTATCCGCCCGCTCTTGCTGTTGCTCCACCATTCCGTTTTCCAATATTCTTTGTAGGAACTTATAGGACAGCATGTCGTTCCTTAAGGCAATTTCACATGCTTTGAAGAATGTTTCCCCATAGCTACGGTGCAGCCTAAAGAGTCCTTCGCACGTTCTGTAGAGTTGTTCCGGATATCGGTCACTTTGTCCAAAGACCCGAACGACCAGTAAGTGAAAGTCCGAATGGATATCCAGAGCGCGCTTGATATAATAATCTGGCGAACGGGTGCCATACTGCTGGTGCTTGGAAGCAAGATGTTCGGGATGCGTCGAGTATTTGTTGGCAACAAAACTCCTGCTGTGCAGGGCTACCTGTACGTTCTCAATATAGATGTGGACTAAACGCTCAGTATAGACCACTAGGGCCTGTTTGCCAATATGGACATAAGGAACGCTATAGGAATGCCTGTCCCTTTTGAGATGTACATGTCCATTGGTTCCCACTTTGAGGGTCGTATAATATTTCATCGAAAAGCGGTCCCGAGGAAGTGGTCTGAGACTGGACAGCTCGTTGCTGAGAAACCGTTCCTGACGGCAATAGTTCCTGTCCTGCATTCTGGTCTGGTTCAATCTCTCGATACACTCTCCGATAGCAAGGTTGAGTGAGGGGAGATCAAAGAACTGCCTGTTGCGTAACCGGGCAAATACCTGGGTATAGATGATCTTCACATGGTTCTCTACGGCACTTTTATCCCGGGGCCTGGCAGGTCTTGCAGGCACTACGACCGTATCATAATGGTTTGCCAGATCTTCCATGGACCTGTTGATCTCTGGTTCATACCGATCGGTTCGTATGACGGCTGACTTGAGGTTGTCCGGGACAATCGCTCTAGGGACCCCTCCAAGAAACTGCAGGCAGCAGTCCAGTGCATAGAGAAAATCGGGGGATCGCTGACTGGGAACGGCCATGGCAAAACAATAGTTGGAATATGGTAGGCACGCAACAAATATCTCGCATAAAATGATTTCACCAGTCTCATGGTCGATGTAACCCAGCTTCTTGCCGGAGAAATCGATGAAAAGCTTGTCACCGGGTTCGTGGTCCAGTATCATGCTTCCATCGCGACGTGAGACCAGTAATTGCTTTAGATGGAAACAGAACTGGGCATAGCTATATCCCTGTGGATGAGCTACTAAATACTCTTCCCACAAAAGTCTCCGGTTTACACCTATTCGTGATAGTTCTTTTTCAAAATAAGGAAGCCTTTCTTTTAGATACTCGAAACGCTCGTCCCGATAGGCGGGGTTCCCTGATCTGAGCATCCGCTCAAGAACTGGATCTTCCAACTCCAGTATCCTTTCCAGAGATAGATTCAGGTCCGTTACCTTCTTTAGATAGGACTTTACCGTATTCTTGCTGATGGATAGATGACGGGCTATTGTTTTAATGGGATAATTCTCCCTGTGCAATCGTATTAACTGTTTGATCTGACTCATGGGTCTTGATTTACCGGCCATTGGAATATATCGATTAGGTCTAGCCCAAATAAACCAAAAAACAGAAACCCATGAAAAATGAGTGCAAAAGGGGTCAACATCGTCCAGAATAAAATGACCATATCTCGAAAGAGGGGTCAGCTTGCTCCAGAATAAATTGTTCAAACCCTTATTTGAGGGGTCAATATCCGCCAGAATGCCATGCTTTAACAGCCTCTAAATGCAGATGGTGATTTCTTTTTTGTCCAGATTGCTGGGGTCAGCTTACTCCAGAATATCCACCCTATAACCTTATTCTTTCGTTTAGACTAAAGACCAAGAATAGCTCGGCCCCCTAAAATTATTGAATAATGTTTGAGATTATGTGGTTACTTAGAGATGAAAGTAGATAATTGCGTACAACTTCGAGATCGGCGCTATTTATATTAACGAGTATCTCAACTTTTCCTTTTTAGAGATTAATCTACTGTTCACTAATTTATCGTGAACCTTCAATAGAACATCTGGAGCAACATTCCCTAGTAACCTCTTCGGATCGCGAACTAAAAAATCTACAATTTCTTGAATTACCTTATTATGAATTTGAGTACAATCAATGAAACTATCGTATTCTAAAAACTGATGTCGCTCAACATCAATAGGAATATGTTGCGATCTAAGGAATTTGTTTCTGTTAACATTTTCATTAATTTCAGAATTTATAATGACTAATCCACAATTTCCCTCAATTATATTATCATTAGCGAAATAAATCGCAAACTTTTTGTGATTTATATTGAAATTAGGAATTTCAACCAAAATCGCAGCCCCTAAATCTATTCTTTTGAAATGATCTTCTTTAAAATTTTTCGGAAATAAGTCTCCTAGACTCATTGAAAACTAAGAAAATGAGATATGATCATTAAGGATCTGTTCCTTAATAAATGCTTTCATATCGTTATCAGCGCCACCTTCCTCCGCAATTTTCTCATAGGAGATATCCCAATCGCTAGATTCGTAAGCATATGCATGAGAAATTTTCGTTAACTCTTCAAAGGTGTAATGTCCGAAGTTATCGATTGCTAAATTAAGACATTCAATTTCACTCTCAGAAAGATCATCCATATCAGCTTTTTGATCGGACGAGATTATATAACCAGACCTAGAGAAAATGTCTCTAAAGTCGTCATTTTCATTCCTTAACACAAAATTCGAGAATGATGGAACCGGACCATAAGGTAGTTTAATGTACGTATCGCCTGTAATAGGGAATCCGTATTTTACTAAATGATCCCTATCAGCAAAATACATTAATTTCATCAGCTTATGGATGTCCGATGGAATTCCAATATTAGTCAGTGATTCGATAATATAAAGCATTGAATTTATAGCTTTACTCCTATCAATTTTAAAGCTCATACTTTGCTGAATTTTTTAGTTTTGTTAAAAGTAATGACATTTTCTTCACAGCAACGGTTTAATTTCATCGGTGAAGCAATAGTCAACTCCCCTTGCTTGTGCAATTAATTAAAATTAATACCTCGACACCTATCAAACTTAGGAAATAGTTTTTCCAAAGCAAAGGAAAAAATGAAACGTACAAGATACAATTTAGTTCTCCAACAAATCGAAAAATCACACTATCGTGTTTGTTTAAATTGGATAGAATGCTGTTTCTAAATAACTAGAGCGATCGTGAACGACGCTTGAAGCTAACACCAACTAAAACGAAATAAATGGTTAAACTTCAGAATTCGAATGCAATAGCGTTCATACATTTTTGATTATCCTATCAAAATGTGTAACAAATTGATAAACTGTAGCACTTTCTGAAAATCTCCTATACAGAACATGGAGGATTTGACCGCATATATTATCGCGATTTGCAGATTATATCAGCAGAACCCATATAGAAATAAATTTAAACGAGGTCAATAAGCACCTCTTGTTCCAATCCCTTTTTATAAAGCTGAATTAGTCTGATAAGATCAATTACCCCAGTTTCTTTTATTTCACCTACATCAACATTTAGATTTTGTCTATCGTATAGTGCCTTGCTACCATAGCTTGAAAGCAGCAATTCCAAATTATCCGGGATAAAGAATTTAGCACGCTCACCCAGCTCCCGTTTATATTCGTTTATATAAATATTGATCCCAGCATAATCAAAATCGCCATAGTGCAGGTAATTGTTTGGAATACTTTGAAGCCACTTTAATAAATCCTTACTCTGATTTTGAGGATAGCGACTTACGAAAAGTACTGACATTCCTTCGAATAGAAACTGCTGATGTGCTATACGACTAAAATTTTCAGAATTTTCAACGTTGACAATTACCACTTCGGTCGCGGGAATGAATGTTTCATAATTGTGGATAAATTGAAAAGTACCAGAAATTGGATGAATGATAATTTCCTTATTATCCAACATGGCACGGATCGGCATAAAACTGTTAACGAGAAACCCTTTAAAAGTTCTAACCGGAATAAGTTTAGAATCTGATGAGCACCTCGTAAGTTCAGCTCTGGAAGATCCACTTCGTTTTAAAACCGTTGCATACGATTCAATATCTTGTATCGAAAAATGATTCCGTAGGAAACCTTTCAGTGCATCAACATCAGCCACATATAGCATACTTCTGTTCCGTCCAATTCTTTGATCAATGATAATACCCTCAATTATTAAATCAGAGACAAGTCTCGAGCGCATGGAACTGGCCGGCAAACGTTCTCCCTTCGCCAAACGCACCAATTTATCTGCAAGCGCTTTACTAATTTCCATGTGTTTGATTGTTAGTAATCAATCGCTTTACAATCGTAGTATGTTTTTTATCCTTACTCAACAGATAGGTATGTTTATAATCGATAGCACTATAGGAGGTCGGCGAACTATTTATTAATACAATATTGCGGTCGTTGGCAAACTTCAGAATTCCTTTTACATTATTAGGATGCAATTTTCCAATTTCGTCCATCATACAATGCAACCTGAAATCCTTAAATTTTCTAGATGCATTTTCTTTAAATACATTCAGCAACATAATATTGATCATTGCCTTGACCAGTACATCGGTCCCTTCAGAACCTACATTTGTCAGCTTCTCAACCCAACCGCTATCATTGTCGTTTTCGACTATCTTAAACTGCAGTTCGAAAGTATCAGAAAGAGATACCTCACTCTGCTTAGATGCGGCAATCTCCTGTGCGAAGCTCTTGAGATACATCACAGCTTTTTTATTATTCTGAGCCGTATCTTCATTGCTAAATAAGTTTGCTTTACCAAGGCTCAATGCATATTCATCGTTAAAAACACGTAGCTCTTGCAAAAGAGTTACAATCTTACTTGCGCTATTTGTCATCCTAAGCTCAATTCCTTTTATTACCCCAGCGAAATTGCGCTCGACAAAATCACGATTAATATCATTGATAACTTTATTAATAATCGCTTCTTTAGACACTAACTCTGTGGTCTCTTTTCCTATCTGAGAAATCAAACTTCCAAAGAGTTCATTTGTCCGCCGCTCGTATTCCTCAATTTTATTCTCTTCGAGAAACTCGCTAAGGTTGTCAGCAAAACGACGATATTCCACGTCATCCACGAGAATAGTTTCAAATCCGAAAATATTTCCTGTAGAGAAATTACTCAAAAACCGATTTATATTCCCACGTAAATCAGTCATACGTGCTGTTGATTCATTTATTTTTTCATGAATAGATGCTATGATTTTAGTCAAACGAATTGATACAGGATTATCCTTCTCAATGATAGGCACATCGGATAACATACTAAGATAGAGATCCGTTTTGGTAAAGTTTTCGAATGCCTCTAAGTCTTCCAAGGTTTCGCGCCGTTCGAGCTCCAAGGCAGCAATAGCAGTTCTCAGGTCGCTAATCCTTTCCTGTAGCTTAGTCTTTGCAAACATATGCCGCTCCTGTTCACCCGACAGTTTTACTTCTGCGAGCTTTTTCTTTTCCTTAAATTCATCAACACGATCAAATAACTCACGTTTGTCTTTATTGTATTCCGCCAGCTTATCTCTGTTTACTTCGATATAGTTTAACTCCTGTTCAATACTAGCAAGTTCAACATCTATAGCTGCTATGCGTACTACATCTGCACCATCATTTTCCAAATCCCTTTTCTGCTGTCCTTCAATACGCTCTTTTCGTCTTTGGATCCTATTCTTCTCTTCGGCAATAGTAACATTTATTGAATCTAGTGTAGCAACTAACGTTTGATCTACTTCCAAAATTTTATGATCTCTTTCCCGCTTTTTCTCATCCAAACGCTTATCAATATTTTTTTGCACTACTAGTAATTGCTCTTCTGCAATCGCCTTTTCTTCTGAAGCGTTAATTATTGCCGTTTTTAGTTTCTCAAGTTCTGTCTTCTGTGTTTCTTGGGCTTTTCTTATCCATTCATCACGATTTACAACAGCTTTATCAAGCTCCCCATTTATTTTTGTTTCATTATAATCTCCAACGGAGATCAAATCCTTCAATACCTTTATCTGCGTTTGATATATTTTTTTAATCTTACCCATTTCTTTAAAGTTCTTTTCTGTAATAGCGGCAAGTTTGGCCTGTAATAACTCAATATCTTCCTTACTTTTTCGGATATCCAGTTCATAATCTGCAATGGTTTTGACATTATATTCTACCTGTGAAAGGTCAAGCTCCACACCATATAGCAGATTTCCCTGTACCGAAACACTTCTTGGCGTAAGTCCCGAATTGAACAGTATCGATTGCTCATTTATCACTTTTCCAATATTCTCTTCCCATCCAGGTTTATTTTCGTTGAGCCATCCAAAGAATGAATTACTACTGTCGGCTAATATTGTCGTGCATTTTTCAATTTTTCGATTTTCCGAAATTATTAATTCTTCAAGATTAGTTTTTTTTGAATCAAAATCAAGTTCTACCGTCTTTTCGTCGAGTCCCCAACTTTTTTGAAGCGATTCAATCTGCTTCCGATTACTTACTCTCTCATTTCTAATCACAACCAGTTCTTGCCTACCTTTTGCAATTATCTGTTCTTCAGTTTTCAATTCGTCTTCAAACCAGCGCTTGAACTCAGCAGCTTTTCTTTGCAATTCAAATTGATGTAGGGATTGTGTTTTTTCTACCACTTTCATCTCGGCATTGTGTTTAATATCTGCTTGTTCAAGTACAATGTCGGCCGAAATCTTTTCATACTGCTTTCTAATCGTATCCTTTCTTAAGTAAGAATCTGACTTTAGATTATTTCCTTCCTTGTTTTTTTCATTGACAAATTGATCTAGTTGATTATTCAGCTGCTGCTGCAAAGCAGTATATTTATCCATAATTTCCTGATAACGGAAAGAAAGTAAATTACGTTCAGAATGCAGATTATTCTTTTTATTTTCCCATAGAGCCTTTTTAGATATCCGATCAATAATACTTGTTATATCCATCAATTGATACTCTTGATTCTTGCGTCTTGCGTCCGAAATCTTGCCGGCCATCAACGTAATCTCCTTATTGATATTATCTTTTCTCTCCTGAAACTTCTCATCCGAATCTTTTAGTTTATTTTCGATAGCAACATATTTTGCTTGCTGCTGATCAAGCCGCTTGACTAACAATGGATGCATTTGCTCAAGAGACCTATGTGTGTTGATTAACGATTGAATAAGTTGCCTCTTTTCGATAGATAGAAACCCCACTATCTTATGCAGCGATGAAATCTTTGCAGCCAGCTCACGAACAACAATTTCTCCTGACTTATTTTGCTCTGACCATTTACCTATATCTGCCAGTTGTTGTTCGAAATTTCTAAGATGTAGCGAATATTGATCCAAGTCTATTCTTACGTCCTCTTCACTCAGCGACATTATTATCGTCTGTTTTATAAACTCTGCCTCAAGTTTCGAGTTTAGAAAGACATTTTGAATAGTACGCGGTAAATTCAGATACGATTTACTCTCAATTAGAGCATATTTTCGGAATGTAGATGGTAACCCTTTATTATTTCCATAAATTATGTCTCGATATTCTTCGTAACGTTCAACCTTTCGGCTGTAGAATAGATTTTGAGGAAAGGTGTTTCTAATCTGTTCCCAAACCATTGCTTTAAAACCCGAACCTATCAAATTTTCCTTATTATAGGCAGCGTCAATAAATCGAAATGCCGCCCGACCTTGAGATTTATAGACAATTACACAAAAAGGTCCCGTCTCAGTAATCACCTCATAAACAATGAATGAGTTAGCATGTGGCAAATAATAGTCATCGAAAGAACGTTTGCCCTTTTCGATACCTAGTCTTATTTTATCCGCATTGTAAAAAAACAAAATTGCCCTTAAACATGTACTCTTGCCGACACCCTGTGTTCCTATAAAATGAACATTCCCCGAAAGACCTATCTCGGCATATGCAATACTCGCACTATTTATAAATACTACTTTATTCAGGTATCTCATACTGTATCTCCTCAGGTATATTAATCGCCAGAACTAACTTTTCCAAGTAGGCGAACGATGCCAACGCTTTATATTCTTGAGATATATCATTTTCGAGTTCGATAAAATTATCCCGTTCTAATAAGTCAAGTATTTTCGCAACTATTTCTGAATGCTTGTCCTTGCCGGACGTATATTTTTTCAGGCTTTCAAGTTTACCCTTGAGATCCGCATCCACACCTAATCTAGCCAATATATCGGCCATCCTAAAACGAATACCTGCGCAAAAACCATTATCGAAAGTTTTTAGAAAGTCCAATATATCGATCCATTTCATCGCTATTTCGAGCTTTCTCTCTAGTTCGACCCTGTTTTCCGATCGAACAAAATGGTAATACTCATCACCTTCTTCGAGGATCATATTGATCCCAAGAAAATAGTCATAGTAGGCATCGAAGTCTTCGTTTATTGCTAAATAGAGTTTTCGAATGTTGTCTTTGGTACTATTTGAACAAATGAATTGGCCCTTATTCAAAATCTCAAATACATTGGCAGAATGTTTGGGTATTATACTCATATTAAGCAGGATATATCATTAAATATTCGGTTTCATGTTTAATCTTATATTCATCCGTAAGCCTGAAATAAATATCAAACTGGGAAACCAACTGACAGTATAAAGTCAACCTCTCTTCAAAATTAATCTCCATACCAAAATCATAAGCTTGTAGAAAATCAAAAAGATTGTTGCTACCAGCTAAAAAGCTATTTTTCACTTCTTCTAAATTGACCTGAGGAAGGTGCTCCGATTCTGAATACAAATATTCACTAAGATCGGTTTCCGCAACAGATTGCTTTATTCTACTACCAAATCTTTTTAGTGCATGAACTTTTTTAACCAATTCCAAAGTTGCATCATCATTCTGGAGCTGTTCAATAGAAAGTTTAAGGGAATAAGACGGATTCGGCTCAAAAAGCAGGGAGTTTTCTGTTCGGAGTATTTCGAGAATATCGGTTTTTGAACGTAGTTCAAATTGATCCTTTAGATATTTAAGTTGACGAATCTTCTCCACCATTAAATTTTGCGCACGAAGTCTATTTAAGTACTCTATGATCTGCTTCTGATTTTCTATAAGATTATGTCGACAAGAATTGAGTTGACTCTTTAAGAACAAAATAATCTGCTGCAGCTCTTCATCTATGGCCACTTTAAAAAAAGTTTGTTCCTTATCTCCTGAGATTAAAGCATCTGCAAGGTTTATCAGGGTCGAGATGTCGTTGCGCTTAACATCTAGGTGTTCTAGTTTGGACTTCTTTATTTTATAGTTAGGTTCATTTTTGAATGTATTATCAATATTCCTTTTCAAATCAACGACATTCCGAATGGCAATAAGCCCTATTTTCCGAAGCGCATTCTTTATCTGCCGAAGATAGTTATAGCGGCGTGTTTCACTATTTTCCTGCAGGTAATAGACAATATTTTGATGTATAGACTGTAGATTCTCATTGATGAAAAATACATTGATCTCTTCGTTTACTTCCAATATTTGCTCAAAGAACTGTAAAAACTGATCATCCAGCTCCAAAAATGCCCCATTCTGCCGTAGGACATTAAATTCTAGAAGAATGTGAAGTTTATCCTCATCAAAGTCCACTACTTCAAGCGCATCGTTGTATCTATAAGAAAGCAGCTTTCGCTTTTCGAATATCTCGCTAATGAGTTTCTGCTCACGGGATAATGTACCCAATAGTTGCTTGATAGAAGAAAATGCTTTCAATTGTCGTTAATTCTAAATATTAAACAATCTATGAAAATAAAAATCTTTTTGAGATTCACATCATTCTTTCGAAAATAAACAATTTAGATTAAAACACTAATTTGGGAAACAGGCATCCAGCATATAAGTCCAAAAAAAAGAGGCTAACACATTGTGTTAGCCTCTTTTTTTGGATCTTAAGATATCTTAGTTGTTTTCTTCTGTAGGTAATACAGAAACATAAGATTTGTTGTTAGCTTTTTTGCGGAAAACTACTGTACCGTCGATCAAAGCGTATAATGTATGGTCTTTACCGATACCTACGTTAGAATCTGGGTTATGTTGAGTACCACGTTGGCGAACGATGATATTTCCAGCGATTGCTTGTTGACCACCAAAAATCTTGATACCTAATCTCTTACTATGTGACTCACGGCCGTTCTTGGAACTACCCGCACCTTTTTTGTGTGCCATTTCTTTATTCTAATTTATGACTTACGTCAGATTAAAAATTCAATTATAAACTGATACCAGTAATCTGGATTTTAGTGAATTGTTGACGGTGACCGTTTTTCTTTTTGTAGCCTTTACGACGTTTTTTCTTGAAAACGATTACTTTTTCACCTTTTAAATGAGACAAAATCGTAGCTGAAACTTTAGCACCTGAGATACTTGGCGTACCAACAGTAAATTTACCACCGTCCTCTGCTAACAATACATTGTCAAATTCAATACTAGCGCCTTCATCTCCTTGTAAACGGTGTACAAAAAGGTATTGGTCTTTAGCAACTTTAAATTGCTGTCCTGCTATATTTACTATTGCGTACATTGTTATGAATTAATTGTTATTATTTAATGAGTGGCAAAGATAGAATATATTTCTTATTCAAACAAACTTATTTTGATATCTTTAATGCATAGCGCATAACTATGTTGAACAAAATAATCAAAAACCAATATTTCCACGCCATTGTGATGCCCGTAGCACACAACGAAATATTCTGGAGGTAGAGAAAAAACGCGCAGAAAGGGGTTAAAATAAAACGATAGACCTAGATAAAATAACATTCTTTCATTAAACCAAGTATACCCATATCAAACCCTATTCAGAAGGGTTTTGATTTGGGTATGTATTGGGTTTGTATTGGGTTTACATTGGGATTAAGTGATTCTAATCTAGACCTTAGATTATCGATTGGAGACATTCAATAGCTAAGGAATTCAATACAAAAGTTTTATGTCTCAATTGAAACATAAACTTCTTGATGACCGTATAACCCATACATTTTCACAATCGAGTAGGAAGATAGGGATTATTTCCCTATCTGTCCTCTCACACCACCCGGCATACGGATCCGTACCAAGGCGGTTTGTTAGAATAACGTCGTTTGACGCGTTGTTCTCCAGTAATAGTAGTCTGCAAATCCTTCGTAACCTAGTTTAGTAAAGTATGAGTTTGTTAGCGTTGTTTGAACGATAGGACTTGTCCCTGTCCGAGTATAGGATTTACGGGTGTTCGCGTGTTGGTAGGCAAGCCAGCGTTGGGCTCCCAGTTTCATTAAGTTCCGAATTCGATTACCTGTGGTCTTCCATTGTTTCCAAAGCAGAACACGCAAGCGTCTTCGCACTAGTTTATCTAGTGCTACCATCACCTTCTTATTCGTTGCTATACGAAAGTAATCCACCCAGCCGTGAGTAATTTGCCGTAGTTTAGTCAGTCGCTCGTGCATAGGAGTAACTGTATTACGTCGAGTATTTTGACGTAACTTCTCTCGGATTCGTTCGATACTCTTTGCAGAGATACGAATCTGCCAATCTCCTTGAGTTTTGAAGAAACTAAAGCCGAGTAAACTACTTTGGGAAGGTTTGCTTACCTTACTCTTTTCACGGTTCACTTTCAGCTTTAGTGTAGATTCGATGTAACTGGTGATGTTGCGCATAATACGAGTGGCGGATTTATTGCTCTTCGTGTAGATACTACAGTCATCCGCATAACGTACAAATCGATGTCCACGGGAGCTGAGTTCCGTATCCAGTTCGTTCAGGATGATGTTTGACAAAAGTGGACTTAAAGGACTGCCCTGTGGTGTGCCCTTGGTTCGCTTTTGTTCAAGACCATGATCCATAATCCCACAACGAAGGTATTTCCCGATCAGGGCTAGGACTCGACGATCCGTAATCTTCTTGCTCAAAAGGTGCATCAGTTTGTCGTGGTTCACTTGATCGAAGAATTGTTCCAAATCAAGTTCAACGACCCACGTGTAGCCCAAGTTCAGATACTCTTGCGCTTTACTGACGGCCTGATGAGCATTACGATTCGCACGGAAGCCGTAGCTGTTATCGTGAAAATCACCCTCATACTTTAACCCAAGCCATTGGGAAATGCTTTGCTGAATAACTCGGTCGATGACCGTGGGGATACCCAGCATACGCTTGCCGCCACTTGCTTTGGGAATCTCTACTTTCCGAACAGCTTGTGGGAGGTAAGTGCCAGAGAGAATATCCGATCGAAGGGTTTTCCAATTCGTATTGAGGTAGTCACGAAGGTTATCGATCTGCATACCATCAATTCCGCTGGCACCTCCATTAGAGATGACACGATCAACTGCGTGTTTGACATTTCGGATGTGTAATATCTCTTCCAGCATAGTATTACTAAAAAAAATTCCTCAGGCATTGTGTCCATTGGTTGCACAACTAGGCTAAGCTCCTCTTACATTCTACTATCGGTTTCCGACCTACCCTCATGTAAGCAGTTCTCTTAAGTGGTTCGGCTTTTAGCGCTTCGTCATAAACTTCTTGGTTCCTTTGCCATTCTAACATTCAGACCTTCCCCTGTAGAAAATAGAGAAACAGGGTACTAGTCGAGTAGATAAGGACATTTCAGTCCAAACCTCTCACAGAACCGTGCGTAAAGATCTCCCTTTACACGGCTCTTATTATCCAACCGACAACTTTATCCCTATATACCAGTGTTCAAACAGATGCGGACTTCTTTCGGAAATCTCTGACATCCATTTTATGGCTCTGACTTTTCGGTTCCGTAGCCTTTTATATTTCCGCATAGCCCATCTTACCAGTAACCTGTTCATGTGCTGAAGTACTTTGTGTAGCTCTGTTTTGTAGAAAGCTCCGTAGTAATTGATCCATCCTCTGAGGACTGGATTTATATACCGGGACAACGTTTCTAAGTCACTGCCTCCTCTTCTGTGCAATTGCCATGTCCGCATCTTTTCTCGTATGGAAACTTTAGCTTTATTGCTGACTGCAGGAAGAAAACTGGTAAAGTTCAATCCCTGTTTGGTCTGAGCTTTTCGTCTTTTGAACGTATACCCTAGAAAGTCGAAGGCAATTATGGGATAGGATTTCTGTCGTTCTTTTCTGCCACAATACACGATCTTGGTTTTCTCTGGATGCAGTTCAAGTCCACAGGCTTTTAGTCTGTGTTCTAATGCTTTCTTCAGTTCCACTGTTTGTATTTCTGTTTTACAGTGTATCACACTATCATCAGCATATCGTTCAAACGGACAGTCCGGATAGTTAATTCGTAACCATTCATCCATACAGTAGTGTAAAAAGAGGTTAGCGAGCAGCGGACTGATAACTGCTCCTTGCGGCGTCCCTTTTGATCTCTCTGTAAGAATCCCATTGGATTGCTGTACCGGTGTTTTAAGCCACCTTTCAATATACAGCAAGATCCATGGGCAATCTGTGTGCTTACGAACTGCTCTCATAAGCAGCTCGTGTGGTATGTTGTCGAAGAAACCTTTGATATCAAGATCCAGAACCCAATCATACTTCCAACATCGCTCTCTAGCTGTTCCCACCGCCTCCTTTGCACTTTTGTTGGGGCGATAGCCATAAGAGTCCTTATGAAATATCTTATCCAACTTTGGTTCCAGAAACAGTGTGACCACCGTTTGAGCAATGCGATCTGTTATCGTGGGTACTCCAAGTGGACGTGTCCCCCCTCCTTTCTTGGGAATTTCTACTAGTAGAACTGGCATGGGCATATAGCTGCCAGAACTCATCCGATTCCATAGTCGATAGAGGTGTTTCCAGCTATCTGCTTTGAAATCCTCTAAGCTCATGCCATCTACTCCAGCACTACCACGGTTTTGTTGTACCCGCTGGTAGGCTTCCAGTACTATGGACTGAGAAATAATAAATGGTTTTGTCTTAATCATTCCTGTACCTCCTATGGTTTGTACCATAGTTTTCTTTGTGATAAGAACTGGATAATACACCCCCTTCGCTCCATCTCCATTACAGAGACTTCATCACTACTACGAGATGTTCCGCCCGTGTGCTTCGCATCGGTACTTTTGCTCTTGTGGGGCTACCACTTGAGGGTTTCCCTTAACATCGAAACGACACGTTCTCACGTTCCGCCTAAATGCCTATAATAGCTTCACGCCATCTTTACGCCGGATATCACGGAAGCAGTAATCAGGTTTCCCTTCCATTTGTCCCAGAGCAAGGTCAAGACTCTGGTTTCGATATCATCTATTCAGCTTTCGACGCTTCATCGATGGTTCTCTTTCGTTCGTCTCTCTATTACATACCTGACATCTTTAACTATGCCTTTTCCTTTATCGCTTCTCACCAGATCTCTTTAACCCAGCAACATAAAGGTGGTTTGAAGCCTGCGCCTGAACGTCGACTTCGAGGGGCCTACCCTCATCATTTAAACAGCACCAAAGCAATATCATGCTTTGTTCGTGACACACTGTCCTCTGCTGACTTCTGACTAAAGCATACTAGCATCATTATTCTGCTATATGTTTCTTCGCGGGCATTCGCGTATACCTTTGACAGAGTTTAGTCAGATCTCCCCAGGTAAGAACAATAACTTTCACCTCATATATCCGCTACATTTACCATAGTGTTTCCGTACAGTTTGGGGCTTTGGCTTGTTTTGCAGCCTCACCCAACACTTGCGGCCTTGTATGTAGTTTCTGTTCGTCGGACCGAGGTTTTGCCTCAGACTTCCTTCAGATTCCACCTCGCGGTGGACACCCTTGTCCTAAGCTAACACTTCCCACTGTAAAGGCGTGTTCGGGACTTACACCCTAGAGTTATTGCCCATGCTGGGCACACAAAAAAAAGCTGCCTTTTAAGGGGCAGCTTCATGCTTTAATTTAATATTGTATGTGGGCTTAATGGTACCTTTTGTTTCCAGATTCCTTTTACTGGAAATTGATGACCAGATGAAGAGTTCTTTATGGTAAATGTATATTCGCAAGTTCTTTCCAAGTATTCCATTTCTCCGCTGACCTGCACCGTGGAATTCGGAGCAATCTTAATTTCCTCCTTGCTACTTTCTTTCACAAAATCTTCTAGCGTAGTTCCTTTTTTGTAAACGACCCGACCATCCCAGCGAACTGATCCGTCGACAATGAGTTGATCCATCGAAATCAGGGAGTCTGCTGCTCCGATCCAATCGAAGGCTCCGTAATCTTCACTCGTAAATTCTGAACTATATTTTACGCCCTCAAAGATCGCTGTAATATCGAAGCTCTTTTCCAAATCGGTATCATTTTTAACGGTCACCGTGCTACAACCTTCTGTGCTGCTATAGACCTTTCTACTTCCTTCAACTTCCTGTATATCCTTTTTTACAATCTCATAGCTTTCCCCTCGCGATTGGATATAGGTGATCTCGTCCTGCTTATTGTCAGACACTAATCCCACAACAAACTTGCGGGGATGGTCGCTAAAGTTTTCCAAAAGCGAAACAATGAGTTTGTTATCTGCCGTCTTCTCCATTTTTAACCAACCACTTTCCAGCTCCATAATTCCGGCCTCCGATAACTTAAAGGGCTCCCCTGCTTTATTGTTTAAAGGCTCGCCTGTTATTCCATCTTTTACATAAGTGATCGACCAATTATCAGCTTTGATCGGCACCTCTTGGTTCGTAAAGCCGGTATTGATTTTCTGTTCCGACAAACTAGGATCAACAAGCTGATGATTCGCGTCGAAATCGTCTTTCGCGCAAGAACTCAGCGAATACAAGGAAATAGATAACAAAGTAATTCTAAATAGTGAGGAGATTTTATTCGTCATTTTATGTTTAAAATACGTTGATGTTCCTTACATGAACGTATTTTATCCATTTTTCTTGTAAATGATGAAAACTTTACGAAAACTTAACAGAATTACGGCTTCCACAGAATCTCACCGTAGGTATAGATTTTTTTGTCGATTTGGTTATAGTCTTCGTCGTATTGCGGCACATAAACTACGTAATAAATCGACCGCTTTATCTGCTTGACCGAGTAGTTTTCATCTTGATCCGCATCATAGAAATTCTCTATTGAACGTTCTGCAGTCCATTCCTTCCTTGTTCCTTGCGGGTGTTTATCAAAGCGATGTTCTTGCAGCGAGCTGTAGAACCAATAGCTCGGCGCTTCATTGGACAACATAATCGTTTTATCCTCGTTGAAAAGTCCTTCTGCCATTCCTGTATTCTCGAACCACATCACTTCCATATCCGCCTCGCCAATCGCGGAGCGATAGACGTCCTCGTCGCTTGTAAAAGCAATACAAAAAGATTCTAACCCTTTAACGTGGAACATTAATTTAAAAGGTGACTTTCTCAACGTCAAACTATGATTTACAGAAGCGACTAACTTGTAGTCCTGTTTCGCTTTGATGCTAACGGATTGTTGTGCGATTGCGTATGAACAAATCGAGCACAGCGAAAATAGCATGAAGAAGTTCTTGAATTTCATAGTGTAAAAAAAGAAAAATCCCCCAACAGAAAAAATAGCTGTTTTGGGGGATTTATATAAAAGGGATGTATAGCCTTTTAATTAGCCAACAATCTCTTGAATTTCGTTCATGATTTTCTGAGCAATCGCTTCCGCTGCTTCAGGTGTATGTCCTTCCGAATAGATACGAATAATAGGTTCTGTATTGGATTTACGAAGGTGAACCCATTCATTCTCGAAATCTATTTTCAAACCGTCAATCGTAGAGTGTTCCTCATGTGCGTATTTCTCTTGCATCTTCGCTAATAGATTATCGATATCTAACCCTGGTGTAAGGGTGATTTTGTTCTTCGACATGAAATATTGAGGAAGTTCTGCACGGTACTCTGAAGCCTTCTTCCCTAACTTCGCTAAATGCGTTAAAAATAAGGCAACACCTACTAATGCATCGCGACCGTAGTGAGAAGCTGGATAGATTACTCCACCGTTACCTTCGCCACCCATCACAGCATCAACTTCCTTCATTTTTGTTACCACATTCACCTCGCCTACTGCAGCAGCAAAGTATTCACCGCCGTGCTTCAAGGTTACATCACGCAAGGCGCGAGTTGAGGAGAGATTGGATACGGTATTTCCCTTTTTATGAGTTAAGATGAAATCCGAAACAGCCACTAAAGTGTATTCTTCACCAAATAGTTCGCCATCCTCCATCATAAATACTAAGCGATCAACATCCGGATCTACTGCGATTCCTAAGTCAGCTTTATTGTCTAATACTGCTTTCGAAAGATCGGTCAAATGCTCTTTTAAAGGTTCAGGATTGTGAGGGAATAAACCATTTGGCTCGCAGTGGATCTTATAAACCGTCTCCACCCCTAAGGCCTTAAGAAGCTCAGGAATAAAAACTCCACCTGTACTATTAACAGCGTCTACCGCAACTTTAAAGTTTGCTTGCTTAATTGCTTCCACATCAACAAATTCCAACGCTAGCACATCATCAATATGTCTTTGCAAGAATGTGTCATCCTTAGTAACCTTGCCCAAGTCCTCTACCTGTGCGAAATCAAAGTCAAGGCTCTCTCCTAATTCGAGAACTTCCTTACCCTTCGCATCATCGATAAATTCGCCTTTGTTATTCAATAATTTTAAGGCATTCCACTGTCCTGGATTATGCGATGCTGTCAGGATAATCCCTCCTGCTGCTTGCAATTTAGGAACAGCAATCTCTACCGTTGGTGTTGTTGAAAGCCCTAAATCGATTACATCGATACCAATGCTTTGCAACGTTCCGATAACTAAGTTAGACACCATTTCGCCCGATACACGAGCATCGCGTCCAACAACGATTGTTTTGTTTTCAGCACCTTCCGTAACAATTTTACCGTATGCAGCTGTGAATTTCACAATGTCAACCGGGGTTAAGTTGTCACCAGGTCGTCCTCCAATTGTTCCGCGGATTCCAGAAATAGATTTTATTAATGCCATAGATGTTCAAATTGATATAATGGCGGTAAATTTAAAGGATTTAAACAATTAATTCGATTATTATTCTTTTTTTCCATTATTTGCCTATCTTTGTTGCAACAATGTTTCATTTGCAATAATCGAAAGGCTAGTTGCATTTTTTTTATAGATTTGGTTTGATAATTTTCAGACAAATCTATTTCATAAATATGTTAGATAAAATAATTCAATTCGATCAAGATTTTTTCCTAGCTATCAATCAAGGACTTAGCAATCCCGTTTTTGATTGGTTATTGCCGATATTACGTAATCCTTATACTTGGTCACCTCTTTACTTATTCCTGATCATCTTTTTCATTAAACATTATGGAAAAGTAGGCGTTTTGATCGTTGCTTGTACTTTAGCAACTTTTGGAATCTCGGATGCCACTTCTTCTCATTTGATTAAGAAATCGGTGAAACGGGTAAGGCCATGTAACGACGTTGTATTCAAAAATGAAGTCAACTTAAGAGCGCGCTGCGGGTCAGGCTATAGTTTTACCTCGTCCCATGCGACCAACCATTTTGCGATGGCATTCTTCTGGATTGTTCTATTCCGTAGAAAATGGCGCCATACCTTATGGTTATGCATCTTATGGGCCGCTTCAATCGCGTTTTCTCAAATCTATGTAGGTGTGCATTATCCGCTCGACATTCTCTGTGGGGCAATATTAGGCATGCTGATTGGTTTAGGAACGGGATATCTCTTTAAGCGTTTTTTTCCGAAATTTTTCGAACCCACTAACCAAATTCCAGCAACAAAACCTGCATGAGTAGTTTCCTGATTGTATCCATCTTATTTTTCTCCGCCCTAGTGGCCGGTATCGCGGTATTCTTTGTAAAAAAAGATAACACCCAGCTATTAAAACTTATCTTATCGTTCAGTGGTGCATACCTCTTCGCGATTACTGTACTTCACTTAATTCCAGAAGTTTACCATAGCGGACAGACATCAGGCGAAGTTATAGGATTATACATATTAGGAGGATTCTTATTTCAGCTTGTTTTAGAACATTTCTCTCAGGGTATCGAGCATGGACATATTCATCAACATGAGCATAAGTTTCCAATCGGAATCTTAATCAGTTTATGTTTGCATGCTTTCTTGGAAGGTTTTCCGTTAGCATCAGGGCATAGAAATGAGCTAGTATTCGGTATTGCTATTCATCATATTCCTGCTGCCTTTGCATTGGGTAGTCTACTGATTAACACCAAATTATCAAGACAAACAATCACATTATTCATTGCTGCTTTTGCTGCGATGACACCGCTAGGTTTTATTGTTAGCAAGGGGCTTTCGCAAGGCGATATTGGTAATGTTGCGCAGTATTTCGACAAGATGATGGCCGTAGTAATCGGTATCTTCTTGCACATTTCGACAACCATTCTATTTGAATCGGGATCCGCAGATCACCATACTTTCAACAAGAAGAAAATGGCGGCAGTACTCTTAGGTGTATTGGTATCATTGGCGAATTTCTTATTCCCGCACGACCACGATCATCATAATCATGGACCAGCACAGGAACAGCACGACCATTCTCATGATGGTCATGACCACTCACATGCTGAAGATGAACATAATCACGAAGGTCATGATCATGGACATGAAGGACATGACCATGATCACGACCATGCGCATTAAGCTTCGGAAGTCTCTTCCCCTTCTGGACCTCTAAACTTATCTAAAAGCGCACTTAATTGTAAGCATTCCTCTTCGGAGATGTGTTTAGGCAATAAATCGTCCAGCATCATCGTGTTTTCAATTTCTGCGAGAAGATCTAGTCCCTTTTGCGTGATTAACAAGTCTACAGCGCGCTTATCGGCACTGTTTTTCTCTCGGGTCACCAGACCTTTGCTTACAATACGATCCACCAGGCGACTGATGTCGGGTGTCTTCGTTAGCAAGCGTTCCTTAAGTAAATTGTTTGTTACCGGGTTTGGGTATTGTCCCCTCAATACCCGCAACACGTTAAACTGTTGCAGTGTCAGCTGCTTCGCACCGGCCCTCTTCTCTAATACCACATTCAGCCAGTTGCTGCTGTATATTATGTTTATAGTTGCACGATGCCAAGCACTAGCAAATTTTCTGACCTTTACTAGCTCCTCGATCTTTGGCATATTTTAATACATTAGTGTGACTTAGCTTACAAATTAAAAGATTTTAATTCTTTATATTTGCTTCCGTTGAGATATTTTTATTAAAATTTAATCTAAATAAGTACAGATGCAAGATGTGATTAGCCTAGACAAGCTAAAAATTGGTGATAGAGTCAAAATCAACGAAATACAATCCCTAGACATTCCCGCAAAATTTTATGAACTTGGTTTCTACCCGGGATCGGTTGTAGAAGTGAAACATAAAGCACCTTTAAATGGCCCGATCTGTCTAAACATCCTTGAAAACAATGCTTTAATCGCTATCCGCAAATCAGAAGCTAAACTTATCGTCGCAGAAAAAATCTAATGGCAAACCCAACAATCATTCTACTAGGGAATCCTAATGTTGGAAAAACATCCCTATTCAATCGACTTACAAAACTTAATCAAAAAGTAGGTAACTATCCAGGTATCACTGTTGAGAAACGCGAAGGTACCTTGAATGTGAACGGCAAAAAGTATCATGTTGTCGATTTGCCCGGAACATATACCTTGTTTCCGAGTTCATTAGATGAGGAAATTGTATTCAATGTTCTAAGCGACAAGAATAATCCAATATACCCAGATCTTACGCTTGTCGTAGCTGAACCATCGACCATCAAACGTTCGATTATTTTGTATCAGCAAGCTCGCGAACTGGGCGTTCCTGCCGTATTCGTCTTGAACATGATCGACGAGCTAGAAGAAAAAGGAATGCAGATCGATTTCAAGAAGCTAGAAGCTTATTTACAGACGAAAGTTTATAAGACCAATGCGCGTACTGGAAAAGGAATCGACGAATTGATCAAAGGGTTGGATCAAAAAGTAGGGCACTATTTTGGAAATTACCGCATCTCATCAGACTATCAACCCGCTATGGAAGAAGCAAAGAAGCTCTTCCCGTTAGCAACTGAATATTTAACCTGGCAGTACCTTGCCCAAGAGCAGGTAAGTATCCTACCAGCGGAAACACAACAAAAATTAGCGGAAATCAGGCAGCGTTATTCGCTTAATCCGCATGATTTACAAAAGCAAGAGTCTTTAGCGCGTCACGATCAAACAAGTCAAGATCTTGATGCCTTCATCAATAAAACGGAAAACCAGAAACTAGGAAATACAAATAGTATCGACAAGTTTTTGATGCATCCTATCTTTGGATATGTCATTTTCTTTGGGCTATTATTCCTTATTTTCCAGGCAATCTATGCCTGGTCCGGACCATTGATGGACTGGATCGACGGCGCCTTTGGTGATCTCACGGCGTTCCTCGACGATAAATTACCTGATGGCCCTTTAGCATCTTTGTTCATCTATGGTATTGTAGCAGGTATCGGCGGTATTGTTATTTTCGTACCGCAGATCGTTATTCTGTTCCTGTTTCTTTCCATTATGGAGGAGTCGGGCTATATGAGCCGCGTCGTATTCTTAATGGACCGTTGGTTAAAGCCATTTGGTCTAAACGGCAAGTCTGTAATTCCTTTGATGTCAGGTGCGGCATGTGCTATACCAGCCGTAATGTCTGCGAGAAACATTGAAAATCCAAAGGAAAGATTGCTGACGATGTTGGTCACTCCATTTATGACCTGTTCGGCACGTTTGCCAATCTATATCGTAATTATCGGGTTGGTTATCCCCGACGAGAAATTCTTAGGATTCAATATGCAAGGGATTGCCCTATTTGCCATGTATATCCTAGGTATTATCGGCGCGTTATTTTCTGCGCTTATCCTCAACAAGATTATCAAAAGCGTTCGCTCTTCTTTCCTGATCTTCGAACTACCAACTTATAAAATGCCGGATTGGAAAAATGTGGCAACGAATGTTTGGGATAAAGCATCGGGCTTCTTAATTGATGCCGGTAAAATCATATTATTAATATCCATCGTATTATGGGTATTAGGCAACTTTGGTCCGAACGACAAATTCTACAAAGCAGAAGACTATGTTGTTCAGTCAGCACCTCAGTTGGAGGGCGATGAACTAGCAAAAGCGGTATCATCTTATCAATTGGAGCACTCTTTCTTAGGCTACATCGGCATGGGTATAGAACCATTAGTACGTCCATTGGGATACGATTGGAAGATGGGTATCGGACTGATCTCGTCCTTTGCGGCGAGGGAAGTTTTCGTCGGCACTATGGCTGTGGTTTATAGCCTTGGTGATGATGTCGACATTGAAGACGACGAACAAAAGAATACGTTATTATCTAAAATGCGTTCTGAAATCAACGCAAATACCGGACAACCGGCCTATAACATGGCTTCGGGAATATCTTTATTATTGTTTTACGCCTTTGCAATGCAATGTATGGCAACCATCGCTGTTGTTCGTAAGGAAACAGGCTCATGGCGCTGGACATTGATCCAAACAGTCTTCATGACTGGGCTTGCGTATCTTGCCGCATTCATTGCGTATCAAATTTTAAAGTAATGGAACTAAGTTTAATCATCCAATACGTTATTATTTTCCTACTGTTTGTAGGGGCCTTATTTTTTATCTTCCGTTCTTTTTTTCCTGGAAAAAAGAAGAATAGCGCTGGTTGCAGCAAAGGCTGTGGCTGCTCGGTAGATATGTCTCAGAAATAAGGATTTGAGAATAAAACTTCTTTCATACCGCTGTGCTTAAGTGTTTCATGAAACCCTTAAGCACAGCGAATAGATCGGATTCGCCAAAAGCGATCCTCCCCTCTCCGAAATAATTCAGGCTCGCTATTGTTAAAATTCAAATTGAAAAATATATCTTGCAACAGAGAGCGGCCATTTAGCAGGGAAACAACCTATGCCCGTTCCTTTCATTTGCTAAAAATTAATCTATAAAAGTGCAAGAAAATCAGGACAAAGAACTTAAAAGAGGCTTAAGCAATCGCCATATTCAGCTTATTGCCTTAGGCGGAGCTATTGGTACAGGTTTATTCTTAGGCGTTGGCCAGGCAGCAATTCTTGCCGGTCCCTCCGTTATTTTAGGCTATGCAATAGCCGGATTAGTTGCCTTTTTCATCATGCGTCAGCTTGGGGAAATGGTCGTTGAAGAACCTATATCGGGTAGCTTTAGTTCCTTTGCAAATAAATACTGGGGGCCATTTGCAGGCTTTGCTTCTGGATGGAACTACTGGATTCTCTATATTCTTGTGAGTATGGCGGAATTAACCGCTATCGGCAAGTATGTTCAGTTCTGGTGGCCCGAGATTCCTTTGTGGGCATCCTCTCTTTTCTTTTTCTTCGTTATCAACGCGATCAACCTAGCTTCGGTTAAGGTCTATGGAGAGACCGAGTTCTGGTTTTCAATCGTTAAAGTACTAGCTATTATTGCGATGATCATTTTCGGCAGCTACCTGCTTATTTCAGGCAATGGCGGTGATCGAGCAACAGTAGCCAACTTGTACAATGATGGTGGTTTTCTTCCCAAAGGCTGGCTGGAATTCGATGGTGCCGGAGGCTATCAAGGATTACTCGCCGCACTGGTGATCATTATGTTCTCCTTCGGTGGATTAGAGCTCGTCGGGATCACAGCTGCAGAGGCCGAGCATCCCGAAAAGAACATCCCGAAAGCAACCAATCAAGTGCTATGGCGTATTTTAGTATTCTATGTTGGTGCTCTGTTCATCTTATTCTCTCTTATGCCATGGCGTTCTATTACAGCCGACACCAGCCCGTTTGTCGAAGTATTTGCAACCCTAAAAGGTTTTGAATTTCAACTTTTCGGAAAGACGTTCTATTTCACTACAATCATTGCAAATGCCTTAAACATTATCGTTTTAACGGCCGCTCTGTCTGTGTACAACAGTTGTGTCTACAGTAACTCCCGTATGCTTTACGGATTGGCGGAACAAGGCAATGCGCCTAAATTTCTAAAAAAACTGAACAAGAATCACTCTCCTGTTAATGCAATCCTTGTATCGGCAGCAATCGTAGCGATTACTGTCGTTATCAACAAAGTGATCCCCAAGGAAGCATTAGGAATTCTTATGTCATTGGTCGTATCTGCTTTAGTAATCAACTGGATTATGATCACATTGACACATATGTTCTTCCGTAATAAGAAAGATCAGGAAGGTATAAAGACAAAATTCCCAACCATATTCTATCCGTTGAGCAATTACTTCAGCTTAATATTCTTAGTTGGCGTTTTGGTAATGATGTGGTTTACCGGATTAAAAATCTCGGTTGAGCTTATACCACTATGGATTCTCATTCTGTTTATTAGTTATAAGCTTGTCGAACGCAATAAGGCGAAGCAATCTAGGCTATAAGGCAAAGTCAAAACTTGAAGAAAGCTATTCCTCATATCGTCTATTTTCTGCTGTTTGCTGTGCATCTCTACAGCATTATTGAAGATTTATCGACAGTTAGAATGGTCACAAAGCCTTTGATATGCATCAGCTTGATTGCCTACCTTTGGATTTCTACAGGATTAAAAAGCGTTTTCCAAAAACTCATTGCTGGAGGTTTATTCTTCGGCTGGCTAGGCGACATTTTTCTGATGTTGCCCAACAAGTTCTTGTTTGGATTGGCAGCATTTCTGATCGGACATATTTTGTATGTCATCGCTTTTATTAGGCAGACTTCGCCATTTGCATTAAGCCGAGATAAACTATACATCTTAGTAGCCGGTTTCTTAGCCGTCTATTCGTATTATTTCTATACGATTCTAGCGCCCAGCCTTGGGGTAGAAAAGTACCCCGTAATTGCTTACATTATTGTTATTGCACTAATGGGGCTCTTTTCTTACACTAGGAAGCATCAGACCAATACAAGCAGTTTCTTGCTCATATTCTTTGGCGCACTGCTGTTCATTGTTTCCGATTCTATCCTTGCCGCCAACAAATTTGTCGCCTATATCGCCAATTCGGGTCTTATGATTATGTGCACCTATATGTTAGCACAATATGCTATTACCCTTGGAACGGTCGTCGACAATCAAGATGTTCGACGCAACCCGCTTGGCTAGTTAAAGTGTGAAACAGCACCCAACTATTAAAATCTCCGTAGGTCTTTTCTTCAAGAAATCAAAGAGCGATACTGATCGAATCCTCACGGAAGGTCATGTCATCTCATTGGATTTATTGCAACCCAAATCGAACGCTACAGACCAAAACTAGCACAGTTTTCTTGTAAAAAGAACTATTAAAAACACAAACTTTCTTACATCCAAGATTTCTTCTTATGTGTACAATATCACTTAAGAATCTTGATTCTCTCACATTGTAACAATGCTTCAAAGACTCAACTAATCTTCACCCTCCGTATTCTTTAGCTTCATCAACAGTGTATATGCATTTTTAATCACGATATTCTTCCCTGCTAATTCAGCTGCATTCATCACTTGCACATAACCATTTTCTTCCAGACCAATTTCAACGGGTACTAGTCGGTAAACTTGCTTCGACTCCTCCACAAATAGGAAATTCTTGCCCTCGAAATTTACCACACTCTCCGCCGGAACCGCATCTTCAAAGGAAGTCGCTACAGCAATTTCAGCATTCATATAGCTACCAGGGACCAGACGCCTGTCGTTGCCAACCAACGCGCATTGCACGGTTGCCATTCCTTCTTCATCAATGTTTCTACTGATTAATTGTATAGTTCCCTCATAGCGCTTCTCCGGCTCCGTATTATTAAAGGCGGATAGTCGCTGTCCAATAGTCAACTTCTGCAGGTCTTTCTCGAACACTGATAAATTCAGATATACCCGATCCGGATTTACCAACTCGAAGAGCACATCGGAAGCTGTTACATATTTGCCGATATTCACATTGATCTTACTAACATAGCCTGTTATACTGCTGTAAAGAGGCGCGCTCTTCGTAATTCGCTCAGCACTCACATGTGCTGGATTGATATTGACCAATCGTAAAGACTGTGCAATAGCGTTCATCTGTATTTGTTGATTGTCCATCTCGGCCTTAGCCAACTGCATCACTTTGTCACTACTTGCCTTTGATTCATTTAAAGTCTTTTGCCTATTAAAATCAAGCTCTGCAAACTGATATTTGGACTTGGCTGTCAAGTAATCCTGTTGAAGCTTAATGAACTCAGGATTCTCTATAGTTGCTATTACTTGTCCATTCGAAACAGGCATACCCGCTATGAGGTTGGTGCTTTTTAGATATCCGCCCAACGCAGCGCTTACCGACTGAATATTTTGAGGTGGCACATCTATTTTTCCATTTAAGCGGAGTATCTGCGAGATTGATTGATTTGATAAGGTCATTGTCTCGATTGGTGCATTCTTTAGCTGAGCATCTGTCAACTTCACCACATTTACATCTCCCGGATTTTGTTGTATAGTCTGCTGCTGCTGGTTGTCCTGCTCATTACAAGAAACCATGATGACAAAGAAAAACATCAGCAGGGCTTTATAATTTGATTCAATAAATTTCATTTCTATTGTTCTAATTGTTGATATATTATTTGAACGATGTCTTCATTTAGGCGCCATAAGGCTTCGACATATCCACTTTTCACTGCCACATATTGATTGACCAGCATCACAAACTCTAAATAATTAATCTCACCAGAAAGGAACTGTCGATTCGCAGTTTCTAAGATTAATTGTGCATTCTTTAAATCAACTTGCTCAAATCGCGTAACTATGGACAGGCTGTTTTCATAAGATTGCAATAGCTGTTCTCGCTGTATTTTTAGCGCTCGGTCGATATACTGGTATTCATTATATACAATACGCTCGTTGATTTTTGCAGCTTGGATGCGTGCTTTTTGCCCTGAGGAAAATATCGGCAGGGAGAAACCAATCTGTACAGATTGAAACTGAGGTGTCATACCATAATACTTTCCATCAGCGCCGACCCCTTTGAAACTGTTTAGGTTATAACCTACCTGCAATTCTGGAAGCAATTTCATTCTTTCAGCGCCCGTTTGTTTTGCACTTACCATTTGCTTTTGTTCTATAACTTGAAGCAATGGATGTAGGGTATCATGCCTAACGAGTTTTAGTCGCCGCTCCCTACTGTCTGGCGCGTAAGGAATATCAGAATTTAACAGCCATTGCAAACGCGACTGTAACCGCTTCATTTCAGCCTTGACCTGTTCTTGTTGCAATAGGATTGCGGATTCTTGATTTATCGCTGTCGCACGCTCTAAAACATTTGATTCACCGGCTTGCTCCCGCAAGGAAGCTTTCTTCAAAAAATCGGCATAAAGCTTATGTATTTCTTCTAAAATACCTGCCTTCTCTGACCAATACAGCAAACCATAATAGGCTAAACTAACCTCACGTTTCAAATCAAAAGCAGTAAGCTCGACTTGAAGCTCAGACTCCTTCCAAGTTTCACGATAGAGTCCCTTCAGCTGTTTATAAACTGAGGGAAATGCAAAGCTCTGTGAAGCAGAGAACATCAGATCATTGTTCGTAGAATTGATCTGCCCGAATTCGCTGCTGATAGCTAAATGAGGGATATCGGCAGAGGAGCTACGAATTAATGCTTTAGCATGCTCGGCTCTTAATCTTTCATTCTTCAGTTGACCGTTATTTTCAACAGCTATTTGCAGCGCTTGTTCTAAGCTAATAGTCGTCTGTCCTTGTAAGTTCGGAACTATAGATAGACTAAGAAACAACAAGATTATCGCTTTAGTTTGACCCTTCATCTTCTTCGTTTTAAAGCCTTTCTCTAGTGTCACAAATAATAGCGGCAAGACAAATAAGGTTAATAGCGTTGCTATTAAGAGCCCTCCAATGACCACTGTCGCTAAGGGACGTTGAACTTCCGCACCTGCGCCATTACTCAACGCCATAGGAATAAAACCGAAGGATGCGACGAAGGCGGTCATCAATACCGGACGCAGCCGACTTTCTCCAGCATCGATTACAATTCGGACAATATTCTTTAACCCCTGTTTTCGCAGTCTGTTAAATTCTGAAATCAGCACAATCCCGTTCAGTACAGCAACTCCAAATAGAGCAATGAATCCTATTCCTGCACTAATACTGAATGGCATACCGCGAAGCGCCAGCAGAAAGACCCCGCCAATAATCGATAATGGAATTGCCGTATAGATCAGCACGCTTTCTCTAATCGACTTAAACGCTAGAAACAACAGGATAAATATTAAGGCTAATGCTACCGGAACCGCAATCATCAACCGCTGTTTGGCATTATTCAGATTCTCAAAGGAACCTCCATAGCTTATGGTATAGCCTGGTGGAAGTGTGATATGTTGTTCTACCTTCGTTTTCAACTCTTCAACGATGCTTTGCACATCTCGACCGTTAATATTAAAGCCAATCACGATACGACGTTGCGCATTCTCGCGCTGGATTTGATTTGGTCCTTCAACAATATCGACGCTTGCCAATTGCGACAGCGGAATCTGATTCCCTGTTGCCGTTGGAATTAAGAGCTGGCGAATCTGATTCAAATTCAGACGATGTGAGGCATCCAGACGAACGACCATATCAAAGCGTTTTTCCCCCTCGAACAGCATTCCGGCTTGTTGCCCTGCAAATGCCGCATTTACAACCCTATTCACCTCAGCAATTGATAATCCATACTGCGCTATAAGCGGTCGGTTGTATTTTATAACCACCTGCGATAAACCTGCTATCGGCTCGATATATAAGTTCTGTGTGCCCGCAACGCTCTCCACGAGCTTCCTGACCTGCTCCGCTTGATCAGTCAATATTTCAAAGTCCTCACCAAATATCTTGAGCACGACATCCTGGCGCGCCCCGGTCATCAATTCATTGAAACGCATCTGTACAGGATATTGGAACCCAACAGTAATTCCCGGCACATCCTCTAAGGCAGTGGACATCTTTTCAGCAAGCGCTGGAAAAGTCTTTGCCGAAACCCAATCTTCCTTATCCTTCAAAATCACCATCATATCCGATGCTTCCATTGGCATCGGGTCTGTAGGTACCTCTCCACTGCCAATTTTTGTAACGACTTTTTCGACTTCAGGAAAGCGGCTTAGGAGTATATGCGAGGCCTTCTGCGTACTTTCTATCGTGGTCTGCAAATTGCTACCTGGAAGAACGCGCGTGTCGACAGCAAAATCCCCTTCTTCTAATGAAGGAATGAACTCCCCTCCCATTCGACTGAGAATGAATAAGGCAGCAACAAATAAAACCAGAACAACAGCGAACACCGTCTTGGGAATTCTCAATACCTTCAATAACGTTTTTAGATAGATAGTCTCAAGCTTCTTCATCATGCGATCGGAAAATGAAGGCTTCAGACTGCGCTTGCGAAGAAGAATTGCACTCATCATCGGTATATAGGTAAGTGATAACAGGAACGCCCCGAACAATGCAAAAGCAACAGTTTCCGCCATAGGTTTGAACATTTTACCCTCAATACCTTGAAGTGTTAAGATTGGGAGATAAACTATTAGAATAATTAATTGACCAAATACCGCACTGTTCATCATCCTCCCTGCAGATTCACTGACCACAGCATCCATTTCCTTAACCGGAATTTTAAGCATATTTCGATACTTCGGATGCAGCAGCAGCTGATGCATTACCGCCTCCACGATAATAACAGCACCATCGATGATCAATCCAAAATCTAGAGCACCTAGGCTCATCAAATTCCCACTCACTCCAAATAGATTCATCATACAAATCGCAAAGAGCATCGCCAAAGGAATAACGGAAGCAACCAATAACCCTGCTCGCAGATTTCCTAAGAAAATCACGAGGACGAATACCACAATTAGCGCACCTTCTAAGAGATTCTTCTCCACCGTACTGATGGCGTTATCCACCATCTTGGTCCGATCAAGAAATGGTTCAAGTATGACCCCTTCAGGCAGTGTTTTCTGAATCTCAACGACCTTCTCTTTAACTGCATTAATTACTTCGCTACTGTTCGCGCCTTTCAGCATCATAACAACCGCGCCTGAAACTTCGCCCATATCATTGTAGGTCATCGCTCCATAACGTGTGGCATGGCCGATCTTCACCTCTGCTACATCTCGGAGAAAGAGTGGACTTTGCCCGGACGAACGATGTATGGCAATCTGCTCAATATCCGATACAGATTCGACCAGCCCCTCGCTACGGATATATAAAACGGTAGGCCCCTTTTCAATATAAGCCCCTCCAGTATTCTGATTGTTATCATTTACCGCATTAAAAACATCGTTGATACTGATTCCGAATGCATTTAATTTATCCGTGTTAACTGCAATTTCGTATTGCTTCAACTTCCCACCAAAACTACTCACCTCCGCAACGCCTTTTACTCCCATGAGCTGCCGCCGGATAATCCAATCTTGAATTGTACGAAGCTCTGTTACATTGTATTTCTTTTCGTAGCCCGCCTTAGGACGAACGACATATTGAAAGATCTCACCTAACCCGGTAGAGATAGGCCCCAATTCTGGTGTTCCGATACCTTCAGGTATTTCTTGTTGCACCTGTTGCAGACGCTCAGCAACTTGCTGCCGCGCCCAATAGATATCGACATCATCTTCAAACACTATAGTAACTAAGGATAATCCAAACCGCGAAAAACTCCGTATCTCTTTACGACCGGCAATGTTGCTGTTCGCTTGTTCAATAGGAAATGTGATGAGACGTTCAATATCCGATGCGCCGAATGACGGCGCAACTGTAATAACTTGCACTTGGTTATTGGTAATATCGGGAACCGCATCTATCGGTAACTTCGTTACCTGATAAGCTCCTACCCCAATAAGTCCAAAAACCAACAATGCTATAATGAGCTTATTCCGTATGGAAAACTCAATAATCTTAGTAAGCATAACTGATTATTTTTATTAACTCTTTAATTAGAAAATAGGCCTACAGCAATCCATCGACCTAAATGAAAAGTCAGGCGAATACACGCAAGGCTGTAGGATAGAGTTAAACGATTCTTGGCGGTTGCCAAATATTGGATAGGTAGGAAGATACGATCAAACGATCGTCTGCGAAGGGTATCTTCGTTTCTGGAACATCCTGATCCATCTTTATCACCTCAAGCTTGCACACTGTAGGCGAAAGGAAGATGAAATTCAATGTTGACGAATGTACCATAAATGGCAATCTCTTATCTTGATCATAATCTTCATCTTGAGGATGGTTTTCTAAATGATCATCTGCATAATGAATAGCCATGAATGATGAGAGGCTAAGCGTAGCGTTCCGCGTCTTATGTTCCAAATAATGTTCAATCAGCAGTGGTAGTTTCAGCAACTGAATCAATTCAGTGGTTGAAAACACATATACTGACAAAAACAAAATTGCAAACAATTTTCTCATTAAATCAAATTTAAACATTATAATAAACAATGCTTAAAACTGAAAACAATTTATATCCATTCAAAATAAAAGGCCTTACCCCTATTACATTATCCGTCTTTACAAAAATTTCCAGATTGCCTGCAACTTTTTCGCTACAATATATAAAATCGGTAAAATCTGGAAAAATTGACTATCTTGTCGAATAAACTCTATAAAATGCCCACACACCATTTTTTAGATAGTGATCACTATTAACTATTTCTTCTAACGTAAGACATGATTTTTGATGCCCAAAAATGCGAGGATGAAAAAATTCATCTACTTGGACTTGTTCAGCCTATTGGTTTCTTAGTCATTATAGACCGAGAGCAGAATATCTTAGCACATAGCGACATCCCGGCGACCGCCCAATGCGTATATAATACGACCGAAATCGTTGGCAAAAGGGTGTCTGACGTCATTGTAGAAGAATGGAAAGAATTAAATCTACAGCTAGAAGCAGCATTACAGAGCATTGAAAAACAAAACACACTACGTTTTTCAGAGGAAATAATGCTTGGAGATACCGCATTTTACATTTCCGTATATGGCGTCAACGATCTTTTCCACTTGGAATTTGAAATAAAGCCTCTATATAAATCCGCTCAGAATCTATCATTCAATAGTCATCTAAACACGCTATCCCGCTCCTCCGATACCTTATGGCAAGAGCTTTCGCGAATAATTAGCGAGCTTCTTCCTTACGAACGTATCATGGTCTACAAGTTTAATGAGGACAGCAGCGGAATAGTAGTTGCCGAAACTGTGGCCAACGAACAACTTGAACGATTCCTCGGGTATAACTATCCAGAATTCGACATTCCGAAGCAGGCACGCGAATTATACAGCAAGAATCATCTTCGTTTTATCGTGGATGCTACTGCTAAACCGACCACATTAAAAACAGCAGCTAACAGAGAGTTTGACCTACAACAAGTAGCCATTCGCTCATTATCCCCAATTCATCTCCAATATTTGCAAAATGCAGGTTTCAAATCCAGTTTAAGCATCTCTATTATGGTGATGGGAAAACTATGGGGATTAGTATGTTGCCAACATCCCGAAGCGCTACACGTTGATTTGCAGCAGAGAAATCTAGCATTGACAGCAACGCATTACGCTGCGGCACACTTCCAGCATCTCAAGAATGAAAAACGCTTAGTTTACATGGAGGATGCCCTGAACTTGGAACTCAAGATAAAGGAAACTATACTGCTGAAAAACAACGTCTATCAGCAGTTGAAAGCCTACAGTGCGGATCTGAATGAATTTATGCAGAGCGACGGTTTTGCTCTGATACAGGATAATGATATCCATATCTTTGGTTCTACGCCTCCGCGCATGCATATTGCAGCTTTTGTTGATGCCATAAGGAAGCACAAACCCAACATCTACCTCTCCAATCATCATCATACTGATTCTATAGAAGGTGTGAAGACTAGTTTCAAAGAATTTCCAGGCATAGCCTGTCTTCCAATCATTGGTCCCCTAGGATTTCATCTGATCTGGTTTAGAAGAGAGATAGAAACAGTCAAAAAATGGGCAGGAAAACCTGAAAAAAACTACACATTCGACGAAAAGTCGAACAGTACTGTACCGTCCCCACGAACTTCTTTCGACGTTTGGATGGAGCAGGTGAAAGGTACATCAGCCAAATGGACATTCCGCGAATCACATTTCATCGGACGCCTGAGGGATTTATTACAAGAAACTTTACTTAAAAAAGCGTCTGAGATATCAAACCTTAATGAGCAGTTGATCGAGATGAATAATGCCCTCGACACTTATTCTTATACCATCAGTCATGATTTGAAAAATCCCCTATCAGCTATCAAGCTATCCGGAGAATTTCTACGCAGTAAGGACAATGTCCCTGACCAAATGCGCAAGCGCATGACGACTAACATCTTAGATGGCGTGGATACGATTGTTAATATGTTAGATAAGATTCATGAGTTTTCCAAAGCAAATGTGTTTCAATATGAGCCCGAACTAATCAATACCGACAAGTTCATTGAGGAAATCGTCATCCACAGCAAAGAACGGTTCTCGGCAAATAATACAACTGTTTTCTGTAAAGAACTTTTACCTGTTTGTGGTGAAAAGACATTGGTCTATCAACTATTCCTCAACATTATCGGCAATGCGATTAAATACTCGGCAAAAGCAGACCAACCCTTTGTGGAGATTCAATCTTACATGGAAAACAATGGTGTAATTTATGTCATTAAGGATAATGGCATTGGGATGGCTAAGGAAGAATTGGACACGATATACGAGATTTTTAAACGCATGTCAAATTCCGCAGGATTCGACGGATCTGGTGTTGGGATGGCGATAGTAAAAAGAATCGTCGATAAACTAGGTATCAAGATATCTATTCAAAGTAACTTAGGAATGGGTACTGAAATTCATCTCTATTTTCCAAATCATAACGTTGTCTCAATTCAAAAATAAAAACATGGCGAACCTTTCTGAAATCCTGAAGTCGGAAACTTTAACATCTCATAAGCAAGTAGAGAAACTTGTTATCGATCAAATCAAGAAGATAAATAATGAGGATGACTATATAGCCTTGCTAGAGAAATTCTATTTGTTCTATCAGGGGATTGAGGAATTGAGTTTTCCATATCTGCAGGAGCAGCAAGCTGCCGCAGAACTTTGTGAAAAAAGATCTCCACTTATTTTACAGGATTTTGAGGAACTGCAAACAGGTAAAGCCATAGCCATTGGTGGACTCTCGGCACTGCCGATTCCACAAAATTATCCCGAAGCATTAGTGGCTCTATATGTATTAGAAGGCTCTTCGCTAGGCGGCCCCTACATTGCAAAAATGCTAGAAAAAAGAGGGATTCAACGCGGGCTTAACTTTTTCAGAGGCGATCAGGCTGACTTTATGCAACATTGGCAACAATTTAAGAATCTACTTAATGAAATTCCGGAAACTACAGATTACGAACATCTTACAGATTTCAGTAATGCCGTATTTACCGGATTCGGAAAGATCTTAGACAAGAATTATCAGCTAGCCTACTCCAGCTAATACTTAGAAGCATTCCCTCGCTAATAGGCCCTAGAGAATAACATTGCGCTTAAAGGCGCATCCTAATTCTATAATTGAGTCTGTCTTTGCTATCCCTGGTATATTATCTATTTTTTCATAGAGCAACTGCCGCATATGCTCATGATTCTTAGCTATGATCTTGATGTATAGCGTGTAATTACCGGTGATGTAATAACACTCGGTAACCTCCGGAATCTTTTGTAACTCTTCAATAACCCGCTTCGAGTCGCCATCTTTTTCCAAACTTATCCCTGTAAAAGCGCCCCAATCATAGCCTAACGCCTTCTCATTCAGCACAGGTCTTACCCCTTCCAAAATCCCCTGCTCAGTCAATCTGTTGATTCTTTGATGAACCATGGTATTCGAAACGCCCAATTCAGTCGCGATTGCAGAATAGGCTATTCGACCATCCCGCTCAAGAATCTTTAGGATATTTACATCAAACTCGTCTAGTTTATTTATGCTATTCATAGGTTTATGCTGACGTTAATTTAACTCAAAAATACAAACAATAAAGTCAAATTACATACTGAAATGTTGTTTTTGAATAAAAATAACTTAATTTTGGTTTTCGAACCTACGTAAAAAATAACAATTATGAATATCTCTAGTAAAAATCTCAACGCTCAGCACTTTATTGACTTAGAAGAAAAATATGGAGCACATAACTATCATCCTCTGCCCGTTGTATTAGAAAAAGGTGAAGGCGTATTTGTGTGGGATGTTGAAGGCAAAAGATATTATGACTTCCTTTCAGCATACTCAGCGGTCAATCAAGGACATTGCCATCCACGCATTATCAATGCGCTAAAATCGCAAGCAGAAAAACTAACACTTACCTCTCGTGCATTCTACAACAATAAGCTCGGCGAGTTGGAAGAGTTCCTATGCAATCTATTCGGATTTGACAAGGCATTGATGATGAACTCAGGTGTGGAAGCGGTGGAGACTGCGATGAAGCTATGTAGAAAATGGGCATACCAAGTGAAGGGTCTTCCGGAAAACAGTGCGAAGATAGTATTTGCTAAAGATAATTTCCATGGCAGAACATTATCTGTAATCTCCGCTTCAAACGACAGCACGGCGACTACGAACTTTGGCCCTTTCCTAGAGGGTATTGTTCAGGTGCCATACAACGATATCAAAGCTTTCGAAAGCTTGCTAAAATCTGACCCACATATCGCGGGTTTTATTGTAGAACCTATACAAGGCGAGGCTGGCATCATCGTACCTAGCGAGGACTACCTACAGCAAGTAAGAGCGTTGTGTTCACAATATAATGTTCTATTCATCGCAGATGAAATCCAAACCGGAATAGCACGTACCGGAAGCATGCTTGCCTCATACGATATAAACGATAAGGATTCAAAGAGTAAACCAGATGTCATTATCCTGGGCAAAGCTTTGTCCGGAGGTGTGCTGCCTGTGTCTGCGGTGTTAGCAAATGATGAAGTGATGTTGACCATCAAACCTGGAGAACATGGATCTACTTATGGAGGTAACCCGCTTGCCTGTGCGGTAGCATTGGAAGCTGTTAAAACGGTTATCGATGAAGACCTTGCCAATCGTGCCGAAGAAATGGGCAAACTTTTCAGAGCAGGCTTGACCGATATCGCAACACGCTGCAAACTCATCACTACCGTACGCGGAAAAGGATTGCTAACAGCTATCGTGATAGATGCAGCTGAAGATGATGATACCGCTTGGAACATCTGCTTAGCCTTTAAAGAAAACGGACTATTGGCGAAACCTACGCATGGTAATAAAATACGCTTAGCTCCCCCTTTGGTCATTACAAAAGAACAAATCGAGGAATGTCTTCACATTATCGAAAAGTCTTTAGTTAACTTTGCATCATAATATGGAAAGACCAATTGAACTGATCAAGAACAGGTCGGATATCGGTGCTGGCACACGCGGTGCCGACTTGGGGATTGATGCAATGGAAATTGCAGCAATCAATAAGGGGAGCTTCTTTTTCAAAAAACATCCATTTATCGACGTGCCGACCCGAAACGAATCGGTTTACGAAATCGAAGGGAACACCTGCGCAAAGCACATCAAACAGATTTACCAGCAGTGTAAAGATCTGTGTTCTATCGTCGAGAATAGCCTGATGAAGGCAAACTTCCCACTTGTTTTCTCGGGAGACCATTCCTCAGCTATTGGAACAGTAGCCGGTATTCGTGCGAAATTCCCAAACAAGAAATTAGGGATTATATGGATCGACGCACATGCGGATATACATTCGCCATATACCACCCCATCAGGAAATATGCATGGGATGCCAATTGCGGCGATCCTAGGTATCGATAATACCTCTGCACAAAAAAACGACATCAATCCGGAAACGCAGGCCTATTGGAATAAACTGAAAGCGATGAGCGACCACGGCACGCGGGTCGAAAAAGAACATATTGTTTATTTCGGTGTGCGTGATACAGAGATCGAGGAAGACCAACTCATTGAAAAACTAGGCATCAAAAACTATAAAGTAGATGAGGTCAGAAGAAAAGGAATACCTGCTTGCATCGCAGAATGCCAAGAAAGACTAGCCGACTGCGACATTCTTTACGTTTCCTTCGACGTCGATAGCATGGACAGCGATCTAGTATCCGAAGGTACAGGCACGCCGGTACCAAAAGGCTTTCTCCCTAGCGAGGTCCAAGAGATTATTATCGACCTGATGAAGGATGAACGCGTAAAGTGTTTTGAAATTGTCGAGGTCAACCCTCTACTGGATAAACAAGGAAATAAGATGGCCGAAATAGCTTTCGAGATTTTAGAAAAAACCTTTGGGGTTTAGATTTTAGATATTAGATTTTAGACATTAGACTTTGTATGGCGCCGATTAGGCGCCATTCTTTTTTGATATCAGTTATGATATTTTGATGTGGTCTGAGCTTTTACTTTGAACTGGAAGGGAGGATTGTTTTGAACCAAAAAAGGAAAGTATGTTTTGAAGGAGTGCTTTTTGTTTTGAACCAGGAAAGGAAGGATGTAAGGATGAACAGGATCCTGTCAATCTTTATATCCTTCCTTTCTTGGTTCAGAAACAGCCCCATTTTTTCTTTCAACATGATCCTGCCAATCCTTACATCCTTCCTTTCCTGATTCAAAGACACCCGACATACTCTAATGTCTAAAATCTAATGTCTAATATCTAAAACAGAAACTTTCTCATAACTCTCATTATGCACTGATGCTACTGCTCTACCCGACGGGTCATTTAAGTTCTGGAATGAAGCGTCCCATAATAAAGCCTCGGGCGTGCTGCATGCCACTGATTTAACGGAAGGCACGGTCTTCGCTGCTGCATCCGAAGGGAAGTGTGATTCAAAGATACTGCGGTATAGATATTCCTCTTTATTTTTCGGTGTATTGATAGGGAAACGGCTTGCCGCTGTTTCGAAGTCTGTGTCGCTCACTAAGCGTTCGGCTTGTTCTTTCAGCGTGTCGATCCACGAATAGCCTACTCCATCTGAAAACTGCTCCTTCTGGCGCCAAGCGATGCTCTCTGGCAGATAATCCTCGAATGCCTTACGGACTACCCATTTCTCCATACGTCCATCTTTAATCATCTTATCTTCCGGGTTGATGCTCATCGCGATATCCATAAACTCCTTGTCCAAAAACGGCACCCTTCCTTCAACTCCCCAAGCGGCGAGTGATTTGTTAGCACGTAGACAATCGTATAGATACAGCTTTTTCAGCTTGCGAACCGTTTCCTCATGAAACTCTTGTGCGTTTGGTGCCTTATGGAAATACAGGTAACCACCGAATAACTCATCCGACCCTTCTCCCGACAATACCATCTTAATACCCATAGACTTGATTACGCGGGCCAGAAGATACATGGGCGTCGAAGCGCGAATGGTAGTCACATCATAGGTTTCCAGATGGTAGATTACATCTCGAATGGCATCCAATCCCTCCTGTATGGTGAAGTTCACCTCATGGTGGATAGTGCCGATATGGTCTGCTGCCTTTTGTGCGGCGATAAGATCCGGTGAGCCTACCAATCCCACAGCGAAGGAATGCAATTGTGGATACCATGCATCTTCCTGATCTTGGCTCTCAATACGTTTCGATGCAAATTTCTTGGTTACAGCTGCAATGACTGAGGAATCTAATCCTCCCGATAATAGCACACCATAGGGAACATCCGACATAAGCTGACGATGCACCGCATCTTCCAGTCCCTTTCTCAATACTGCAATGTCCGTTGCTGCATCCTTCACTGTATCATAGGATTCCCAATCACGGCTGTACCAACGTTGTGGTGTTAAGCCCTCCTTGCTGTATAGATAATGTCCTGGAGGAAACTGATCTATTTCTACACAAAAACCTTCCAGAGATTTCAGTTCAGATGCAACAAAAAGCTGTCCGAACTCATCTTTACCGTAATATAGTGGGATGATTCCCATGTGGTCACGGGCGAAGAAGAAAGAATCGTCACGTCCATCATATAAAGCGAACCCAAAGATTCCGTTTAATTCCTCGACAAAAGAAGGACCTTTTTCCAAGTATAATGCCAATACAACTTCTGAATCAGACTGCGTTGAAAACTGATAATTTGGTAGAGAATTTCGTAGGTCTTGGTGGTTATAGATCTCTCCATTTACAGCTAATACAACTTGTCCATCAGGGCTGAACAAAGGCTGACTTCCCGACTTAGGGTCAACAATCGCTAATCGCTCATGAGCTAAAATAGCACGGTCAGAACTAAAGATTCCTGACCAATCCGGTCCTCTATGACGAATTCTTTTCGACATCTCTAATACCTGAGGCCTTAAACCCTCAGCGGACTGTTTCAAATCAAATGCACCTACGATTCCACACATAAAATTTCAATTTTAATATCTAATGCTTGTTTTTGTTTAATTAATGATACAAAGTAAACGATTAAATAATTAATATCATAATGTTTTTTAAATTTTATTGAAATATTAATAATATAAATACATTTTTGTTAACGTTTTGATACGAAAAAGAACGTTTCATTAAAACAAAGAACAACAAACTTGAAAAGACAGCGCTACGTCTCACTCCCCTTTCAAAGCCCTTTCAAACCCAATATAAAACCCAATCAAACCCGCTTCGAAAGGGTTATGATTGGGCTTTATATGGGTTATCATATGAATGACTGTCGAACCAGGTATGAAAAGTTCTTGATGGCCTTTGAAAACAGACAGTTTCAGAAAAAAGAATGCCTCCAGGTAATCAGCCAATTACTGATTACCTAGAGGCATTATGAATAACTCTAGAAGCGAAGAACTTCTATTTCATTAGATAATTCCGTGCAGCGAACCACCTTTAGTACCTAACTGATCGACACGACGTTCTACAGCAGGATCTTTTATAAGATCTGGTGCGTGATGAGGTTTCGCTCTGGCGTCGATAATAACCGGACCACGGCATCCCCAATGTTTGTATTCGGTAAAGCTATCGATTCCATAGATATCATGCGACGGATTGCTTCTTGTGAAAGTCGTCCAGACGAAGTTGTTTACATTCTCGGCGACAAAGCCAGCATCATCAGCAAGAACTATACATTGAATACCGGTCCAATCCGCAGCTTTCGCTGCATGGGTCCATTCTTCTAACACTTTCGCCTCTTCTGCGTAAGTACTGAATGCCTTTCCATCCACGACAACGATTCCCGGCAATGCAAGTTTAGCATGTTGGAAAGGGCGTGGAAGATCAAAACCTGCAGGCAAGGAACGAGCAAGTTCGCGCTTTTTATCGCCTACCGCAGCAAAAGTCACTTTCGATCCTGCATTTAATCCATCGCCTGTATAATCCAAAGTATCAATGGTGGTATTGGTTAGGAAGTGTAGATCGCGCGTTAAATCGATACGTTCGAAAATATGGGTAAAGAAACCTTCGATGTCATGGATATCAAGTTTTGGGTTATCTTCAAAAGCGGAAATGAACAAGAACTTCGCTAAGCTAAGTTGGTTTGTTCCCAAAATTTGGTTAGCGATTGTCAATACCTCCTGCGGTCTTTCCACCTTTTGGTATGGGGTGTAGCGTTCGCTTCCTATCGCAAAAAGCAAGGGGTGAACGCCTGCAGGATCGACGGCATGTACGGCATGTAAACCCGCAATTTGTTGCGGGATAGCATTTCCTGTTATTTCATGGATGAGCGCACCAAAGCTAGTATCCTCCTGTGGCGGACGGCCAACGACCGTGAAAGACCAGATTGGATCTTTCTTGTGGTAAACCTTATGCACTTTCATCAACGGAAAATCATGCACTAAGGAGTAGTAACCGATATGATCGCCAAATGGTCCTTCCGGTTTATTTTCGTTCGGATACACCGTACCAGTAATCACGAAGTCGGCATCTGCAGAAATGCAAAATCCCTCATCATCATAGAAATACCGAAAGCGGCGGTTACCCAAAGTTCCTGCAAATATCATCTCCGATAAACCTTCCGGCAAGGGCATCACGGCAGATAGTGGGTGCGAGGGAGGTCCTCCGACGAATATGCTGACTTTCAATGGCTTGCCTAACTGATTTGCTTTGGTTTGGTGTACACCAATGCCTCGGTGCAATTGATAGTGCAATCCAATTTCTTCGTTTTGGATATAATCGTTGCCTGCCAACTGAATTCTGTACATCCCTAAATTGGCATTCATGATACCGGGCTTCGTAACGTCCTCTGTATATACTTGTGGCATGGTTACGAAAGGGCCACCGTCCATCGGCCAATTGACAATCTGCGGCAATTCGGCGATGCTCGTGCGACCGTAAAGAATCGGAGCATTAGATTTTTTCTTCCATGGCAAGGCTCCTAAGGCAACCATAGAAGAGCCGGCATATCGAAATGGATTTTTCAACACCGACATGGGGTTCATCTTAACATCGACCAAGCGTTTGACGTGTTCCAAGGAGTCTCTGAACATGAACTTCGACCGTTCAAGCGTGCCGAACAGGTTGGAAACTGCCGGAAACTTAGATCCTTTGATGTTTTCGAAATATATTGCAGGTCCTTGCGCATCATAAACACGCATGTGGATGGCGGCCATTTCTAGGTAGGGGTCTACCTCCTCTTTTATTCTGATTAAATGCCCGTTGTTTTCAAGATCAATTACACATTCGTGTAAGCTTTTATATCCCATATCAATAAAATAGCTTAGCTACAAATGTAACGCAAATCAGCGTATAAAGGAAATTTAGAAGGCCATTAACCGCCACTAATTACCTGGTCGAGGGGTGTGAAAGAAAATAGGATAATTTGTTTCCAATGGGAGTTATCAATTGGATATTCCCGTTTCATCAGGCGTTTAAATTCGACGAGATCTTCTGAGTTGATATGGTAAAACTTCTTGTAGAAAATGCTCATGATAGAATGCGGGAGCTTGATGCTCTTCACAGGCGAATTCGGGAACAGATTCTTCCGATATAAGCGGAACATTTCCTGAACAGTCAGCGTATTGGGTCCGCCGATTTCTATTACTTCATTGATGAAGTTTTTATTCCAATCGACATTATAGATCCACCGCAACAGATCTAATGCCGAAATAGGGCTAAATTTCAACTTCGCAAGGGCAGAATCATAGGGTAAATACTTGCTATTCAACACTTGGCGCATGTAGCGATCGAGCACGCTTCCTTTGCCAATAGCGAGATTTTTGAGCACAATGGTATAAGCAATACCGCAAGAATCCAATACCGACCTTATGGTATGAATAAAAGGCTTATCCATCAAACGCGCTATGTATATGATTCGGTTGCACCCGTTGCGGCGCGCTAATTCAATAAAATTACTTAGGGTAATAACCTCCAGATTTAGATTGACCATTTCTCCTAAATCAGGGACATGGGTAATATAGATCGCCAAATCGGCGTTCGTATGCAATTTAAATTCGTCGAATTCCTTCCCTTTTCTTAAGAGATCTACTTTATTTAAGGTTCCTGTTAGTTCTTCTGTTGATCTGGCGCGGAATAAATCCACGTCGCGCACGATCCCATGTACTTGAAAATCCTCTTTATGTAAATTACTCATGGCTCTTCTTCCTAGATAGGAATTCAAGCCGGATATGATTACTTCCATCGATCCTACATCAAAATCCACAATTACGTTCCATCTTGAATCCTTTAACAGACAAACGGAGACGAATGTTTCTTCTATTTGATAATTTTACAAATGAAAACAATTTCCCTAATAAAACATTGTCTACAACATGTAAAAATACCGCTTCTATCCGGCATAGGTGGGTCTGATACCTTATATTTGTTGCTTAGCACTATTTGGGGAAAATAATTAAAATGGGTAAGAAAGTTGTATTAGTTTGGTTCAGGAATGATTTACGTTTGCATGATAACGAAGTTTTAGTGGAGGCGATAAATAAATCCGACCTGATTATTCCCGTTTATTGTTTTGATCCACGCTATTTTAAAACGAACAAATTCGCGCAGAAGAATACCGGTATCCTACGCGCATCCTTCCTCTTAGAATCGGTCTCTCATTTAAAAGAGAAACTCCAAGGGATGCAGAGCGACTTGATGACTTTCATTGGCTATCCTGAAGAAATTCTGCCGCAGCTATGTGCAAAGTACGAAGTCGATGAGGTTTATCATCACCGCGAAGTAGCCTACCGAGAGACGATGGTCTCGGAGCTCGTGGAAGCGGCACTCTGGGACAATAAAATCAATCTTAAGCATTTTATCGGTCACACGCTATACCATAAAGAAGATCTCCCCTTTCCTATCAAGGACATCCCCAACAAATTCAACATTTTCAGAAAAAAAATAGAACGCGAGAGCATGGTTCGCAAACCGTTAGCAGCGCCCTCATCGATTGCGAGTCCGCAGCATTTGGAGGCAACGGAGATTCCGAGCCTGGCGAGCTTAGGTTTTTCGGAGGATGAAATACAAAGTCTACAAGGCCGATCATTTGATGGCGGCGAGGAAAAAGCGATCGAAAAGCTAACAAACTTGCTAGACCCGAACTTCACTGATTGCCGAAACTTCACCTATATTTCGCATTATATTGCGGTTGGTGCTTTGTCCCCGATGTTCGTGTACGATGAGATGACCCGATCGAGTCTCAGCCAAAATAAAAAACGCTACGAACGTTTACTTACGGCCTTGCTGTGGAGAGACTATTTCCGCTTTATGCTGAAGAAGTATCCGAATATCTTTTTTAAGCCTAATGGGTTGCAAGAGGATAAGCATTTTTCGGAAGAGCTGGATTCTGAAGCTATCCGCAAGTGGATGAGCGGAACGACAGGAGAAGAAGTGATTGACGAGACGATGGCACAGCTATTACGGAACGGCAACCTGACTTATTTGAACCGTCGATTATTGGCGAGTTACTACATACAAGAAATCAGTAGCAACTGGTTGTTGGGAGCATCCTTTTTTGAGGAGCATTTGCTGGACTATAATCCAGCTTCAAATTATGGATATTGGTCGCACGTAGCCGGAGTAGGAACAAGCGATAAAGAGAACGTTTCGAGCAACTGGCAGGAGCTCGCAAAAAAACTAGAAACACAGAAAGCATAATTATAAATTTACATTTTGAAATATTGTCTTATTTACGGTAAAACATAGGTTGTTTATTTAAAATCGACATTTAATTTTAAATATTTAATAATTGTCGAAAATCCGGTTAAAACATTGTATTTTATCGGTATTAAATGAGGAAAACTCTATTATTATTTATAAATTTGGCAAAATTTTATCTTACCTATCCACATGGACAAATTGACATATTTGAGTAATGCCGATTCGAGTTATATCGATGGATTATATCAAGCGTACAAAGCCGATCCAAACGCAGTAGACTTTGGCTGGCAAAAGTTTTTTGAAGGATTTGAATTTGGACAAGGTTCTGAAGGCGTTTCAGGTTCTGTAGATGTTGAAAATGTATCAGAACACGCTTTAAAGGAAATCGATGTTCTTAATATGATTCACGGTTACAGAGACCGTGGTCACCTTTTCACTCACACTAACCCGGTTCGCGAGCGTCGCAAATACTACCCTGGCAAAGAATTAGAGACTTTCGGATTATCTGAAGCTGACATGGACACTGTATTCAATGCAGGTGTTGAGGTTGGATTAGGTCCGGCAAAATTGCGCGATATCCGCCAATTAATTGAAGATACTTATTGCCGTTCTATCGGTGCGGAGTTTAAATACATTCGTAACCCCGAGAAGATTAAATGGCTTCAAGACCGTATGGAGGCTGATCGCAACAAGCCGAACTACGATAAGGAAACCAAAGAACGTATATTAAAGAAATTAAATAGAGCGGTTGTTTTTGAAAACTTCCTAGGTACAAAATTCTTAGGTCAAAAACGTTTCTCTTTAGAGGGTGCAGAAGCCTTAATTCCTGCTCTTGACTCGGTATTGGAAATAGGTGGAAACCTAGGCATCCAAGAGTTCATGATCGGTATGGCTCACCGTGGTCGTTTGAACGTATTGGCAAACATCATGGGTAAACCTTATAAAACTATCCTTTCCGAGTTTGAAGGTAAGATGTATGCAGAGGAAGATCCTGAATTACAATTTGGTGGTGACGTAAAATATCACTTAGGTTATTCTTCTGATATCACGACAGACTCTGGAAAACAAATTCACTTGTCATTAGCGCCAAACCCATCACACTTGGAAACTGTAGATCCAATTGTTGAGGGTATTGTTCGTTCTAAGATCGACATGAAATACGATGGTGATGCATCGAAGATCGCTCCTATCTTAATTCATGGTGATGCGGCTATTGCTGGTCAAGGTGTTGTTTACGAGGTTACTCAAATGTCAAAGCTTGAAGGCTACCGTACTGGTGGTACGATTCACATCGTTATCAACAACCAAGTAGGTTTCACGACAAACTATAAAGATGCGCGTTCTGGTACTTACTGTACTGACGTTGCTAAGATTACTTCTTCTCCAGTATTCCATGTGAATGGTGATGATGCTGAAGCAGTAGTATATGCAATCAATTTAGCGGTAGAATACCGTCAGAAATATAAAACTGATGTATTTATCGATTTATTATGTTACAGACGTTATGGTCACAACGAGGCAGATGAGCCTAAGTTCACACAGCCATTGTTGTACAAAGCAATCGAAAAGCACGCTAATCCGAAAGAAGTTTATGCTAAGAAACTTCAGGAAGAAGGTACGATCGACGCGGCATATGCTAAAGCGGTAGAGAAAGAATTTAAAGATTATTTACAATCGCAGTTAGACGAATCGAAGCAGACAGAAAGCTTAGAAGATGAGGTTCCGATGTTTGGTGGCGCGTGGAAAGGTCTTCGTCAGGCTAAGAAGACAGATATCTTCGGCGAGGCTGTGACGAAAGTTTCTGAGAAAGAGTTCAAGACGCTAGCGACAGAAATTACTACGCTACCTAAAGACAAAAAGTTCTTCCGCAAAATTTCTAAGTTATTTGAAGATCGCGCAGCGATGATCAAGAACGATTCTTACGATTGGGCGATGGGCGAGTTGATGGCTTATGCGACTTTGTTGAACGAAGGCAAACGCGTTCGTATCTCGGGTCAGGATGTTCAACGTGGAACATTCTCGCACCGTCACGCTGTATTGACATTAGAAGATTCGGAAGAGAAATATATCCCATTAGCACAGGTTAATGGTGGTGAGCGTTTCAATATCTACAACTCTTTATTATCAGAGTATGCGGTATTAGGTTTTGAATACGGTTATGCGTTGGCAAATCCTAGCTCATTAACGGTTTGGGAAGCACAGTTTGGTGACTTCTACAACGGGGCTCAGATTATTGTTGACCAATACTTAAGTAGTGCGGAAACGAAATGGAGACGTTCGAATGGATTAGTAATGATGCTACCTCATGGTATGGAAGGTCAGGGTCCTGAACACTCTTCAGGTCGTATTGAGCGTTTCTTGGAATTATGTGCAAACGACAACTTAATCATTGCCAACTGTACTACTCCAGCAAACTACTTCCACTTACTACGTCGTCAGTTAGTTCGCGACTTCCGTAAACCATTAGTAGTATTCACACCGAAAAGCTTATTACGTCATCCAAAAGTGGTTTCTAAATTAGCAGATTTCACGAAAGTAAACTTCCAAGAAGTTATCGATGACAGCTACGTAAAAGCAGCATCCGTAAAACGTGTATTGTTCTGTTCTGGAAAGATCTACTACGATCTATTAGAGAAACAACAAGCAGATAAGCGTACAGATGTAGCTATTGTTAGAATTGAGCAGCTATACCCTAGCCCAATCGAGCAATTAAAAGCAATCCACAAAAAATATAACAAGGCGAAAGAATTTATCTGGGTTCAGGAAGAAAATGAGAACATGGGAGCATGGCCTTATTACTGCCGTACATTACGTAAAACAGATATTGAATTCACTGATTATATCGCGCGTACAGCTAGTGGTAGTCCGGCAACAGGATACATGAAAAAACATGTTGCACAACAAGAAGCAATCGTAAATAAATCATTCGAATAAACAATTTATTTAACCAGCCGTTGTATCTTTATAGTGTATAACGGCTGGTTTAAAAAAATAACATATGAGCTTAGAAATTAAAGTCCCTACAGTTGGAGAGTCAATTACGGAAGTGACTTTAGCCCAATGGCTAAAACAAGATGGTGATTACGTCGAGATGGACGAAAATATCGCCGAATTGGAATCAGATAAAGCTACTTTTGAACTACCTGCAGAGAAAGCTGGTATCTTACGTATCATTGCACAAGAAGGCGACACCTTAGAAATTGGTGCTGTTGTTTGTACAATCGAAGACGGTGATGCACCTGCTGCTTCAGGCGAGAAAAAAGAAGAAGCTCCTGCAAAAGAAGCTGCTCCTGCTGCTAAAGCGGAAGAAGATGAAAGCCCAGAGACATATGCTGCTGGTACTGCATCTCCTGCTGCTGCTAAGATTTTAAGAGAAAAAGGTATTGACCCTTCTACAATAAAAGGTACAGGTAAAGACGGTAGAATCACTAAAGAGGATGCTGAGAAAGCACAAGCTGGTGCTGCTGCTAAGCCAGCTGCTGCAAAACCTGCGGCAAGCCCTGCTCCTGCTGCTGCGCCTGCAGTTGCCGGTTCAAGAAATGAGCGCCGTGAGAAAATGAGCTCCTTGCGTAAAACTATCGCTAAGCGTTTAGTAGCTGTTAAAAATGAAACTGCGATGTTGACTACGTTCAACGAAGTGAACATGCAGCCGATCATGGACTTAAGAGCGAAATACAAAGATACCTTCAAAGAAAAACACGGTATTGGTCTAGGCTTTATGTCATTCTTCACGAAAGCAGTAACTACTGCATTGAAAGAATGGCCTGCTGTAAATGCTCGTATCGAAGAAAATGAAATCGTTTATTCTGATTTCGCTGATATTTCTATCGCGGTTTCTGCTCCAAAAGGATTAGTGGTTCCGGTTATCAGAAATGCAGAGTCGATGGCATTATACGAAATTGAAAAAGCAATCGCTGAATTAGCGGGTAAAGCTCGTGATAACAAATTGACGATCGAAGAAATGACTGGCGGTACATTTACAATCACTAACGGTGGTGTATTTGGATCGATGATGTCTACTCCTATCATCAATGCTCCTCAATCAGCAATCTTAGGTATGCACAACATCGTGCAACGCCCTATTGCTGAAAATGGTCAAGTAGTTATCCGTCCGATGATGTACATCGCGTTATCTTATGATCACCGTATCATTGACGGTCGTGAGTCAGTAAGCTTCCTAGTTCGTGTTAAACAACTATTAGAAGATCCTGCAAGATTATTATTGGAAGTATAATCTTCCGAGTAGCATATTTAGAAAAGAAGCCATCCCGAAAGGATGGCTTCTTTTTTTCTGAAAGTGTCTGTTTTTAAAGGCCATCAAGAACCTTCATCCCTGTTGGTGTTTCAATGGAAACATGAAAGTTTTTTAGTTACAAAGCAGCTCTGCGACATTCTGGATAGCGGGGTACACATTAAACGACAACTGGGATTCCCGTGAATAAGTTAAAAATTAACAGTTCTTTACTGTGCAATTAGTATAGTTTTGACCAGTATAAATTAAAGAATTGCTATTAATGCATAACATTAGGCAAGCCGGACGTTCGGCGAAGAACGCCACAAAGGTTCTTTGACATATTGATTAGCAAATATCTCGTTTCTAAGAAGTTTCCAGACCGCAAATTCTTTTATATTTGTAGGAATACTACAGTACCTTTAATTCTTAACATGTTAAATAATAAGTATCCTATTCTTCGCGCCTTCTTCCTCTTCATTTTATTAGGATTTATCAACAATAGCAAAGCCCAACAGATCGGTTATGGCATCGACTTTTTTGGCTATGCGGATAATCGCGAATATCAGGCTCCTTATACCGTTCCGAAGACCCTATTTGGCGCGACCTTATCTCCCCATCTTTACTTCCAATTGGAAGAGAAGCATCGTGTGTATGGCGGTGTACATGTTAACCAGGAGTTTGGATCGCATGGGGATAATAAGATGCGTGTAAAACCTATAGCGTATTACAACTACGCAACCGAGCATATTGATTTTGCAATTGGATTTATCCCTCGTTATGAGCGTTTGAAAGACGTACCGAAGATGGTATTAGCAGATACCCTGATGTATGACCGTCCAAATGTGGAGGGGATGTATTTTCAGTACAGGAACAGCAACTTCAAGCAAGCGGTTTACATCGATTGGCTGAGCAAACAAAGCTATACCAAACGTGAACAATTTGTTGCCGGTATTTCAGGTAAGTATAGCATGGGCAATTTCTATATCAGCAATGACGGTTTGCTTTATCACAATGCTTTAACAAGCAATGACAGCCTCGACGAGCATATTCAAGATAATGCTATTTTGATGTTGAAACTTGGGGCTGACTTAAGCGAGAAGACTTTCCTCGATTCGTTAACCATCGATGCTGGTGCGGCTTTTGGATATGATCGCTTGCGTTCAGAATATGATAATAAAGGCACTGGCTTTATCTCTAACATTCACTTGGGCTATAAGCGGTTCTTCATTGCTAACACGCTATACCTGGGCGATGCTTTAAATCTTCCAAACGGCGACTCCTTTTATCATCGCGATCGCTATGATCGCTTGGATCTTGGCTGGATGCCCTTCAAATCCGACAAAATCGAAGGTAAGTTTATAGCTTCCTTTCACTTTTCACCAGGACAGATCGACAATCAACAGCAATTTACCCTTCGCTATAAATTCGGCGGAAAAATAAAGGATTAGAAGCCTTATTCTGCCGTAAGCTTATTATGAATCATCCGATTATTATACTGCTGAATAAAAGCTTCTAAATGTCGTTTCAGCGAATCTAACGTTTGGGGTTCTTCCTTCATTAAATCTTTCGACAGCGACGGATCTGTTTTCAAATTGTGTAAGGAGCTCGGGCGTTCATTATCGAAGGTCATGAAGTAATCGCCCATAAAGAAGTTATAACTTCCTCCAATGTTATTGACCAAGAAATTATCGCGTCTAGGGTCGAAGGCATCTGAACCGAAAGCGAAGTAGGGCTTATCATATTGCAGGTAATTCAACACTGTCGGCATAATATCGATTTGTTGTACTAATTTATCCGACAAACCTTTAAGTTCTCCTCCCGGATAGTAGAATATGATCGGAATGGAAAAGAAGTTTGGCGTGGTATTGTATTCTGGAAAATGGATCATGCTGGCATGATCAGCCACGATTACAAATAATGTATTATTATACCATTCGCTTTTGGAAGCCGTATTAAAAAATTGGCGTAAGGCATTATCGGCATAGCCTATCGGTTCATGCAATGGTAACTGCCCTTTCGGAAATTTCCCAGCATATTGCTCCGGAACTTTAAAAGGGTGATGAGAAGATAAGGAAAAGAAGCTGCTAAAGAATGGCTGCTTAAAGGTGTCTATCTTTTTCGCCATGAATTGCATGAAAGGCTCATCCCAGATTCCCCAGATACCATCGAAATCATCATCGTTGTTATATTCATTTTTTCCGAAATAGTTCTTGATTCCTGCCAACTGCATATAGGCCGAAAAGCCCATGCTGCCGTTTGGTGCTCCGTGGAAGAATGCTGTTTCATAGCCCTTCTCGCCTAATAACTTCGCAATGCTCGTCGTTTTATTTCCTGAATATATGGACAGGACAAAAGGCTCAGCGATAGAAGGTATTCCGGTGATGATAGATGGAAGGGCATCGATGGATTTACGTCCATTTGCATAGGAACGCGTAAAGGTATAAGAATGCTCGATGAGAGAATCCAAAAATGGAGTATATCCCTTGTATTGACCGGCATCGAGCTCTTTATTAAAGAATCCGATATGCTCTTTCCCGAAGCTTTCCATGATGAGGAACACAACGTTCAACGGCTTGAATTCCGCAGAATCTTTCGGCTGATGTATGACCGGATAAATGGCTTCCAGTTCATCCTCCGGGAAGTAGTTCTTCTCTTTCAATGTTACGGCCTTGAGAGTCTTCAGGATAGAAAAAGGCGTATTCAAAACGATATTCATCTCTTCCGGTGATTTTACATAATCTCCGGCATTACTAAGTGTAATTGGGCGCGTGCTATGTGCCCATCCTCCGCGAACCCCGCCTACAAAAAGGAAAGCAACCAATAGCAAACTTACCAAGTGAACGGCATAGAATGTCCAGCCTGTAAAGCGCTTGTATTCGATCTTGATCAGATCGTAAAGCTTGATCAAGATCCAGACGATCAGTACGAATTCCAACAACAAATACCAGTAGCCGATTAAGAAATCGGTCATTAGTTTAAAAAGGTTTTGCTCATTAGCAAACTGACTGAATACAGTTCCTGTAGTACGCTTTAACGTGAAGGGATAATAAGCATAATCGATCAGGTTGAGTCCAATCCCGATGCTGTTCGTGATGATGAATACCCACTTCGCTACCTTCTGATAGCTGGCTTTATACTTGAAAGGTAAGGGAATCCCCATCATCAAGATATACAAGCTATTGAGGTAAAATAATGCTGCCAGGTCGAACTTTAGCCCACCGAGCATCATGCGAATCATTTCGGAGAAGGTCACGTGTGGAAATTGATCGACATTATAAGCGTAGAAACCGACTCGGAGAAGCTGATAAATCAGCAACATCATCGTAAAGCGTATAATCAACGCGATATATGGGGCAAAAAGTCCCTTGAGGATAATCTTTCCCTTCATTTTAATACTTTAAAAATTGGTTGTAGACCGATTGATAATACGCTTTAGCGATATTCAACAGACTATCGGTCTTAGCCACGGGATAGTCAGGATGTGCCTTGTAATTGATCACACTGCCAACATTGTCGTAGGAAATCGACTGTTCGGGTGTGATGATTCCAAAAGCATCCTTGGAGTTGTAAAAAGCTATCTGCGGGGTCGTTGGATTGAACAAGTCGCGACTCCATACGTAATTATCGCTCGGTAAGCCCAGTTGCTTCAAGAGTGTCGCCGCCAAATCTGTTTGACTACCTATCCTCGATATCTTCTTGCCTCGATATTCGGGCTTGATTACTTCGCCGAACATCAACAACGGGATGTGGAAACGATTCGGGTGGGATATTTCGTATTTCTCAGCAGGAAGACGATGCCCATGATCGGCAATCATCACAAACAAGGTGTTCTTATACCAAGCTTCCTTCTTAGCTTTCTCTACGAAATCATTCAACACGGAATCGGTATAATATGCGGTACTTCTGAACTTATTCGCGTTATTATCTGAGCCAAACTTATAGGCTCCTTTTAATTGGAACGGCTCATGGTTAACCAGAGTAAATATGCTGCTGTAGAATGGGGTTTGCTCTTTCCGAAGATCTTTTATCATCCGGTTAAGAACGACAGCATCAGTTACTCCCCAAGATACCCGTTCTTCTGTTGGCGAGAAATTCGCATTATCCACAACACGCTCTACACCATGGGTTAACATGTAGGATTTAACGTTATAAAACTCGCTTTGTCCACCATGATAAAAGGAGTTATGATAGCCTGCAGAATCGAGTTCCTGCATAAAAGCATGCATGTTCTCGTGCTTACTGATATACTTGATTACACTTTCAGGTCCCTGCGCGGGGAATGCACTGAACGTGCCTATCACCCCCTTATCCGAACGATCGGATGCAGAATATATGCGATCAAAAAACACGCCTTCTTTGATAAAAGATTCCATATTGGGCGTAATCCCTTTCTCGCCGCCCATCGACTCGACTAAGTCGCCAACAAAACCTTCTAAAAGCACGAAAACAATATTGGGCCTTTGGGTGGTTAGGATATTTACAGCAGAATCGGGATCATTAGCAAAAATAGGTTGAAGATATTCCGAGAGGTTCTCGCTGTCTGGATAATAGCGATATGGAGACTTCAATAAAGTGCTACTTTTAAAATAGTCACGCAATAGTGCCCATTGGGTGCTTACCGCCGCATGGTTATTGAATGCTTCCTCTGAATAGTATGCTTTACTTGGATTCAAAGTAGCACGACCATAGCCACCGCGTATAAAGGTAAATATGATAAATGCGCCAATAAGAAGGCGAAGCCCCATACCCCAATAGGTTCGAATATTTCCAAACTTTATTCCTTTAAATAGACGTAGATAGAGATAATACGAGCCGACGATTCCCACGATCATCCCTAGGATAGGGAGAAAGATCGGCGTGGATTCCGCCGATGCCACTGCACCAGAAGGTGATGCAAAGAACGCATCAACCGCACGCTTTGAAATCTTATCGCCCCATTCCCTATAAACATTAACGTTAATAAAAGAAACGACAAAGAACAGGATAAGAACAACTAAAGTATAGATATTAAGCGCCCTATGGCTAAATTTCCATTTCTTCACGAAGGATAATAAACAATAAACTACGAAGGGTAATGCACTAATATAAGCGACCGTCGACAGATCAAGGCTCAAGCCATGATAGAACATACGGAATATTTCCTTGCTGCGCGCCCCACCAATCTTATCGTAAAAGAAGGAGACGAAAATTAAACGGTCAATAAAACAAATAAGAAGCCAAAAACCAAAAAATCGAACAAAGGCTTTCAGCTCATTTACAACATCTTGCATGTGAAAGTAATACGCTAAACGCGCAAATTTACATTTAATTCAGCACTGTAAATATTATCTTAACAATTTTTATACTTTATATTAATGAATGCTGATTTATTTGCTTCTAGATAATGGGAAATGAGCGGTTAAATCCGTATTTTTGTACTCCTTTTTAGATTATTTATAATTAGATAATGAGCATAGCAAAAACGTACAATCCTAGAGAAGCAGAAGACAAATGGTATTCTTATTGGATGGAAAACGGATTCTTCCGTTCTGTTCCTGATGAGCGAGAGCCATACACTATCGTAATGCCGCCACCAAATGTAACTGGCGTATTGCACATGGGCCACATGTTGAACAACACGATACAAGACGTGTTGATTCGTCGCGCTCGTATGCAGGGTAAAAATGCATGTTGGGTTCCTGGAACCGACCACGCCTCAATTGCTACGGAGGCTAAAGTCGTCGCTATGCTAAAGGAAAAAGGAATCGATAAGAAGTCTATTACACGCGATGAGTTCTTAAAATACGCTTGGGAGTGGAAAGAGAAATACGGAGGTATTATCTTAAAACAATTAGAGAAGCTTGGTGCATCATGCGACTGGGATCGCACGAAGTTTACCATGGATCCTGATCTGTCCGAAGCCGTAATCGATACGTTCATTAAATTCTACAAAGAAGGTTATATCTACCGTGGAGTTCGTATGGTAAACTGGGATCCACAGGGTAAAACAGCGCTTTCCGACGAAGAAGTAATCCGTAAAGAAGTAAATCAAAAGCTTTACTACGTCCGTTATTTTATCAAAGATAGCAACGAGTACATCATCATTGCCACAACACGTCCGGAGACTATCATGGCTGATACAGCGATTTGTATCAATCCATTGGATGATCGTTATAAGCATTTACAAGGAAAATCAGTATTAGTACCATTAGTAAATCGTGAGATTCCCGTTATCCAAGATGAGTATGTAGAGATGGAGTTCGGTACAGGATGTCTTAAAGTGACTCCAGCACACGATTTAAATGACTACGAGTTAGGCCAAAAGCATAACCTTGAAGTAATCGATATCTTAAATGATGACGGTACTTTAAACGACAAAGCTCAAATATTAGTAGGTGAAGATCGCTTTGCTGCGCGCAAAAAAGTTATCGCTTTATTAGAAGAAGCTGGACAAATCGAGAAAATCGAAGATTATAAATCACAGGTAGGATTCTCAGAGCGTACAGATGCTGTGATTGAGCCGAAGCTATCTATGCAGTGGTTCTTGAAGATGGACCACTTGGCAAAACCAGCTTTAGAATATGTTGAAAATGGCGAAATTAAGTTAATCCCTGATAAGTTCTTCGCATCCTATAAACACTGGATGGAGAATGTTAAAGACTGGTGTATTTCTCGTCAGCTTTGGTGGGGACAACGAATTCCAGCCTGGTTCAACGACAAGAACGAGTGGGTTGTTGCTAAAACAGAAGCTGAAGCTATTGCTGAGTTTGAACAACAAGGAAAGTCAACTACAGCAATTCGCCAAGAAGACGACGTACTAGATACTTGGTTTTCTTCGGGATTATGGCCTCTTTCGGTATTCGATGGTGTTAGAAACCCGGAGAATGAAGAATTCAAATACTACTACCCTACGAACGATCTAGTTACTGCACCAGAGATTTTATTCTTCTGGGTAGCACGTATGATTATCATGGGGCATGATTATACCCATAAGCCGCCTTTCCGTAATGTATACTTGACGGGAATAGTTCGCGATAAGTTAGGACGCAAAATGTCTAAATCTTTAGGTAACTCACCTGATCCAATCGAATTGATGGAGCAGTATGGTACCGACGGTGTGCGCGTGGGGATGCTACTATCATCACCAGCAGGAAACGACTTAATGTTCGATGTTTCTTACTGTGAACAAGGCCGTAACTTCGCTAATAAGATTTGGAATGCATTTCGTCTAGTAAAAGGTTGGGAAACAACCGATGCGCCAGCAACGGAAGCACAGAAGACTGCTGCTCAATGGTTCGAAAGCCGCTTTAACCAAGCACTTACAGAAATCGACGAGCACTTTGCAAACTATCGTCTATCGGATGCCTTAATGGCTACATATAAACTGATTTGGGATGATTTCTGTGCATGGTATCTAGAACTTGTAAAACCAGCTTATCAAGCACCTATCGAAGCTGAAACTTTGGAGACGGTGAAAGCTCTATTCCAAAAAGTATTGAAACTTGCACATCCGTTCATGCCATTCTTAACGGAAGAATTATGGCATGATGAGTTATTCGGACAGCGCGAGTCCAAAGACTGTATTATCGTCGCTGATTTCCCTGCCGTTGAAGGATACGACGAGAAAATCATCAAAGACTTTACGATCGTTCAGCAGATTATTTCAGAAGTTCGCAATATCCGAAACTCAAAAGGTATCTCTCCGAAAATCGCACTTCCATTGGCTATCAATGGCGCGGAGTTGGACTATGCAAAATTCAAAGAGAGCATCATCAAACTAGCAAATATTGAGGATCTGACTTTTGTTAATGAGAAAGTATCAGGTGCCGTTAGTTTCTTAGCAGGTAAGAATGAATGTTATGTTGCATTGGAGAACAATATCGATGTCGATTCGGAGAAAGAACGTATCGGAAAAGAAATTGAATACCTAAAAGGGTTCCTTAATTCAGTAGACAAAAAGCTTTCTAACGAGCGCTTTGTACAGAATGCGAAACCTGAAATCGTAGAAAACGAGAAAAATAAAAAAGCTGATGCGGAAGCGAAGATCCAAATCTTAGAAGAGAGCTTATTAAGCTTAGGCTAATCAGTAAATACTAAAAAAGAGAGGGCTATCAGATTGATAGCCCTTTCTTTTTTAGTATAAGTATTTTATCGCCCTTGTCGAATAAACTTACCATTTAAATCGTAATATAATTCCGTTTCATTCGCTAATTCCAACTCATAGCCTGTTGGTTCTTTATCAGCTGACTGCACTGCCAATCCGTTAAAAGTCTTGTATTGCCTGTGGCAGAACCGCCAATGGTATAGCCACCATGCCTTCGGTGCTGATCTCCGTCCAATTTCCATCCTTATCGAAGTCTATCTCCGTGCCCTCGCTAAGTTTTGCTTCGTGCATAGTCCCATCTTTTGATGGCGACATCTTATCTTCTGTTTTTGTGATTCCTGCCTCAGGAAAATGCGTTGCTATAAAACTCTTTGCACCTTCGGGTAAGCCTGCAGGCGTACTCGACGAAGCCGACGAAGGCAAAGGCTCCGTAGTTGGCATGTTATTCGTGTTTTGCCCTTGTTTATTCTCCTGATTACAGGAGAACAATAAAAATGAAATTCCTAATATCAATAATTTTTTCATTGTCTTTTTATTTTATAAACACCTGGTAAATAAGATTGTTCAAATAAAGATATTTTAACTCAATATTCAGAATTACCTAAAATCAGTATTAATCCATTCTCTTATTTATCTAAATTTTATATAACTTTATTCAAAGTTTGACTATTTCAACTAATTGTTCAAACATCTATTTAACCTTTTTTTTATGGAAACCGGATTTTTAAAAACAATCAAAAGCTCCATCAAACAATGGTACATCCCTCTTATCATTGGTATCCTTCTTATCATATTAGGCATATATACCTTGGCTAGTCCCCTTGCTTCCTATTTAGCATTGGCTAGTATATTCAGCATGTATTTCTTAATTTCCGGATTGCTGGAAATCATCTTTGCATTGAATAATAGAAATGAAGTGGAAGGTTGGGGATGGTATTTAGCAGGAGGAATATTGAATGCGCTATTCGGCTGTATTTTATTAGGAAATCCTGCCATTTCTATGGCTACCCTGCCCCTTATCCTTGGATTTTATACGATGTTCAAATCCTTTCAGCTCCTATCGGTTTCGATGGATATGAAAACATATGGCGTTCAGCAATGGCGCTGGATAACCGCATTTGCCGTCATGGGAATCCTTTTCAGTTTTATCCTAATCTGGAATCCTGTTTTCGCAGGACTTACCCTCGTCGTGTGGACGGGGCTTGCAATTATCTCCTCAGGAATTGGATCTATCGTTCTTTCCTATCAATTAAAACGCCTGAAAGTAATTGCAGACGGCGTGTCTAAGGATTGGAAAAACCGTTTTGAAGACTTAAAAACAGAATATTACCGCAGCATAAAGAACAAGTGATAAAACCCTATATCTCTCTGTTGCACGGAAAAACAGATTAAAAGCCACTCTCAACGAGTGGCTTTTTTTGTGACTTAGAAAATATATATACCATGCACTCTCAAGTTATTTAGCTTTGAATTTCTTTCACTTAAACCCTTTGTAAAACCCTTTCTCTTCCCATTAACAACCCGATGAAAGCCGCTTCAAATTGGGTTTGATTGGGTTAAACAAAGGCTGTGCATGAATAATGAAAAAGCAATGAGTCATAGTCGATCTCATACAATTCCTATTTATCGCAATTCAATAATATTCCAAATGACGTTCTTGTGACGAATTCATAATAATTTAATAATGCTTTGAATGTTTTAACAATTATCTTTAGAACATCTTTCTAAATATGTTGAACGAATAAAAAACTAATAATTATAAAATGGCAAACAGAAGAAATTTTATCAAAAATAGCTTAGGATTAGCTGCAGGGGTGTTAATTGCAAAAAACACCGGTGCGACTGAGAGCCTTTTAGGGTTGGGACAAACAGCATTTAAGTTCGAGATGGAACCGCTTGGTTATGCATTTAATGCATTAGAAGGGGCTATCGATGCGCAAACCATGCAGATACATTACGAGAGACATTATGGCGCTTATGTAAAAAATGCGAATGATGCTATCGTAGAAGAGAAAGTTCAAGCAAAAGATGCAAAGAGCATATTCAAGTCCATGGACAAATACAGTGCGAAATTAAGAAACAACGCAGGCGGTGCCTTTAATCATGCGATGTTCTGGAAGTTATTGCGTCCGACTAAGGCTGATAATAAACCTAGCGGAACGCTATTACAAGCTATCAACAAAGATTTTGGTGGATTCGATCAATTTAAAGAGCAATTTGCTAAAGCTGCAACTTCACAATTTGGCTCGGGATGGGCATGGTTGGTTGTCGAGAATGGGAAGCTGAAAGTTGGCGGAACGCCAAATCAAGATAATCCTTTGATGAAAGGTATTGCCTTACAAGGAAAGCCAATCTTGGGCTTAGACGTTTGGGAGCATGCTTATTATTTGAAATATCAAAACAAACGTCCTGATTATGTAGGAAACTTCTGGTCTATCGTAAATTGGGATCAAGTACAGAAATACTACGACGCCAAGTAAATCGCTAAAAAGAAAATGCCTGAATAGTTAGTGCCTACACCCATACTATTCAGGCATTTTTCTTTTAACTCAATCTCTACTGTAAAGCCTGTGCAACTAACGAAGCCTCATCCAAGCTTATTTATTCCTTACTCTCCGCTTCTTCCACTTCAATTTTTGGTGGAATCAGCTTATAAACAACCGGCGTCACGATGCGGGACAACAATGTCGAACTGATCAAGCCACCAATCATTACGATCGCTAGCGGTGAGATCAAAGGATTTGACGACCATGCTATCGGCATCAAACCGCCGATCGCGGTGAGCGAAGTCAGAATAATAGGAAGAAACCTAATCTCCCCCGCTTTCTCGATAGCTTCATTCAACTCCGTCCCTTCCCTTCTCAATTGATTGGTAAAATCGACCAAAAGGATGGTATTCTTCACCTCAATACCAGCAAGCGCAACAATACCGATCGTCGCTACGAAGGAGAGCGTATTTCCAGTAACGAGCAAGGCGAGCACAGCTCCTACAATTCCTAATGGAATAACAGAAAGCACGATCAATGTGCTTTTAAAGGTTTTGAACTCTAAAATCAGTACGGCGATAAACATAAAGACGGTAATCAGGATAATGGTTCCGAAGCCTCCAAAAGCCATTTCTCTACTTTCCACCTCGCCGCCCATTTCATAGCTATAGCCCGCAGGAAAAGGGAATTTATCCATCTGTTCAATGACTGCGTTGATGACCTCATCGTTATTATAGCCCTTCTGCACAAAGGAGTTCACCGAAACCGTACGTTCCTTATCGATATGATAGATATTAGAAGGCGAAACTTCGAACTCGAGACTAGCGAGTTGCGAAAGTGGAATGGCCTGCCCTGCGACATTGTCCACGAAGATCCCTTCTAGCGTTTCGAGGGTGGCATCCTGCGCGCGAGGAACAGAAACAATGATATCGTAATCATTGTCGTCCTTTTCAGGATCTGAGTATGTGCCTACCTGATAGCCCGCCAATGCCACACGAATGGTCTGATCGATAGAAGAAGTCGGAACGCCTAAGGCCATCGCCTTCTCCCGATTAATATTTACCCGAATATCTGTCTTGTTGTTCTTTATCGGGTTGTTCACATACTCCGCTCCTGGAGTATTCTTCAGCAATAGTTCCGCTTTCGCTGCGAGCGAGCGCAACGTATCTAGATTATCTCCGAAAATACGTATCTCCACGGGCGAAATGACCGGCACCCCCTGCTCAAAGTTTCGCACTTCCACCTTCGCACCTAAGTAAGGCGTCCATTTCTTCCTCAAGTTCTCGATGATCTGAATCTTATCGCTGGACTTTACATCCTCATGCAATTGGACGAATATATCCGCATAGGAAACATTCTCCTGGCCCTGTTGCATATTGTAGTAAACCCGAGGATTCCCTTTGCCGACATTGGTCGTAAAGTACTTCACATCGTCCATCGCTTTAAGTTCCTTCTCAATCTCTCTGCTGATACGATTGGTAGTATGTATATTATCCTGCAACTCACTACTGATATGAATCATGAATTGAGGCTTTTCCGAAGGTGGAAACAGACTAAAGCCCACTACGGGAATCAAGGCTAAGGAGCCTAGGAATATCGCAAGTGCTATCAGCGTCGTTCTGCCAGGATGCTTCAGCGCCTTATCCAAAAATACACCATAGCTTTTATGGATAATATTCTGCATACCTCGCAGAATAGCATTTCCTCCCTCATGCTCATGCGGCTTAAGGAGTTTGCTGGATAAGAAAGGAACCACCAATAGGGCGATCAGCATGGAGCCGATCACGGAGGTGATAACGGCAATCGGCATACTACGTATAAATTCACCCGCCATTTCGGGCATAAAAACCAATGGCATGAATGCAATTACAAGAGTAACCGTACAGCCTAGCACCGCTAAAGCTATTTGTTCAGTCCCTTTGATGGAAGCCTCCAAACGGCTATAACCTTCACGCATCCATCGCTCTATATTCTCGACGACCACAATGCTATCATCTACGACTAGCCCCAGGGCAACCACAAAGCCTACGATACTCAACTGGTTCAAGGAGTATCCGAAGGAGTTCATCGCAATAACCCCCAGTCCGAGCGAAAGCGGAATAGCGATCATAACGACAAGGGAGGCGCGCGTTCCTAATGGCAAGAGGGTGAAAAGCACCAAGACGATAGCAATGGCAAAGTCAATACCGAGCCCACTCAAGCGCTTGTTGACATTGTTTGCCTGATCGAAATTCACGATCATATCGACATTAGCGGGAAGCGATTGTTCAAACTTATCCAAGACCTTCTGATATTCCTTCTGAGTATCAGAAATATTCATCCCTATTTTCTGTGCGGCATTTATCAATACCGCGTTATAACCGTTCAGACGTGTGATATGGTTATTCGTTCCGAACGTTGGATAAACACTGGCTACTTCCTTCAAAGTAATATTCTTACCCTGCCCGCTGGCAACGATTGTATTTTTGATATCGTCAATCTGCTGGTAATTACCAGATGTCTTAACGCTGAAAGTCTTGTCGCCCGCAATGACAGAGCCGGCTGGGATATTCTGATTTTCACTCTGCACCGATTGGATAATACGATTCATTGGAATGCCGAGTTCCGCTATTTTCGCCTGATCGATGTCAATACGGATTTGCTGATCCGGAAGCCCCGATATCTCAACTTCCTTTAATGCTTTAACCTTCTCCAGATCTTGTTTCAATTTATCAGCAAGCTCCTTGATCGTCGTCTGAGAAGCATTTTCCGAAACAAGCGCAAGCTGAATGACCGATACATTGGTAGGATCGATCTTTTGCACTTCCATGCTGTAGATATTCTCCGGAAGCTCCGGAGTTGCAGCGTTCAGCTCACGCACCAATTCCTGATATTTATCATCATAATCCGTTCCGTACTCGAATTCGACAAAGAAAAAAGCCACGCTATTATTGATGGTCGTTTTTATTCTTTTGATATCATCCAACGCATAGAATCGCGCCTCCAAAGGCTTTACAATTAATTGCTCCATATCCTTGGGGTTCGTCCCAGGCTGAACAACAATGACCGGGAAGCTGACGGCTTTCATATCTGGGTCCTCTGCCCTCGGCATGGTGAGCAAGGAGGTCGCAGCTACCAACATGATCATAAGCACCATAATCATGGTGAATTGGTAGTTCTTTATGGGATATTTAATTAAACTCATGTCCTCTCCTCCTATTTTATCACCTTAATTGGCGAGCCATCCTGTAAATAGGGCGAGCCCGATACGATCAACGCACTGGCATCTTCCAATCCGGATTCAATAAGTACCTCATCCTTCTCCATCGAAGCAACTTTGACTTTCTGCTTTCTGGCGGTCTTTCCATCTTTACTAATGAAGACATAGCCCTCCGCTCCATTGCCATCTAATAAGGAAGAAAATGGAATACGCCAGCCGTTGCTAGCGCTGCTCTGGCTTACTGCAATCTGCGATTTACCAAATACCCCGGAGGCTAGTTTCCCGGCAGGTTTGCCTTGGAGCGCCAAATGAATAGTAAATGTTCCTGACTGAGGATCTAAACCTTCGGACTTCTTAGCAACCGCGGCGGCTAGGGTACTGTTTGGGATGGCATCCGTCTGAATGGTCGCTTTATCGCCCACCTTAATTTGCGCCCACTGGCTGTCGCTTACCCCTACTTTCAGCATCCAGGTGCCGTTGCTAGCGCCATTAACCTGTAGAACCGGAGTACCCGGCCCTACAACCTGCCCTTCATTAGCCAATTTCGCCAATACAAAACCCGATACAGGAGAATGTATCTGTGATTGCTGTTGATTGAAACCGACTGATTTGAGGTCTTCCTGTGCCACCGCTAGAACGGTTCTTGCATTCTGCAGCTGTTCCAGTGTAGCTACGCTATCTCTGTAGAGCTTTTCCGCTCGCTCATAATCTCTTCTAGCCTTTTCTACTCCCAATCGTGCTTGACCGGCCTTCGCATCTACCTCGGAAGTATGTACTGCCGCTAATACCTGTCCTTTACGAACAGCATCGCCCTCTTTGACGAATATACGCGAGATAACGCCGCCATTCTTAAATCCTAATAAGGTTTCATCATCGGTTGTAAAAACGCCGGTGGCTTCCACCACACTTATCGTTCCGTTCTGCTGCAAGGGAACCAGTTTTACAGGGATTGTATCCTGAACCGGAATCCCCGCACTGCGTTCCGCCTGATGGCAGCTGCTCAATAAAAATATTCCGAATGCTATGCTTGTTAGTGTTGTTCTCATGTCTTGATTAGTTTAATGGGTAGCTTGCAGTTTCTCTCTCGAATTTTGCCATAGCGGATAATAGTTTGTATGCCGCGATATTGTTGGCCAATTTAGCGTTGGTATATTGCGATCGCGCGTCTATCGTCTCTAGATAAGTATTGACTCCCTCGTTAAACCCGCGCTGTATCAATCGTTGGTATGTAGCTGCAGCATCTAATTGAACTTTTGAGCTCTCAAAGTTCTTTTGGGTCGCGATCAGTTCATTTTTTGCCACACTTGCAGCTAGCTCCAATTGTTGTCGTGCCTGATCCAATTTATTCTGTGCCTCCGCGACAGCGATTTGGTTTTCCTGAATTTTTAAGCGGTTTCTATTCCCTGCGAAGATGGGAAAGCTGAGCTGTGCGCCGATCATATAATATTGAGAATTGCTGTTGATGCGCAACCCTTCCGCTTGCGAACCCAAGTCAAGAAACGCACTCAACTTCGGCACAAAAACCTGTTTGCTCATCGCAAGCATGGTTTCCTGAATTTCGATATTATCGTTGAGCGACTTCAATTCTTCCCGTCCCTCAACTTCCACGGCTAAAGCCTCGCCATTGGATTGCAAATCCTTATTTTGGGGGATAAGATCGATAGCAGCGTCTGCGGGACGATTCAGCAGGGCATTGAAATAATACTGTGCATTGCGCAATTGCTGTTCGGCTTCAGCCAGCTTAGCCTCATGTTGCGCAATCTCGGCGTTCGCACGAATGACATAGGCCGGCAAGCCTTTTCCCGCTTCCAGTAACTTCTCGTTCACCCGTTTTCCCTCTCCTGCTAAGACGATTGCATTCTTATAGATAGCAACGGCATCCAACGCACTCAGATAATTAAAATAAGCCACTTTAATATCCTTTACGAGCTCACGTTGATATAATTCTATTTCGCGCTTCGACATCTTTACCATCGTCTCGCGAATCGTGCGATTATGTTTGATATCCGTATTGATGATAGGGACCGCCGTTCTAATTTTTGCGTCGTAATAGTTTTTGGGCAAAAAGTTGATCTGTTCGTTTTCGATTTGCGGGAAGTTCTGCGAATTGGTAAGTTGGTTGAGCGTAGCGTAGACTGGATTTAGCATGTCCCCAATCGGCAAGTCAATTGATCTACCGCCATCGGCATGCGAATAGGTCAAATCAAATGTAATGTTTGGTAGAAACATGCTTCGTGCGACCTCCAATCCGTTCATAGCCTTCTTCAAAGAAAGATCCTTTTCAATCAGCACCAAGTTACTATCCAAACCCTGCCTTATATATTGGTCAAGAATGGGCTCTTGTGCTTTAGAGGGAAGCCCTAGCAATATAAAAAAGGCTATGCTGTAAAACTGTATAAGGAAGGTTTTCATTATTAACAGTGTTAAGTTATGATTTAAAATTTTTTATTTCGTCTGCTCTATAAAAGACACGTAAACTTCAAAGGTTTTATTGACTAAATCCCTTACAGTGTACTGCATCTCTAGCGTTTCAGTTATTTTACTTAAATGATTTGACAGGTATAGCGTAACAAGACCATGTACGGCGCCCCAAGCTTGAAATGCAACTAAATCCGTTTCTTTATCTTTAAACCATCCTTGCTCCTGGCACTGAGCGATAGTCAGGCGCAGAAAGTCAAACACACGCTCTCCTTCGGGCCATTGCTCCTCGATACAGTTAGCATCCAAGAATTCCATGGGCTCTTTCATCATAAACATAACCTGATAATAATCAGGATTACGGAAGGCAAAATCAATATAATTACGCCCTAGCGCCTTGAATCGTTGAAAAGGATCATCAACCGAATCCAAAGCCATAAACTGCTGACGTAGGAGTTGAAATCCCTCTTGATGTAAGGCATAAACAATATCATTCTTGTCTTTATAGTATAGGTAAATGGTTGTGGGGCTAAATTCGATTTCCTTGGCGATCTTCCGAATAGACGTAGCCTCATACCCTTCCTGTACAAACAACTTCTTCGCGGCCTCTAAAATGGCCAACTTAAGATCTTCTTTATGCTTTTGTTTTTTGTCTTTCATTTCTATTTTTACCAAACAAAACTACTTAACACCGTTAAGTAATAAAAGCATTCTTTAATCTTAAGACATTCAAATGACAAATAACAACAAAGGGCCGTCTAAAAGACGGCCCTTCTTCAACTAACCACAACTAATCTTCTTACTTAACCTCTATAAGTCTCTTTGCTACGATCGCTTCCTCTTTTTTACCGATCTTAACCTCTAACACGCCATTTTCATAAACAGCATCGATGTTCGAATAGTCAACAATTTCCGGTAAAGTGAAGGATCTTGAGAAAGATGTATAGCTAAATTCCTTTTTGCTATAAACTTTTCCTTCTTCTACTTTTTCTTCTTGTTTTTCTACAGAAATCGAGATAATGTTCTTGTCCACATTGATCTTGAAATCTGATTTTTGTAAACCAGGAGCTGCTACTTCAATGCTGAATGCCTCTGCTGATTCTGTAATGTTTACTGCAGGAACTCGAGTTACCAAACGATCAGAAATAAATGAATCGTTGAATAAATTGTCAAACACGTTGTTAACAAATGGGTTCACTGCATCAGTGTTGTAAGATTTTCCAGGTAATTTAATTAATGCCATTTTATATTTCCTCCTTATATTTTTTACTTATTTATTTTTTAAAATCAAATACACTAGCTACTATTCAACTTATGTACCAAGCGAATTTAGAAGCAACAAACTGCTATTTTGACACTTAATCAAGGTTTTAATAAGTCAAAATGTCCGAACAAAAACAGTTAAGCGCTCTTCTTTATAGAAGATAACGCAAAAATTATTCGGTTTAATATGGGTAATAAAAGTTTAACGTTGAAAGGAAAGTGAGACTACCGAGTTCGCCAAATCGCCACCAAAAGGAGGATTCATCTTTTTAATGCTAACCTCAATTTGCTCTAGATAAGCATAGCCTTCTAATAATTTATTGAGAATGTCTTCAGCTGCGGACTCCAGTAACTTCCGGCGGGGGCTCATCACTTCGGCTAGTATCCGATATAAATCTTCGTAATTGAGGGTATTGTTAAGGTCTTCGGCATCTGGATTTTTGAAGGGGAAGCTCACAGAAACATTCACAAAAAACTCGTTCCCTAATAATTGTTCTTCTTCGTAGAAGCCAATAGGTGAAAAGAAACGTACGTTATCGAGTGCGATTTTCTGTGTTATCTGAGCCATTATCAAAAGTTTAAGCGGATATTTTCAGATAAAATTAGACATATTTCTTATATTAACCTAAATTAACTTAAACCTATGAACAGATTCAGCATGATATTAGCGCTAGTAGGCTTGGCCCTTACCACGAACGCGCAGACTAAATTTCAACCGCAGGATACCGAATTTTATGAACCAAAAATTCGTGTGGTAACGACGCAAGCCAACGCTGCCCCTAGCGATGCAATCGTATTATTTGATGGCAGCAACTTAAACGAATGGGTAAGCGAGAAAGATAAATCCAGCGCGCCGCAATGGACCATAAAGAATGGTGTACTGACGGTAACTCCAAAGACCGGCGGAATTCAAACGAAGCGCAAATTCGGCGATATGCAATTGCATATCGAATGGAAAAGCCCCGAAGTTATCAAAGGTGAGGGACAAGGTCGCGGCAACAGCGGACTATTCCTGAGCGATGGAGCCTACGAAATCCAAATCTTAGACAATGACGATAATAAAACTTATGTGAACGGACAAGCGGGCAGTTTATATAAACAAGCACCTCCCTTGGTCGAAGCGCGGAAACCTGCCGACGGATGGCATACCTATGATCTTTTATATACAGCGCCAAAGTTCAATAAGGACGGACATCTAATCAAAAGAGGGCAGGTTACATTATTGCACAATGGTGTCGTGGTTCAATATAATACAGAACTGCAAGGAACAACAGAGTATATTGGTCTACCTAAGATAAGAGTACATGGGCCAGGCTCCATATCGCTCCAAGATCATGGCGATTTAGTAAGCTTTAGAAATATCTGGGTACGGGAATTATAAGCAATCGGTTTTGAAACGAGGATAATCAGAAATCAGGATAAAAATAAAGAGCCGTATTCAACTACGGCTCTTTATTTTTACTCTAATCTTTTAAAAGCTTCACTTCATAAAGATCTTTTCGACGGTCGCGTAAGATCTTCACCGTTCCGTATTCGTTCAGATCCTTCAAGGCATATAAATCCACGTCCGCAATCAATACCATCTCGGTATTTGGTGTTGCTTCGGCTTTGATTGCATTATTTGGGAACGCAAAATCGGAAGGTGTGAATACAGCCGATTGGGAATATTGAATATCCATATTATTCACTCTCGGCAAGTTGCCCACCGAACCTGCAATAGCCACATAGCACTCATTTTCAATCGCTCGTGCCTGTGCACAAGAACGGACACGGATATAACCGTTCTGTGTATCTGTCATAAAAGGTACAAACAGGATCTGCATCCCTTGATCTGCCAGAATACGACCTAGCTCAGGGAATTCCACATCATAACAGATCAATAATCCAATCTTACCACAGTCTGTATCGAAAACTTTAATCTCATTTCCGCCTACCAAACCATAATACCGCATCTCATTAGGCGTAATATGCACCTTTTTATAAGAGTCTAAGCTACCGTTACGATGGCATAAATAAGAGACGTTGTATAACTTACCACGTTCCATCAACGGCATCGAACCGGCAATAATATTGACGTTGTAAGACACTGCGAATTGCTGTATCTTTTCAATGATTTCCTTGGTATGTTCGGCAAGTTTCTCCATCGCCATACGCTCCGGCAACTCATTATACGGGCTCATCAATGGGGTATTGAAAAACTCCGGAAACATGATAAAGTCTGTACCATAATCACTTACGGTATCAACGAAGAATTCCACCTGATCATAAAACTCCTGCAGATCCTTGAACAAACGCATTTGCCATTGCACCAAGCCCAAACGAATGGTACGCTTAGAGGCAGAGCCCGAACGCGAGTCTGGTTCATAGTAGATGTTGTTCCACTCCAATAACGTCGCCACTTCCTTCGACTCAGTGTCCTCAGGCAGGTAGTTCTTTAGTACTTTCTTTACGTGGAAGTCATTGGAAAGCTGAAACGTAAGGGTAGGGTCATAAATCTCCTTCCGCTTTACTTTCTCGATATAGGTACGCGGTGTCATCGAATCCGCGTAATTATGATAGTTCGGAATACGTCCGCCGGCAACAATACGCTGCAGGTTCATTTCCTCACATAATTCCTTTCGCGCATCATATAAACGTCTACCCAATCTTAATGAGCGGAAATCCGGGTGCACAAAGACCTCGATACCATACATGGTATCCCCTTCATAATCGTGCTTATCGAACTTTCCGTCGTCGATTATCGAGTAATATTTATCGTATATATTGGTTTTGGTCGAGTCGATAATAATGGATAGCGCACAAGCTACCACCTTTCCATTCACCTCCACTGCAATTTGCCCCTCCGGAAATATATCGATCAAATCGACGATATTCTCCTTCGTCCAGGCATCTCCTACTAATCCATGATAAGCTTCCTCCATGGAAGTCTTCAAATCCTTGTAATCTCTCTTACTTAGGTTCCTTACTTTAATATCCATATGTTACCGAATATAATACAAAAGCCATTCCACTTATTGGGTCAGAATTGAGTTTTTAGCCGTTAAATGATGATGATTTTGAACCCTGCAAAAATATAAAAATTCGAACCAACGGAGATTTTATTTTTTTGGATATCTTAATTTTCAATGGATTAGCAGAAGAAAAAGTTAAAGTCTTAGCCTGAATTTGAGTTTACTGGAATTGAAACTTTGGCTTTTAGTTTAGCTGCCAGGGACTACTCTACTTTAAATTATTAGATTTTCTGAAGCAGCCTATATCCATATTCTATTGGAGATGCGATTAGTTAAATCTAATGTATACCCCTTACTAACCCAAATCAAAGCCCTTTTCAAACGGTTTTGATTTGGGTTTGTATTGGGTTTGAATTGGGTTAATAAGGGTTTAGTGTCGAACTAGTTTCGACAAATGGACGATGAAAACTTACTACGTCTACTTCTAAGCTTTTATTCGTAATAATATTTGAGGGATATAAAAACACTATTGAATTGATGAGCGTTTTTGAAAAAACAAAGCCTAGATTGTTAATTCCAGGCTCTTCTTTTAGTTTAAAATCAGGAGGTTAGATTACCGTATTTAACGTTTGCCTTACTTATAAATAAGAGTTGCCACTACTCGAAAATTCAAACAACTTAAATAATCAACTAATGTTAATCCGGCATAGGAAATCGACGGATCTAATGAACATTTTGAAAAGTATTCGAAGCAAAAAATCTTGACATTAAACAATATTATTGACAAGAAAAACTCTAAACAAATAGCAATATCCTTATTTTCAAACTAACTAATTATAAACCTTAAAAATTATCAAATGAATAAGTTGTATTTATTTGCGCTACTGTTACTTTTTACCTCATGTACCAAAGAAGAAGATGAGACGAATGAGTATGCTACCGGGAACGATAAAGTTGGTATTGTTGGCAAATGGAAATTAGTCGAGTATGTTACTGTTGATAGTTGGGGAAATTATGTGACACAAGATAAAACTAGTGAAAATTATGTTATTTCTTTTGACTCTTTAGGTAACTCTACTGATTCGCGAATTTCCTGTGAGGGGAAATACTTTGTTGTTGAAGACGCATCAGAGCCTGAAAATAAACGAAATATACTATCAATATCTTTTGATTGTAATAAGACAAATACTGAAATAGATTTACGAGATTATAAATATAGCATGGGTTTTGCAGACAATAACCGTCTTGTTCTGAATGCAATACAGTGTATTGAAGTTTGCGTATATGAATTTAAGCGATTGAAAGATTAGTGTTCCTTAGCTATTTGCAATAATAAAAAGCCCCGCTTAAACGAGGCTCTCATATGGATTATTAAATAAATTTTAAGCGTTTTTGCATTCTTCCTGCATTGCTTTTTGGAAATTAAATGCAGATTGCATGTTATACCATAACTCGCCTGAGGTACCGAGTGCTTTACCAAGTTTTATGGCAAGGTGCGCGGAAATATCTCTCTTTCCTGCGAAAATGAGACTTAAATTATTAGGATATATACCAATTTGTTTTGCAAAATCCTTTTTTTGAATTTGGCGATATTCTATCTCCTCTAATAGAAATTCACCTGGGTGAAACGCCTCGATTTCTATTTCAGCACCATTACTATTAAAGAACTGATTGTTCATATTTTATTAGATTTTAATTCCCCTTGTAGGTTCCAACTACAACGGAAATAAGATTTACTTTTTAGCGTAATGATTAATAATAGATTAGAATCTATTTGTTTTGGAAACAACTAACAATTGGTATAAGCAAATATTATACGAAAGCGAATATTTGACTACAAAAATTATTTATTCGTTAAAATAATTTTTCTTAAATTAAGCGAAACTTTCCATGAAAGCGTAGGCTTTTAAAAACCATTATTATTGATCATGAATTTGATCACCGCCTAGATTAGTCGATATTGGACAATCAATTCCATGTCTCGATCTATTGGAGAGTTCTGAAAGTGCTAATTCAGGAAATAAATTTATGTTCATAATGCAAAACCTTTTTTTATGAAAATTTTATCCTCAATTATTTTTCTTATAACCTTTATCGGTGTTCAAGCTCAAGAATCGAGTTTTACATTAATTGCACATTTAAAAGGCATTTCTAATGGCACCGATTTTTACCTATCCAGTCTTGGAAAAAGCAATAATAGTTATATCTCAACATTAAATGAGGGAAAAGTGTCTTTTAGTGGAATAGTAGATGAGCCAACAATTTATCGATCACAAGCTAAAACTGGTCCTTATTGTTCTATTTGGATAGATAAAGGCATATGGAACCTTTTGGGAGACAGTGCATCTTTTAGTAGGACCGAAATAATGAACTCAAAAATAAATAAGGAACATAAAGCCATTGATAACCAACTCGACTCTTTATGGAAACGGTATGATGAGTTATATAATGAAGCAGATAAAGAAGAAAATGAGGAAGAAAAAAAACTTCTCTTTAATAAACTTTCCGTGTTTAGTGTTTCCATCGACAATATCAGGAAAATGAATGTTTTCACTTTAGAACCATCTTACCGTTTGATGCAGGAACTATACTTCTTAAGGAATTCCTTACCTAAGGATAGCCTTAGATTGGCTTTCTATAGATTCCCTGAAGCAATTAAGAATAGCTCCAATGGGAAATATATCAATGATTTCATAGAAACGGAAACTCTAAAAATAGGTGATTTGGCTCCTGATATCAAAGGGAAAACATTGAAAGGGGATTCTTTAAAATTAAGTGATTTCAAGGGTAAGCTAGTGCTGTTAGATTTTTGGGCTGCTTGGTGTGGCCCTTGTAGACAAAGCAATAAACAACTAATCACGCTGTATGAAAACTATAAGGATAAAGGCTTTGAGATCTTTTCCTTCAGTATAGATAAGAAGTATGATGCATGGAGTAAAGCCTCAAAAGATGATCAGATAGCTTGGGCCAATGTTTCAGATTTACAAGGGCATTATTCTCCTGAAGCTCTGAAATATAGGATTCAAGCGATACCTAAAGCATTTTTAATTGATAAAGAAGGAGAAATATTGAAAGAATTTAGGGGTTATTCTGAAAAACAGAATGATATGATTTTAGAATATCTAAATGAATTGAACAATTAGATATTAAAGAATTATTGAAAATATTTTTTCTTTTCCTTCAACCAACAAACCTTTTGGCTTATCTCGATTTTCCTTTAAATTTCTGAAATTAAATCTCACATCATAAACGTATTTAACGTTTTTCATACTTATAAATAAGAGTAGCCACTAGTCTAAAATCCAAACGCCTTAAATTATCAACTATTAGTAATCCGACACAGAAAATAGACGGATCTAATAAATATTTTGAAATAAGCTTCGTTGAGAAAAAAAAATCTTGACATGAATCAATATTATTTGATGGGAAAACTTCTAAACATAGAGTAATATTCTTATGTTTAATATACCTAATTATACACCTTAAAAATTATCAAATGAGTAAGTTATATTTATTTGTGCTATTGTTACTTTTTACTTCATGTAGTAAAGAAGAAGAAAAAGATAATGAGTATGCTACTGGAAACGAGAAAGTTGGTATTGTTGGCAAATGGAAATTGGTGAGTACTGAAACTGATAATGGAGGAGGCGACCTAACTGTAAGTGACAGAACAAGCGAAAACATAATTATGACATTAGATTCCAAAGGTATTATCAATAGCTCCAGAATGGGATGTGCAGGTCGATATAGTTTTGTAGCGAGGGAAAACCTAACCCATAAAGTTTACAGCATAATAATCACACAGCTTTGTGAAGTGAATGGCAAGCCTTCAGTGGAATATATACGCGAACATCCTGCTGGGTTTAGAGATAATAATACGCTTTTTATCAGTAACGATTGGTGTTTTAAGGGTTGTTCGGATATTTACAGGAGACTGAAGGATTAATTGAATTATCCAAAACAATAGAAGCTGCCCTTTTGGGGCAGCTTCACTCATTTAATCTTGTTATTCATTGGAGATCTCATTGATCTCAAACCTGGCTATAAGGTCTAAAATTTACGCTTCGCCTTTTGTTCCGCCAAAATTCAGAGGAAATGCGACATCTTTCGAGTCAATCTTTCCGTTTTGACCTTCAAATCGGTTGATGTTATCTTGCAGCGCGGTCATCAGGCGCTTGGCATGCTCGGGAGTTAATACGATTCTAGATTTCACTTTCGCTTTCGGCACACCTGGCATGATGCGCACAAAATCGATTACAAATTCCGTGTTAGAATGTGTAATGATCGCTAGGTTCGAATATACCCCTTCCGCAATATCTTCGTTTAGCTCGATGCTAATCTCTTGACCTTCCGGATTGTTTACATTATTGTCTTCCATGGTTAATTGGTTTTTTACTATTATTTACTAAATGTTCTAAAGTCCTGATCTTTCTCGATGGAAAGTAGTACTTCATAAATCAATTTGATCACATTATCTACGTCGTCTTTATGAACCATCTCCACCGTTGTGTGCATGTAGCGCAAAGGTAAGGAAATCAATGCAGATGGTACCCCACCATTTGAATAAGCGAATGCATCGGTATCCGTTCCGGTATATCTGGAAGACGCTTGACGTTGGATTGGAATATTGTTCTTATTCGCCACTTCGATCAATTGTCTATTCAAATTGATCTGTACCGCAGGGGCATAAGATACCACCGGACCTTTACCGCAGGCTAGATCACCCTGTGTAATTTTATTGATCATCGGTGTGTTTGTATCATGCGTTACGTCAGTTACGATAGCCACATTGGGTTTAATATATTGCGCGATCATCTCTGCTCCACGAAGCCCAATCTCTTCCTGTACAGAATTGACGATATATAATCCAAATGGAAGTTTCTGCTTGTTTTCTTTTAGCAATCTCGCTACCTCCGCAATCATAAAACCACCGGCACGGTTATCCAATGCACGACCTACATAGTAACGGTTATTTAAGACCATAAACTCGTCTTCATAAGTCACTACGCATCCGACATGTATGCCGAGTTCTTCTACTTCTTCTTTCGAGGTGCAGCCACAGTCCAAGAAAATATTCTTTAGGGTTGGAGCTTCTTCCTTCTCCCCCGCGCGGGTATGAATTGCCGGCCAACCGAATACCGCTTTCACAATACCTTTATCCGTGTGGATATTCACACGCTTGGAGGGTGCAATCTGATGATCAGAACCACCATTACGAATTACGTAAATTAAACCATCCTTAGAGATGTAGTTTACAAACCAGGAAATCTCATCGGCATGTGCTTCAATGACTACCTTGTAGGTTGCCTTCGGATTGATGATCCCTACTGCTGTTCCGTAGTTATCAATATAGGTGTCGTCCACATATGGTTTCAAATAATCTAACCACATGCGCTGCCCTTCCCATTCGAAGCCTGTCGGCGATGGGTTGTTGATATATTTTTCAAAAAAAGCTAATGATTCTTCGGTCACAACGGTAGGTGTAGATTCCTCTTTTATCTTCTTCTTTGCCATCATATTGTTGTTAATTCTTGCAAATTAAGTATTTCCTTAATTTTCGCAAAAATAAAAACCGAAAGCTTATCTTTACCGAACAATAAACACAATTATGCAGGATTTATTAAGCTATATAATTTGGGATCCTAAGCCTGAAATCTTTAAAATTGGCTCTTTCGGCCTTCGTTATTATTCCGTTTGCTGGTTATTGGCATTTGCTGCTTCATATTACTTTATGTTAAAGGTATTTAAGAAGGAAAACAAATCTCAAGACCTTTTAGACAAGCTTACGATCTATATTTTCGTCGGTACGTTAGTAGGTGCTCGTTTAGGGCATTGTTTATTTTACGATTTCGAATACTACAAGGATCATATCCTAGAAATTTTTATTCCGTTCCAAAAAGATCCTGCCGGCAATTGGCATATGACTGGTTTTACAGGACTTGCGAGTCATGGCGGTGCCTTAGGAATCCTGACCGCGATGTGGCTCTTTTGTCGCAATACCAAAACCGACTTCATATGGCTTGCCGACCGCTTGGTGCTAGTCGTACCGATTGCCGGTGCATTCATCCGCCTGGGTAACTTCTTCAATTCGGAAATAATTGGAAACCCGACAGAATTACCATGGGCAGTCGTATTCAGCAATATCGACAACATCCCTAGGCATCCGGCACAAATGTATGAAGCGATCGCCTATACGCTGATCTTTATTCTCTTGTGGAGCATGTACCAAAAGAATCATAAACCTATTCCAGGCAAACTTTTTGGTCTTTTCTTAATTCTATTATTTGGAGCCCGCTTCGTAATCGAGTATGTGAAGATAGATCAGGTCGAATTTGAAGCAGGCATGTTGCTGAATATGGGACAGATATTGAGTATACCGTTTATTTTGGTTGGAATATTTTTGTTACTTCGAAAACCAAAGGAAACTAAACGCGTTTAAAATACTACATTTGCCCTCCCTAAAAAGAGGGCATTTTTAATACTATGCAAAAACTGAGAAACAATAGAAAGGTCACACTGCTCATCTTGGGGCTATTGTCGGCAATCGGTCCATTTTCTATAGACATGTATCTACCGGCATTTGAAAATATTGCTAATGACTTCAACAGTCCATTAGAAAAAGTTCAATTGTCCTTAACCAGCTTCTTTATCGGTATTGCATTCGGCCAGATTATCTACGGTCCCTTACTGGATAAATTCGGCAGGAAGAAACCCCTACTGGTCGGTTTAGGGATTTACGTGGTCGCGTCGATCTTATGCGTATTCACACGCGACATCAATCACTTGATCTTTCTACGCTTTTTACAGGCATTAGGAAGCTGCGGAGGGATGGTCGGTGCCCGAGCTATGGTAACCGATTATTATAACAGCAGGGAGGCTGCAAGGGTGTTCAGCTTGCTGATGCTCGTGATCGGTATCTCCCCTATTCTTGCACCGAGTGCGGGAGCGATGTTATTGAATTACCTAGACTGGCACTATATCTTTCTTCTGCTAGCAATCATGGCATCTTTGATTTTCTTGGGAACCATGTTCCTACTCCCCGAAACCTATGCCGGAAATAAGAATTTATCGCTTGCACCAAAATCTATTCTCCAAACCTTTTGGAAAGTACTGAGCAATAAAGTGTTTATCACCTATTGCTTGATCGGATCCATTGCTTCATCGGGCACTTACGCCTACTTGGCAGGATCTTCCTTCGTCATGCAGAAATACTTTGGATTGGATAAAAGTCAATATGGGCTTGCATTCGCCTTCGTTGCCTCGGCCATGGTCGTGGCGACACAGTTGAATCGATGGTTGCTGAAGAATCGTACGAGTGCAGACATTAGTAAATATGCAAACATCTGGCAAGCAGCTATCGGTGTTTGTATGATTATCGCCTTGGGAGCTGGATTTTTGAGCTTTCCGGTATTGTTGGGATTAATCTTTCTCTTCCTTTTTGGTTATGGTTTTATCTTTCCGAATACTTCCGCGATTGCATTGTCGCCTATGCGCCATCTCGCTGGCAGTGCTTCCGCACTATTGGGCTGTATTCAAATGGCAATCGGGGCATTTTCGTCCGGGATGGTAAGCGTCTTGCACAATGAAACACCTTGGCCAATGCTTTCGGTTATGTGTGCCGGCGCGGTAATCTCTTTGATTCTGCACCTGATCGCGAGACGGACGGTAAAAGTAGATTTATAAAAATGTATGAAAGTATATAAAAGAGAAGGGGCTGATTATCGTCAGCCCCTTCTCTTTTTTCTGAAAGTGTCTGTTTTCAGAGGCCATCAAGAACTTTCATCCCTGTTGGTGTTTCAAAGGAAACATGAAAGTTTTATATTAAACTCTCAATTCCGAGTCGATAACTATCAAGCCCGAAGCCTAAAATGACTCCCTTGCAATTTTTAGATAGGTAAGAATGATGTCTAAACGCTTCCCGCTGATGTACATTGGAAATATGGACTTCTATTACCGGCGTATTGATGGCAGCGATTGCATCAGCAATAGCCACGGAAGTATGCGTGTAAGCTCCGGCATTTAATACAATACCGTCATAGCTGAATCCTACTTCGTGGAGTTTATCAATGATAAATCCTTCGGTATTGCTTTGAAAGTAGCTTAATTCTGCATTATCGGCAAATCGTTCTTTCAAGGTTTCGAAATAGGTTTCGAAAGATTGATCTCCATATATCCCTTTTTCGCGAACGCCCAATAGATTCAGATTCGGCCCGTTTAGTATCAGTATTTTCTTCATGGTTTTGATTAATACAATAAAGATAATAGAATCTTACATATCACCATAGAAATTGCGGAAACTAGAACGTAATCCAACGTTGATTACTCCTGATTTTTGAGTTGGCTGGTTCTCTATTTTATTGTATCGCTGTGTGTAGCCAAGTTCTAAGCGCAAGTTATATTTAGGGTTCAAAACATAGGCAGCTTTGAAATCTGCATAGTATAAATCATTTTGTACACCTTGTCCGATTTTATTGCCATAGGTATTTGGCGCGCTACGGTATGATTGGAAGATATCGCCACCCCAGTTAATGATTCCTGACGGAGTAGCTTCATCGGTTCCATAACGGCTATATAAGCCTTGTACGGAGAAATCAAATCTGTTCCAAGAGTAATTTGCAATACCTAGAAGTTCGCGGAAGTTTGCTCCACGAGGGTGGGCTAAAGGCTCGCCTCTATTGCTGTAGTTGGAAATCGAAACATAGTGTTGGTAAGTATAAGGGCGAACCATATTGTACTCTCCTAAGATGTTCAAATTCTTCACACCGAAGATATTAAATGCTTTTGCACCTAACTGTGCACCCCATTTATTATGCACATAGCCATTGTTTGCGAAAAACTCTTTTGCGGTGAATTCTCCTAGCAAGAATTGTCCGTATACCGTTGCATTATCTAAAACTTTGTATTTTGCATTCAGACCTAGGAACATCTTATCCGGTGAAGAGCGGTTGGAGTTTTCAACCGGACGCAGGAATATAACCGGACTAACGTAGTTAAAATCGAAACCACGGTGTCCAGCTTCATTTCTATTTGCCCAAATTACAGATTGGAAGAAACCCACCGACAAACGGTTCGTTACGTTATAATCTAAGTACTGGAATGCTCCCCATTTGATGCCGTCGCCATAGCGACCGCCCGAGTCTAGAGAATCAACACGAGGATTCGTCGGGTCTAGCATATAAGCCCAAATAGAGGTATATTGTACATTACCAATTTTACCGGTAAATTTTAAATGTGCGTAGTTTGAAGAGAAATCCGATAGTAATACCGAACGGTATCCATCTCCTATAAAGTTCTTATCGTAGGCTAAAGTTGCTTGGAAATAATCGCTAAAGTCATAGGTCAAGTTAGCAGTTGCATACATCCAATCCTTCTTTTGTTCCGTATGTCTTTTTGATGCTGCCTGTCCTGGAACAACCATACTCCTAGCAACGTAATCATCAATATGCTCCGGGAAAACACCTTGGTTCTCGAAGAAGTTACCATAGAAGGTAAATTTATCCTTGATCGTCAACCCCGCTTGAATACCACGCGTATTTAACCAAGTCGTTCTTTTGTCCGCCGCTATCAATTCCGACCCGATTTGAAAATCAGGTAATACATCCAAATAAAATGTATGATCTTCTTTTTCAACTTCGATCAGATGCTCATTGAATATCTTTCGCATAAACCAATTATCCGACATCGTCTGATTCGCTGTTTCTATGGAATCAAGTTTGTCCAACAAAGCGCCTTTGAATAAGACCGGCTTTGAAGAAGTATGATAACGGGTATATGGGGAATACAATTCCTCATTCAACTTTTGATATTGTTGATGCGAGAAAGGCTGATTTCTAATCTGTGCTTGCAAAGAGTCTGCGGTTCCGATAAGTAAAACCGTAGCTAAAGCACCATTGATAATATGCTTCATATAATGGATTGGGTGTTTGGGCCTATACTAACAAATACTATTCCTAAAACGGAACAAAAATAGTTTTTAATTCTCAATCCACCCGTATTAACTAGTAATGCTACGCTAAAACGATTTGTTATTTCTAGAATCGACTACAATTTGTATCTTGCTAACGATTGAAATTATAAAACCTCACGAATAAAGATATGAAACGAAGAGCATTTATTCAGAACTCTGCTTTGTTAGGTGCCGGCGTTCTCGCCAGCAAGTTTTCCTTTGCGGAAACAAACCCTAGCTTTCCGGTGGTTCGAACAGCGGAACCAAAGCGCCACTTCAATAGCAAGGTAATTGAAGGGATGATAAAAGAATTCCAGAAAAATGTAGCGGATAAAGAATTAGGCTGGCTATTTAACAATTGCTTACCTAATACGCTTGATACAACTATTTATTTAGAAAATAAGCCTAACCGTCGATTGACCTATGTAATCACTGGGGATATCGATGCGATGTGGCTGAGAGATAGTAGTGCGCAGGTATGGCCCTACTTGCCTTTTATGAAAAAGGACAAGAATCTTCAGGACCTGGTTTTGGGTTTGATCAATAAGCAGTCGGAATGTATATTAATTGATCCCTATGCAAATGCATTCTACAACGACCCTACTAAAAAAGGAGAATGGTTTTCGGATCACACAGACATGAAACCGGGGCTACATGAGCGTAAATGGGAGATCGATTCGCTATGCTACCCTATCCGCTTGGCTTATCATTATTGGAAAACTACGAACGACACGACCCCATTCGACGATACATGGGTACAGGCGCAAGAATTGATCTACAAAACTTTTGTCGAACAGCAGCGTAAAGAAAACCTTGGTCCTTATAAATTTGAACGGACGACAGCACGTGGAACAGACACGCTTCAGGTTGATGGTTATGGTTATCCGGTGAACCCTGTCGGATTGATCGTATCGAGCTTCCGCCCGTCGGACGACTGCAGCATCTTCCCTTTCTTGATTCCTTCGAATCTATTTGCTGTGGTGAGCTTACGTCAGTCTGCGGAAATCATGAGAAAAGTTAAAAACAAGCCTGATGTAGCTGCAAAATTTGAAGCCTTAGCGAACGAGGTAGAGGCAGCAGTCAAACAATATGGTATTGTAGACCACCCAACACATGGACGTGTTTATGCATTTGAGGTCGATGGTTTCGGTAGCTATTTGATGATGGACGATGCGAACGTGCCTAGCTTGCTAGCTCTTCCCTACTTGGGTGCTGTCGATGTGAATGATGAAGTTTACCAACGCACGCGTGCATTCATTCTTTCGGAGAAGAATCCATTTTTCTTCAAAGGCTCGGCTGGCGAAGGTATCGGCGGACCGCATATCGGTCGGGATATGATATGGCCAATGTCTATCATTATGCGCGCATTTACATCAAAGGACGATGCGGAGATTAAGAAATGTGTTCAAATGCTAAAAAATACGCATGGCGGCACAGGCTTTATGCACGAGTCGTTCCATAAGGATGACCCTAAGAAATTTACGCGTCATTGGTTTGCTTGGACCAACACCTTATTCGGTGAATTGATGTGGAAATTATACAAAGAAAAACCGCATCTTTTGAAAGTCTAATCTGGAGATATAGTTGAAGGCTGCCTTTCGGGCAGCCTTTTTCTATTGACAAAGGAAAAAAGAAACCTCATCTTTGTCTACATATGGAAGCAGTGGAGTTAGAGAAGCTGCTTCATCAAAATTCTCTATGAGCGACACAACAATAGCAGGCCCGATCGGGATATTTGATTCCGGATACGGTGGCCTCACGGTATTTAAAGAAATACATAAACAGCTTCCTCAATATGATTACATCTATTTAGGAGATAATGCACGCGTGCCTTATGGGACTAGGTCTTTTGAAACCGTATATGAATTCACCAAAGAGTGTGTTTTCAAGTTATTTGATTTGGGTTGCAACCTGGTTATCTTAGCTTGCAATACGGCTTCTGCAAAAGCTTTACGTTCTATTCAACAAAATGATTTGCCTCTAGGAAAAAAGGTACTGGGCGTCATCAGACCAACATCGGAGATTGTGGACCAATTTACCAAAAGCAATAAGGTTGGCATTTTGGCAACACAAGGAACGGTAAACTCCGAATCCTATGTTATCGAGATCAACAAGTTTCATCCGCAGATTGATGTTTTTCAGCATGCTTGTCCTTTTTGGGTACCCTTGGTGGAGAATAACGAATTGCAGAGCGAGGGCGCTCATTACTTTGTGCAACAAGATATTGAAGAGCTTCTTGCACTTTCTCCGAATATCGACACGATCTTATTGGCCTGCACACACTACCCACTGCTATTGCCTATCATAGAAAAATATGTGCCTGAAGGCATCAATATTATATCGCAAGGGAAGCTTGTTGCTGATAGTCTGGTCGATTATCTAAAACGACATCCGGAGGTAGAGGCACAGTGTAGCAAAGGTAGCAAGCTGCAATTCTTCACGACCGATGATGCGAATGATTTCAATGAAAAGGCGGAGATTTTCTTTGGAAAGAGAATTGCGTCTGAGACGATCAAAGTCTAGATAACTTTAGATAAACAAAGAAAGAGGCTGTCTAAAAAGGTCTCTTAAAGAAAGAACCCCGTCATTAAAAAATGGCGGGGTTTTTCTGTTTTTTTGTCCTTAAGATTTTGTATCTTAAGGTGCACCCAAAAAAACAATATGGCAAACATACAATTCAAAGCGCTTCCATCCAATAGTCCGAGTCTATTTCCTGAGAATATTTTAGATCGTATTCCAATGAATCATCCGGTTCGTTTGGTGAGTCAGGTTGTTGACCAGTTGGATCTTGAACCTATTATCCGTCAGTATAAAGGCGGAGGCACCACTAGTTTTCACCCTAGAATGCTCATTAAGGTGCTCTTCTACGCCTATTTAAGCAATATCTATTCTTGCCGAAAAATCGAGCAGGCCCTTCACGAGAACATCCATTTCATGTGGCTTTCAGGGAACAGTACACCTGATTATCGTACGATCAATTATTTCAGAGGAAGCGTCTTAAAGGACAGATACAAGAGCTGTTTGCCAGTATCGTTCGTATGCTACATGATATGGAGTATGTTAGCTTGAAAGTTCAATATGTAGATGGTACCAAGATCGAGTCTGTCGCTGGTCGTTATACGTTCGTTTGGAAGAAATCGGTCGAGAAGAATAAGGTAAAGTTAGAAGCAAACATTGCTTCGGTTCTTTCGGAAATCGAGGCTCAGATCGCCCAAGACCAATCTTCATTAGGTAATCAAGAAGTTAGTAAGGCCATCGATAGCAGTCAGTTGAAGGAAAAGATCGAAGCGATCAATGCCAAGTTCAAAGGAGCCAATAAATCTACTGATAAGCAACTTAAGAAACTTGAAGAGGACTATTTGCCTCGACTAGAGAAATATGAAGAGCAACTGGAAGTACTGGGAGATCGCAATAGTTATAGCAAGACCGATACCGATGCTGTGTTTATGCGGATGAAAGAGGACCACATGAAGAATGGCCAGCTTAAGCCAGCCTATAATACCCAAATCAGCACCGAAGATCAGTTCATCACCCATTACAGCATCCATCAAACAACTGCCGACACCACAACCCTGCCGGAACATTTGGGAGGCTTTGAGTGCCATTACGGAAAACAAAGCGAACAGCTTGTAGCAGACGCCGGTTATGGTAGCGAGCAGAACTATGAATTGATGGAAAAACAGGGCATAACTGCCTTTGTCAAGTACAATTACTTTCATGTGGAACAGAAGCGCAAGCATAAACAGGATCCTTTCTCGGTACAGAATCTGTATTACAACCAGCAAGATGACTATTATGTATGTCCCGCAGGACAGAAGCTCAGCTTTATCGGTCATGCAACCAGAGTTAGTGCCAACGGATACACAGCCCAGGTCAGCTGTTATCAGGCTCAGCGATGCGAAGGCTGCCCGATGCGCAGTGGGTGTCATAAAGCAAAAGGCGATCGGCTCATTGAAGTGAACCATAGACTCAATCAGCTCAAGGATAAAGCCCGGGAAAGACTGGTATCGGAAGAGGGAATGTACCATCGAAGCAAGCGACCCATAGAAGTGGAATCCGTTTTCGGTCAGATGAAAAGCAACAACAGGTTTACCCGGTTCACAATGAAAGGACTGGAGAAAGTCGCTGTGGAGTTCGGATTGATGGCCATTGCCCATAACCTCAGAAAATGGGCGAAAAAGTGGGCAAACGATGTCTTCTTTGGGAATGGTTATAGCGATAAAACACTATATACAATAAAAATTCGAGTCAGGAGCGTTAAAACCATAAAATATCGACTTACTGCTTAAAACTCAAAAATGAAAACAGTAATGAAATCGCAAAAGCTATAAAACAGAAGAAGGTGCCTTTTTAGACACCTTCTTTCCTTGTATATATAGTTTGTTAAATGCCTTGTGCTTGAAAAGCCAGTGCATAGAGCTTCATCTGCTTCACCATAGACAACAATCCGTTGGCACGTGTTGGCGACAAATGTTCTTTTAAACCTATCTGTTCAATAAAATATAGATCGGCTTCTGCTATTTCTTTAGGACTATGGCCGGATAGTACTTTTACCATCAGACTGACCAAGCCTTTGGTGATAACAGCATCCGAGTCTGCCGTAAAGAATAATTTACCGTCTTTTACCTCAGGGAATAACCATACCTTAGATTGGCACCCTTTAATGATATATTGGTCTTGTTTGTTTGCTTCGTCGATCAAAGGGAGTTCCTTCCCTAGCTGGATGATATATTCATATTTCTCCATCCAGTCTTGGTAGAAAGCAAAATCTTCGATTAACTCGTCTTGTATTTCGTTAATTGTCATATCCTTTTATACCAGCATTGCCGTCGCGCGTTTTACGCCAGCGACTAACGCATCAATTTCTTCTTTTGTATTATAGACCGCTAAACTAGCACGCACCGTACCAGGAATATGGAATTGATCCATCACCGGCTGCGCACAATGGTGCCCCGTACGAACGGCGATTCCTAATTTATCCAGAATCACTCCGATGTCGTATGGGTGTGTTCCATCGACTACGAAGGAGATAACAGAGGATTTTTCTTTAGCTGTTCCTATAAAACGAATACCTTCCACCGTGCTCAACTGTTCTGTAGCATAGGCTAAAAGTTCGTCTTCATAAGCTTTAATATTGTCGATTCCCAGATCGTTGATATAGTCTATTGCAGCGTTTAGCGCAATTCCCGCCTCAATGTTCGGTGTTCCGGCTTCGAACTTAAACGGTAGCTCGTTATAGGTTGTTTTCTCGAAGGTTACATCTTTAATCATATCACCACCGCCTTGATAAGGAGGAATCTTATTCAACCATTCTTCTTTGCCGTATAACACACCAACTCCTGTCGGGCCGTACATCTTGTGACCGGAAAACGCTAGAAAATCCACGTCCAGTTCCTGCACATCGATCTTGATATGTTGTACTGCCTGAGCCGCATCCAATAAAACCGGTACGCCCTGCGCATGCGCAAGTTTAATAATTTCTCGAACAGGGTTGATCGTTCCTAACGCGTTGGAAACATAGTTTACAGAAACTAACTTCGTCTTCTCGTTCAACAAGGCTTTGTAGGCTTCCATATCCAGTTCGCCTTCCTCATTCATCGGTATTACCTTTAATGTAGCTCCGCGTTCTTCACAAAGCATCTGCCAGGGCACAATGTTCGAGTGATGCTCCATTGCCGAAACAATAATCTCATCACCCGCATGCACAAACTCGCGTCCGTAACAGGTCGCAACTAAATTAATACTGTCGGTTGTTCCTTTGGTGATGATGACCTCGTAATCATGCGCGGCATTGATAAATTCCTGCAGCTTTCTACGTGTAACTTCGAAGGCATCGGTAGAGATTTGGCTTAAGTAGTGAACACCGCGATGCACATTGCTGTTCATATCGGTATAATATGACATGATTGCATCAATCACTAGCTTAGGTTTCTGTGTTGTAGCACCATTGTCTAGGTAAATCAGCGGTTTACCATTCACTTGGCGTTTTAATATGGGGAAATCCTCACGGATTTTCTGTATATCTAGATTACTCAATTTATTCCGTATTGATGTGAAGGCAAAGTTAACAATAATGCCTACAATCTTAGTATATATTATCTAATATAAACGTAATAATTAGGGACAAAAGCGCAAACAAATGGCGTTTATTGCTGTCTTTTAGATTAAGGATATGGCTAATTATTCCGGCAGGAATTATGAAAATATAAAACTTATATTAAATTTACTTTGATTAACTTTGTTGTAATTATGCAAGAATTACCATTAAACATACCAGAGGGCTCAAGAAAAGAAGTGATGGCTTACTTAGAACCTTTCATGATCAATGAAATGTCTGAGTATTTAAAGCCGGTTGAAGAAATGTGGCAACCTGCCGATTTCTTACCGGACTCTTCACGCGACACTTTTTTTGAGGAGGTGCGCGATTTACAAGAAAGCGCAAAAGAACTTCCTTATGATTTAGTAGCGGTATTGATCGGTGATACAGTAACTGAAGAGGCACTTCCTACTTACGAATCTTGGTTGACAATGGTTGATGACGTGGAGAAGAACGAACAAGGTGGATGGATGAAATGGGTTCGCGCTTGGACAGCTGAAGAGAACCGTCACGGCGACCTATTGAACAAGTACCTTTACCTTTCCGGACGTATTGATATGCGTCAGTTCGAAATCTCAGTACAATACTTAATTAAAGACGGATTTGATATCGGTACAGGGGCAGATCCTTATCGTAACTTTATCTATACCTCATTTCAGGAGTTAGCAACGAATGTATCGCACCGTCGTGTTGCTGGTATTTCGAAAAAGAGCGGCGACAAATTGTTGGCGAAAATGTGTGGCGTAATTGCAGCCGATGAGGCTCGCCATGCGAAAGCCTATATGTCATTTATCTCGCATGCAATGGCTGTTGATCCTTCGGAGGTCATGATTGCATTTGAAGATATGATGCGTAAGAAAATTGTGATGCCGGCGCATTTCTTAAGAGAGTCGGGCGAGCCGCAAGGCGAGGCATTTGCACACTTCTCCGACGCTGCACAGCGCTTAGGTGTTTACACGGCTTTAGATTACGTAGATATTTTAAAGGAACTTATTGCTGATTGGAAAATCGATCAGGTGTCCGGGCTGAACGAAAAGGGCGAGAAAGCTAGAGATTATTTAATGCGTCTTCCTGATCGTCTAACACGCTTGGCGGATAGAATGAGTATTCCTGAAAAGCAATATAATTTCAAATGGATTTATGGATAGTGATTCCGCTATCAAAAATATATGAAGAAGCTGTCGAAAGACAGCTTTTTTTTATGTCTAGCGCATTTCTGATTCCTTTTCCGCTAACTCTCAGCGTTAAAGTTAATTCTATGTCAAAACTTCGTTAATTATCTGTTATCACACAAATATTCCTTAGCTTTACTTGACATACTAATAATTGTTATGCTAACGGAATCATTTAATCAATATTCTTTCATTTTAGATCAGACGGCACGTCGTGTGAAGCAGTGTGCGCAAGGTTCGTTCGCTGCACATGGCATTGATTTGACGGTCGATCAATGGTCTGTATTGAAAACCTTGTACGAAGATGCAGATCATACGCATCGGGAACTAGCGGAATTGTGCGGAAAGGACCAACCTACAATGACGAGAATCATTGACCTTCTCTTGAAAAAGGGCTATGTTGTCCGCGTTGAACATCCTACGGATCGCCGCTGTTTGCTTTTGCATCTAACTGAAGCAGGAAGGTCTAAAGTAGAAGCATTGGCTCCTTTAGTTAAAGAATTTCGGATGAAAGCATGGGAGAACCTTTCGCAGGAAGATTTCGACCATTTTACGAGAATATTGAACACTATTTATAATAATCTAGAAACAAAATAGATATGATTACAACAGATATTTGTATCATCGGAGCAGGACCAGTTGGTCTATTTGCAGTATTTGAAGCCGGTTTGTTAAAGATGAGATGTCATTTGATCGATGCATTGCCTCAGATTGGAGGTCAGCTGTCAGAGATCTATCCACACAAGCCTATTTACGATATCCCGGGTTACCCAAGTATTACTGCGCAGCAGTTAATCGACAATCAGATGGAGCAGATTGCTCCCTTCCACCCTACCTTTACACTTGGTGAGCGCGTCGATCAACTACAGAAATTAGATGATGGCTCATACTATGTCATTGGAACCGAAGGTACAGTTATACATTGCCAAGTGGTAGTAATCGCTGGTGGTTTGGGCTGTTTCGAACCTAGAAAGCCAGAATTAGAAAATTTAGAACGTTTTGAGGGTCAGAATGTTCATTATATGGTGAAGAACCCTGAGCGATTCAGAGATCAACGCATTGTGATAGCAGGTGGTGGCGACTCGGCATTAGATTGGACAATCTTCCTAGCCGATATTGCTAAGGAAGTGACTTTAGTTCACCGCAGCGATAGCTTCCGCGGAGCACCAGATTCGGCAGAGAAAGTCTTTAACCTGGCGCAGGATGGAAAGATAAATTTGTTGCTTTCTCATAATCTGCAAAAGCTGGATGGAAATGGAACCTTAGAGAGTATCCACTTGCTAAATAAAGCGAAAGAAGAAGTTATTGTTCCTACGGATCATTTCATTCCATTGTATGGATTGAGTCCGAAGCTTGGACCAATTGCCGACTGGGGATTGACAATCGATAAGAATGCGATCGAGGTCAACACATTTGACTATTCGACAAATATTGAACGCATTTTTGCAATTGGGGATATCAATACTTATCCAGGTAAATTGAAGCTGATTCTATGTGGTTACCACGAAGCCGCATTAATGGCGCAATCGGCATTCAAGTATGTTTATCCGGATCAGAAATTAAGCTTTAAATACACTACCGTTAATGGTATCAATGCGTTTTAACTATGGAGAATATCATTAACATTGAAGTCGAAGATCGCGACGGAACAACAAGGACGGTTGAAGTCCCTACGGACATCAACTTAAGCCTAATGGAAATCTTGAAGGCTTCGGAGTACGACATCTTAGCTACCTGTGGCGGAATGGCTTTATGCGCGACCTGCCATGTGGAGGTTTTAGAAGGTGCTGAGAACTTGTCCGAGCCAGAAGATCAGGAGTTGGACATGTTAGATACTTTGCCCGATTTAACCGATTCGAGCAGGCTTGCCTGCCAATTAAGGTTAAACAATAGTAATGAGGGCTTAAGGGTAAAAATTCGAGGTAGTTTGCAGTAGCGATTTGATAGTGTATTTTTAACACTAAATAGACATAATGTAAACTACTGATTAGAAGATAAATAGATTCAATTCCGGCAATTAACAATCGTTTAAACTTAAAATAATGTAATATTTTAATGAATTAGACGATAAAATGTTGGATATTTGTGCCTTATTTTAAAATTCTTATAACAAGAGAGCATTATGTTATTAAATCGTTCTGAAAGAAACTTTCCTAGAGTTATCGTAATTGGAGCTGGATTCGGTGGTGTTGAAGTTGCGAGACAATTGAAGAACAAAGAGGTGGAGGTTTTACTGATAGACCGAAACAACTACCATACTTTTCAGCCCTTGATGTACCAAGTTGCTACCGGGACATTGGCGTCAGATTCTATCTCGTTCCCTATTCGGAAGATGTTCAAGAACCAAAAGAACTTCCGTTTCCGATTAGCAGAAGTACTTCATATTGATACAGCTAACAAAATCGTACAGACATCTGTTGCAGATTACGACTATGATTACTTAGTTGTTGCTACGGGTGCTACGTCGAATTTCTTCGGCAATAAAGAAGTTGAGAAATACGCCTTACCAATGAAAAACATTGTAGAGGCACTCAATATTCGTAGTTACCTATTGCAGAACTTAGAGGAAGCAGTATTACGTAAAAATGCCTCTGACCGCGAGCGTTATTTGAATTTCGTAGTTGTTGGTGGTGGACCTACAGGTGTTGAGCTTTCTGGGGCGATTGCCGAATATCAGCAACACATGCTTAAGATCGACTATCCGGAATTGTCTACTTATGAGATGAAAGTCCACTTGGTAGAGGGTACTGGAAAAATCTTAGGTGCACTTTCAGAGAAGTCTTCCCGCGATGCGGAGCGTTATTTGAAAGAACTCGGTGTTAATATCGTTTTGAACACCACGGTTAATGGATACGACGGTAACACTGTGACCTTATCTTCTGGTGAACAAATCCCTACAAAAACGGTGATTTGGGGTGCTGGTGTGATGGGACAGATGCCAACAGGGATTAAAGAAGAGATCATCCAACGTGGTAACCGCATCAAGATCGATGAGCAGTGCCGTGTAGAGGGTGAGAATGATATATATGCTATCGGTGATGTATCAGCATTGATAACGGACGAAAATCCGAGAGGATTGCCAGGTGTAGCACCTGTTGCTCAACAACAAGGTAAGTATGTTGCAGGACATATTATCAACTCCTTAAATAAACAAAGCACTGAAAACTTTAAATACTTTGACAAGGGTTCAATGGCCACTGTCGGACGTGCTAGAGCGGTTGTAGATTTGGGCAACTTCCACATGAAAGGATTTTTAGCTTGGGCTACTTGGATGTTTGTTCACTTAGTTTCTATATTTGGATTCAGAAATCGTGTGGTTACTTTTGTGAACTGGACAATTAAATTCTTAACGAGAAACTCAGGTATCCGTTTAATTATCCACAAATACAATCGCCCGGAGCCGAGCAAACCTGTTGTATCGGTTTCTGAACAACAATAATTGAAAACAAAACAAACTAAACATATGAGAAGGCTGTCTATAGAAATAGATAGCCTTTTTTATTGCTATCTAGGGTCTTTGAGAGGCTGATCTGTTAAAAGATGTTAATCTGACCCGTTGTTGAGACGAAAGGCATCAGTATTGCGTTATTAGTGTAGTAAAAAGTAAAAGAGTAAAAATTTCATAATTTAGGTTAATAATTGGTTTGGTAAAAATCCTGAGGTTCCCCGCCTCAGGATTTTTTATGTAAGGTGGCTTTCAGATGGTTTGTAGTCCATGCGCCAGCTATTACTGCTCCAACAAGTCCTGCAAAGCTTTTATTGAAATAAGATTTGTATTTTTGAGTTTCACCAACAACATCATCATGACAAATAAAGACATAGCTAAAGTATTCAAATTATGTGGACAGCTTATGGAGCTTCACAATGAGAATCCTTTCCGAACAAAAGCTATGGCAGGCGCTGCCTTTCGTATCGACAAATTGCCGTTTGCTGCTAGCGGATCTAATCTAGAAGAGCTTAGCGAGCAACCGAATATTGGGAAAAGCACCGCCGAAAAGATTATGCAGGTGATAACGACAGGAACTTTCCCTGATTTGGAGAAGTTGTTGGAGAAAACGCCTGAGGGTATTGTTGAAATGCTGAAGATAAAAGGATTAGGCCCTAAGAAGATTCAAATTATTTGGAATGATCTGGCAATTGAGTCAGTCGGCGAACTATATTATGCTTGCAATGAGAATAGATTGGTCGAAGCGAAAGGGTTTGGATTAAAGACGCAAGAAGACATCAAGAAGGCGATCGAATTCTCGATTGCCAATCAGGGTTGGTATTTGTTTGCTAAAGTCTTAAACTCTGCTCATACGATCCTTGCTTCACTGAAGGCAAGCTTGAAAGATTATCAGGTAGAATTTACGGGTGATTTCCGTCGCAAAGCGGAGGTATTACAACATGTGGAGCTTATTACTGACGCGCCAAACGAAGTCGCCATAGAAGCGATTAGAGCGCTTGATAATGAGTTTGCCGTCGACACTGAACACTTGACCCTTAACTTTCGTGACGAAAATAATACGCCTTTTAAGGTCCACCTGAGCAAGACGGATGACTTCGCTAAGAATTTGCTATTGACTACCGGCTCTGCTTTGCATATTGAACTATTAAAGGGCTTTGGAGAAATACCATCATTAGATAGCGAGGATGCCATCTATTCAGCATTGGGCTTAGCTTATATTGAACCCGAGCTGCGCGAAGGAACGAATGAAATCGAGCTTGCAAAAAACAGCGCCCTTCCTCGTTTAATTACTTATGCTGATCTGAAAGGCTCGCTGCATAACCACTCGACTTATAGCGATGGGGTTCACAGCTTAAAAGAAATGGCGCAATATCTTCGTGATGAATTGAAGATGGAGTACTTAGGTATATGTGATCACTCCAAGACCGCGGTCTATGCAAATGGTCTTTCTATCGAGCGCTTAGAACAACAATGGGCGGAGATCGACAGATTAAATGCAGAACTGGCACCCTTCAAAATATTCAAGGGCATTGAGTCGGATATTCTTTCCGACGGCTCTCTCGATTATCCCGATGACGTGTTAGCAAAGTTTGACTTCGTTGTTGCCTCTATCCATAGCAACTTAAAGATGGATGAAGAAAAGGCGACCACGCGCTTGATCAAAGCAATCGAAAACCCCTACACCACAATGCTAGGACATCCTACGGGCCGATTACTCTTGTCTCGCGCGGGCTATCCAATCGATTTTAAGAAAGTGATCGACGCATGCGCAGCGAACAATGTTGTGATTGAAATCAACGCAAATCCTCTTCGCTTAGACCTAGATTGGCGTTGGCATCAATACGCTTTAGATAAAGGAGTTTTACTTTCAGTAAACCCGGATGCTCACCGCAAGGAAGGCTTCCTGGATATGGAATTCGGCATCTACGTGGCAAGAAAGGGAGGTCTATCTGCGGAAAGATGTCTGAATGCTTTTTCGTTAGAGGAGATTACGACCTACTTCAATAATCGCAAGTCGAAGGCTTAATGCTTAAATTAATTTAAAAGTCTATTTATGATCAATTTGAAACCGTTATTCATCGGTTTAGCGATGCTTTCTGGCATTTCAGCGCCACAGGCGCAACTGATGAAGGCAAAAGAAATATATACCAAAGCAGATTCATTACGCGGAGAACTTACTCCCCTACGCACCTGCTATGACATCAAATATTATCACCTGGATGTGAAAGTTGATATTGATAATAAGTTTATCTCTGGCAGCAATCTATTTAAGTTTGCAGCCGAAGATCGCTTCAATAAACTTCAATTTGATCTGTTCGACAATCTATCGGTCGACAAGGTGGAGTATCGGGGCAAGGCTCTACCATTTACACGAGAGTACAATGCGGTCTTCGTCACGTTTCCAGGTTATATTGAAAAGGGAAAATTAGACTCCTTTACTGTCCATTATTCGGGCAATCCAATTCAGGCGACGCGTGCTCCTTGGGACGGAGGGTTTGATTGGAAGAAAGATAGTCAGGGTAAGCCTTGGGTAGCAACGGCTTGTCAGGGGCTTGGTGCGAGCGTATGGTGGCCGAACAAGGACCATCAATCCGATGAAGTGGATGGCATGTTGATCTCTGTAGCAGTTCCCAACGGATTGATGAATGTTTCGAATGGCAGGTTGGTTAAAACCGAGAAGATAAAGGGCGGATATACCAAGTATCATTGGAAAGTGGACAATCCGATCAACAATTATAATATCGCTTTAAATATTGCTGATTACGCACATTTCCAAGAGACTTATGCTGGCGAGAAGGGGCCGCTGTCGTTAGACTATTATGTATTGCAGGAAAACAAGGATAAGATTGAACATCTGAAAAAGAATGCAAACGAAACACTAAAGGCATTCGAACACTGGTTTGGCCCATATCCCTTTTATGAGGATGGTTATAAACTTGTAGAAACTGCGCATTTAGGCATGGAGCATCAGAGTGCAATCGCCTACGGAAATAAATTTAAAAACGGCTATTTGGGAAGCGATGCCTCACGGTCAGGATGGGGTCTAAAATGGGACTTCATTGTTGTCCACGAGTCTGGACATGAGTGGTTTGGAAACAACATCACAGCCAAAGACCTAGGCGATATGTGGATACATGAGAGTTTCACGAACTATTCCGAAGCACTTTTTATCGATTATTTTTACGGCAAAAAGGCAAGTCAAGCTTATGTCAATGGGAATCGACGTGGCATCCAAAATGATATCCCGCTTCAGGGTCCATATAACGTAAATAAAGAAGGTTCGGGCGACATGTATAACAAGGGCGGCGTTCTGCACAATATGATCCGCACCATGATCGATGACGATGAAAAGTGGCGATCGTTGCTACGCGGAATGAATGCAAAATTCTATCATCAGACCGTCAATTATCAAGACATCCTAAACTACATGAACGAGCAAAGTGGAATCGATCTGACGAAGGTCTTCGAACAGTATGTTCAACACAGGAGCATCCCTACGTTAGAGATCATTGAAAACAGCCCTGGAGTATTCATGATTCGCTGGATTTCAGAAGTGGAAAACTTCGATATGCCGGTTCATATTTTTGATAAAGATGGTAACCGTCAATTGATAAAACCAACCAGCAAGTTCAAGCTGATGCGACTGGACGGCCTTACAAAAGAAAACATTGGGGTTGACACTTTTAACTATTACATCGGCGTATCCATACAATAAAAAAACCAACTGATACGTTATTTCTACCAGATTGTAAATCATTGTTAAATGGCTTAGTTAAAAGATGATTTTTCTCAGGGAGTAATTATTTAAAAACCATTTTTTTTCATTAGGTTTGCATAAAATTTTTAATTATACTTTCACATATAAATGGGGCTTTTTAATTGGTTTACGCAAGAAGTTGCAATAGACTTGGGTACAGCTAACACCCTAATCATTCACAATGATAAAGTAGTAGTTGATGAACCTTCGATAGTTGCCTTCGACCGCACGACAAACAAAGTGATTGCGATTGGTCGTCAGGCTATGCAGATGGAGGGAAAAACTCACGATAATATAAAAACGGTAAGACCATTACGTGATGGTGTTATAGCAGATTTTACGGCTGCTGAGCACTTGATTCGCGGTATGGTTAAACTCGTAAATAATGGTAAGAGTTGGTTCTTCCCATCTTTGCGCATGGTCGTTTGTATACCTTCCGGTATAACGGAGGTTGAGAAACGCGCTGTTCGCGACTCTGCGGAGATTGCAGGAGCAAAAGAGGTTTATTTGATCCACGAGCCTATGGCTGCTGCTGTTGGTATCGGGATTGACGTTGAAGAGCCCGTTGGAAACATGATCATCGATATTGGTGGTGGTACTACGGAAATTGCTGTAATAGCGCTATCTGGTATTGTATGCGACCAATCTATCCGTGTTGCCGGAGACAATTTCGACTCTGATATCGTTCAATACATTCGTCGTCAGCATAACATCATGATTGGAGACCGTACAGCGGAGAAAATCAAGATCGAAGTTGGTGCTGCTCTACCTGAGCTTACTGATCCACCTGAGGATTTCGCTGTTCAAGGTCGTGACCTTATGACCGGTATTCCTAAACAGATTACGGTTTCTTATACCGAGATTGCACACTGTTTAGACAAATCAATTTCTAAAATTGAAGAAGCTATCCTTAAAGCATTAGAGATTACCCCTCCGGAACTATCCGCAGATATTTATCAAACTGGTATCTATTTGACTGGTGGTGGTGCTTTATTAAGAGGATTAGACAAGCGTATTCAAGCAAAAACTAAGTTACCAGTACATGTTGCAGAAGATCCACTTCGCGCCGTAGTAAGAGGTACAGGTATTGCGTTGAAAAATATAGGACGCTTCAAGTTCTTAATGCAGTAATAATAAACTGAGATATATTTATTCGTTGCGCGATATAATGTTCTTTTTAAACGTTATATCGCGTAGCTATTAAAAGACAACAAGAATGAAAAACCTTTGGCTTTTCTTGGTTAGATACAATGCCTTCTTTTGGTTTGTACTCTTCTTTACTGTTGCTTTAATCTTGGTTGTTCAAAATAATCGCTATCAACGTTCGTCCTTTATCAACTCTTCCAATGTCGTTGTGGGTTCTTTCTACGACAAATTAAATTCGTGGAAGAGCTATCTAGCTTTGGATGAAGCGAACAAGAATTTAGCACAGGAGAACGCATTATTACGTCAGCAATTACAGAACTACATCTTAAAAGACACTGTCGATTCCATTTCATTACAAGATTCAATTGAAGAAAACCGTTATCAATTCGTAATGGGTGAGGTTGTAAACAACAGTATACATCAGAAGAGTAATTTCATTACGATCAATAAAGGAGCACTCGATGGCGTCCAGAAAGGACTTGGCGTTATTACATCCAATGGTGTGGTAGGCATTGTTTTGAATGTATCTCCACATTTTAGCACCATACAGTCCCTACTCCATCCCGACACGCGTATTTCAGTGACCCTGGACACGACCAATGTATTTGGTGCCTTAGTGTGGGGAAATAATGTAGACCCACAATATGCGATGGTAAAGGATATCCCGAATCACGTAAAAGTTCAGAAGGGACAAAAGATCTATACATCGGGGTTCTCTTTATTCCCTAAAGGGATTGAGATCGGCTCGGTGGAAGAGACAGGAATACAATCTGGTGAAAGCTTTTTAGATGTGCGCATTAAATTAAGAACGAACTTCAGCAACTTGAACCATGTTTATGTGGTAAAAGATCTGCTGGAAAATGAAAAGAATCAGTTAGAGGAGCTGACGGAAGACAACAATGGGTAAAGTTTTTATTTTCAATATCGTTCGCTTCATTGTATTGATTGCAATGCAGGTAGTCTTGTTCAAGAACATTGGATATTATAACCTTGCGACTCCATTTCCGTATATTCTTATTATCTTTTTGTTACCAATCGGTACTCCCAATTTTATATTATATCTTATTGCTTTTCTGACCGGACTGACAGTGGATGCCTTTTATGATACCATAGGAGTACATGCAGCGGCTTCCGTTGCTTTGGTATGGTTCAGAACATTCTTCTTTAACATCACCCTAGACGTCGATGTTCAGGGTTCCTTCGAAACCCCTTCATTAGGCATAATGGGAAATAAGTGGTTTTTTTCTTATATTTCCATAGGTACTTTAATTCATCATATCGTATTGTTGCACGTGGAATATTTCAGCTTTAACAATTATCTGAGCACTTTATTCAGCATTTTGTTAAGCTCCATATTCACGATATTGCTGATCATCCTGATGAGTTTATTGTTCTACAAAAGGAAATCGCGCTTATTAGGTAATTAACATTTGTTACGGTCATTTCATTCATGAATAATAGTTTCTTCAACCGTAAATTCGTCATTCAAGGAATCTTCATAGCCATTGCATTGGTTATAGTCGCAAGGCTTTTCTATCTGCAAATTATCGATGACCGGTATCTGCTATCGGCCAACAATAATGTGATGCGGAAGGTTATTGTCTATCCTGCTCGTGGAGTTATTTTAGACCGCGACGGACAGGTACTTGTTCAAAACGAGCCGGTATATGATATCATGGTGACCCCGAGAGAGGTCAAAGATATCGACACCGTCTTGCTTTGCAATCTATTAAATATCGACACAGCCGATTTCAATACACGCATGAAGAAAGCAAAGGCGCATTCGCCCTATCGCGCTTCGCAGTTTATGAAACAGGTCAGCTCGATAACCTTCGCGAAGTTTCAAGAACATCTATATAAGTTTAGAGGATTCTATTATCAAAACCGTACCGTTAGAAGTTATCCGGACAGTATCGCTGCGCAATTCCTCGGATACATCCAAGAGGTCAACGAGCGAGATATCGAAAAGTCAGATGGCTTTTACCGCCCTGGTGATTATATCGGTGCTTCCGGCGTAGAAAGAGCTTATGAGGATCTTTTACGCGGCAAACGAGGTGTTAAGAACCAAATGGTCGATGCGTTGAACAGACCGAAGGGAAGTTTTATGGAGGGAAAATACGATACGGTCGCTGTTACAGGTGATGGACTGGTATCCTCCCTAGATAAAGACCTGCAGGTGTTAGCAGAGAAAATGATGAAGAATAAGCTGGGATCAGTCGTAGCTATCGAGCCTTCGACGGGTGAAATCTTAACCTTCGTCAGCAGTCCTTCCTACAATCCGAATATGATGGTTGGTCGCGACTTGGGCAATAACTATATGAAGTTGCTCTACGACGAGACGAAACCCATGTTTATCCGCCCAATACAGGCCTCCTACCCTCCAGGCTCGGTATTTAAAGTCGTGGCAGCATTGACGGGACAACAAGCGGGCGTTATCAATGAACAGTCGGTATTTTATTGTCCTGGTGGTTATCGCTATGGCGGCGGTCGCGCGATTATGCGCTGTACCCACGTCGATGGTGCCACAGGATTAGTGAAGTCCATCAAAATGTCCTGCAATACCTACTACGGCTATGTATATGCCAAGATGATTGATTCCAGAGGGATGAGTGGACCGAAAGCATATGACCTTTGGCGTGAAGCGCTTGGTAAGTTTGGTCTAGGACATCGCTTAGGGATTGACCTTCCAGGAGAAAAACCAGGATTGGTTCCTACCTCAGATTTTTATACAAAGCGCTACGGCAATGGCTCTTGGCGTTCAGGATATAACATCTCCCTATCCATCGGGCAAGGAGAGCTAGGTATTACGCCTTTGCAAATGGCGAATATTATGGCAATTGTTGCCAACCGTGGATTCTATTATCGTCCGCACCTAATCAAAGGAATCGGAGAGAAAAAGATCGTCAAAGAAGAGTTTACCGAAAAGATATTTGCCGGTGTTGATGCCAAATATTACGAGCCAGTGATCGAAGGCATGAGCCAAGCGGTCAATCAGGGCGGTACAGGCGCAGCCTCACGTATTCCAGGGATAGAGATGTGCGGAAAGACAGGAACTGTACAAAACCCGCACGGGGAAAACCATGCTGTATTCTTTGCTTTTGCACCTCGTCATAACCCAAAAATCGCAATCGCTGTCTTCGTAGAGAATGCTGGTTATGGTGGTACTTGGGCAGCTCCGATTGCATCTATGCTCGTTGAGAAATACTTGAAAGATACCATCACCTTACCGAAGTATATCCAAGATCGCGTTTATAATGCTAATCTTCTTCCGAAGCCGAAGAAACCGAAGGAAACCGAAGTCAAAAAAGACAGCACTAAAAACCCGAAGGATAGTACAAAAAATAAAACGACAGCACCCTTAAAGTCTGCAGCACGAGACCCGAAAAAAGAACAAAGCGCAGTATTAGTACATCATAGCCAAGTGAGAAGAACACATGAATAGCCTTCAAGAAAAAAGCTTTTTCGGACGAATTGACTGGATAACCATCCTACTGTGGTTCACCTTATGTCTTATTGGTTGGTTTAATATTCATGCCGCGGTCTACGATCCGGAAAACCCCGGGATTTTCAACCTCGCCACGAACTACGGCAAGCAATCCATATATATCTTTACGGCATTAATCATCGGGATCTGTATCCTTATTATCGATTCCCGCTTCTTTATGTCTTCTGCACCGATAATCTATTTTATTGTCGTTCTGCTCTTAATCCTTGTGTTGGTGGTAGGTAGAAACGTCGCAGGAAATCAGGCTTGGATCCCATTGGGAAGCTTCCGTCTTCAGCCCTCGGAGTTTGGAAAACTCGCCACCTGTTTAACACTAGCCTACTATCTCAGTAATCAGACCAACAAGAACCCGAATCTAAAGACCCTATTCGTTGGGGCATGTATTGTCCTATTTCCCGTAGCGTTAGTTATGCTGCAACCGGATACTGGTTCTGCATTGGCATTCTTCTCGCTAACCTTTGTATTCTATAGGGAAGGATATTTGAGCACCGGATTTTTAATTATTGGCGGTTTAGCGATCTTCTTGTTCGTCATAGCGTTATTGATCAACCAATGGATCATTATCGGCTGCATCGCTTTAATCTGCGGTTTCTTTGCATTCACGATGCGGAAAAAGCGGAAGAACGTCATCAACATGGCCATTCTATTTGTTGCTTCATCCGTCTATGTATTATGTGTCGACTTCGCATACGAGAAAATATTGCAGCCGCACCAAAGAAATCGTATCGACATTGTCTTGGGAAAAATCGACGATCCAAGAGGTGGTGGATATAACTTAAACCAATCGAAAATAGCAATTGGATCCGGACAGTTATTCGGCAAAGGTTACCTTCAGGGCACTCAAACAAAATACAACTTCGTACCTGAGCAAAGTACCGACTTTATTTTCTGTACCATCGGTGAGGAATGGGGATTCGTAGGATCGGTCGTATTGATAGCCATCTATCTGACCTTGCTGCTGCGCATTGTGAATATTGCAGAACGACAGCGGACGGCCTTCGCTAGGATCTACGCCTATGGCGTAGCCTCCATCCTATTCTTCCACTTCTTTATCAATATCGGCATGACCATCGGTTTAGTACCAGTTATCGGGATTCCATTGCCTTTCATTAGTTATGGAGGTTCCTCGTTATGGTCGTTTACAATATTATTGTTTATTCTCTTGCGCTTCGATTCCTCAAGAAAAGGAACCGTCGGGATCTAAATACGATCTAGCACCATTTTGATTGCATTATCGATGATTTCCTGCGGATTTTCACAGAATGTTTCTTGAACCCGACTCGCCAAAATAGCATTGATCGAAATCGCATGATGCCCAAGCATATTGCTCAACGCGTAGATCCCCGCTGTTTCCATCTCCAGATTCGTAATCTTTCTTTGGCCGACAGCAAACTGATTCGCGAGCTTTATTAATTGTGGATAGGAATTATTCGTCCTTAAGGATCGTCCTTGGGGGCCGTAGAAGCCAGGCGCAGTCATCGTAACACCTTTAGGCATATCAAATGCAAACTTCGCTAACAACTTCTCTGAAGCATGTCCTACGTAAGGTTTAAAGGTGAGGTCTTCAAAACTATCGATTACCGCCGCTTGTATGGCTGTTTCGGTTTCGGTATAGGGTTTCTTATAGTACTGCATCAACGTATCAAAGCCAATCGCATATTCGCTGGCCAAAACAGTTCCAATGGCAATATTTCCTTGAATAGAACCCGAAGTCCCAATACGAATAATATCTAAGGATTTAATCTCCTCCTTCAGCGTCTTTGTTTCAAAGTCAATATTCACTAAAGCGTCCAGTTCATTCAAGACAATATCGATATTATCAGTACCTATTCCAGTCGAGATTACTGTAAGTCGCTTATCGCCAAGAAAGCCAGTATGTGTAATGAACTCACGCTTTCCTTTTCTAACTTCAATATTATCGAAATACTTAGATACCTCAGCTACGCGGTCGGGATCTCCAACAAAGATAACCGTGTCTGCAATGTCTTCAGGTTTTAAATTAAGATGATAGATGCTCCCATCAGCATTGATAATCAGTTCAGAATCGTTAATCATATGGTCCGTAAATAGTCTACTTCAATCCCCTCGATGTTGTCCAATTTTCCGACAACCTCGTTTACCTGTAATTTACGCATTTCTACATGAATTGTACAGGTTGTATCAAAGTTTTGACTAAGTACTTTTAGATCATATTCCTTCACGATTTTCATCACATCGTTCATCTGCAAATAATCAAAATGAACGGCATAGACATCATTTACTGTTCGCTCCACGACTTCCGCTACGTCGATAGCTTCTTGTGTCGCTGTTTTATAGGCATTTATCAAGCCCGGCACTCCCAATAAGGTGCCACCGAAATAACGCACCACGACGACCAATACATTCGTTATATCTTGCGAGAGCAATACATTTAAAATGGGGCGTCCCGCCGTGCCGGAAGGTTCCCCATCATCATTGACGCGGAAGATACTCCGATCGGGCGTAAGGCGATATGCCCAGCAATGATGTCGAGCTTTGGGATGCTCGGCTTTCAATTGCGCAATAATCTCTTTCAATTTATTCTCATCCCGAAAAGGATAAGCGTAGGCGATAAATTTACTTCCTTTATCTCTAAAAATTCCATCTGCGGGTTCCGCAATGGTTCTATAGGTATCGTCGAATAAACTCACAGCAATGCTATTAATAATACGGATATGATCGCCAAAAGTACCCCAATTTTATTGTAATTGCTAAGTTTTTCTCGAAACAGCAAAACCCCAACAAGTGCTCCAACAGAGATTACGCCGATATTCATCGCCGTAAAAACTAAAGACGGATTCTCCGGCAATGCCTTATGCGCCTTCATATAAAAGACGATGTTTCCAAAATTGAACAATCCCAATACTCCACCATAGGCAACAGCACGAACATCCAAAGCCTGTTTTTTGATGAACAATAGATAACACAAGAATAATAGAGCAAAACCCAATGCCAATACGAAAACAATCCATAACGACGACATGTAAGTAATGCCCGCCAATAATGCAATCTGTTTAAAAAGAATATCGATGATCCCCATCCCGACGAAGACCATTAAGGGAAATACCCAATAGTTCCTTTCATTGCTCGTGTTCTGCTTATTCCATCCAATGGAGAATACGATTGCAAGCAAGCCAACCCCAATACCGATTAGATTTTTGGGAACAATCTTTTCCCCCATAAAGAGGAATGCCGCCAACAAGGGAATAAAAAGCGAAAGCCTTTGCGCGACCTCCGTTTTAACGATCCCACCGTATCGAATAGACATCGCGATACAAATAAAGATTGTTGGCAATAGGAAACCAAGGGGAATATAAAGGTTCCATGGAAGCGAACTATTCCAGACAATCAACTCGGGTTTTAACACGAAATAAGTCATCAACAGCGCGACTGGATAATTCCACACCAACAACTGAAGATAATTAACACCCTTTTCGCGTGCAATCTTAATGATAACGGCTACGGTTACCGAACAAAAGACAGATATTAAAACAAACAACATATCGACAATATTCTATTGTAAACTCAGACCAGTTTATGGCCGAACAAAGATATCTAAATCAGTTCGCTAGACGCGATCGAGTTAAGAATATTTCGAAAACTAGATGTTTCAACATGAAAAAATCAGTTTTTTCGATGATAAAATTTAATAAAAAACCGATTATTTTTAGCCGAAAAAAACTCATTTTTACACCCATTTTTACCTAGAAAACAGAACGTATTTTTACAAGAGAAATAAAACATATTATTTTATCAATAATCTAATTATCAATAGCTTGCAAATTCTAAGATAAAATAAACAACAATAATAACCCTATTTTTTATATAAAAACAACATAATTTTACGTCAATTTTTACTCATTTTTATAGCATAAAAACACGAATTATTTCGATCATAAAACACAATATTTCACATTTTTTTTAAAAATATTTTGCACTTATCAATTTTACCTCTATATTTGAGCCATAACATTAAGGGAATGAACACAAAGAACACATATACTTATTTCTGGCACTTTTATTTTAGCGATAAGAGCAGGGACTAGTATGTAGTATATGGAAAGATATATTTAGAGGTCCCAAAGTAATTTGGGACCTCTTTTTTTTGATTTAATACCGAATAAAAAACAACATGAGTGAAAAGATAAAGATTGCTATCCAAGGAGTTAAAGCCTCCTTCCATGAAGAAGCTGCCTACAAATATTTCGGCAGGGATATCGAAACTTTAGAATGTGAGTCTTTCAAAAAGACTTGCGAACTACTAAAACAAGGCAAAGCTGACTACGTGGTCATGGCAATCGAAAACTCAATTGCAGGAAGCATTCTTCCAAACTACAACCTCCTTCGCGACTACAGATTTCACATCATCGGCGAAGTGCATTTAAACATCCAGCAGCACTTATTAGCATTGCCGGGCACTAAATTAAGCGACATCAAATTCGTCGAGTCCCACCCTATCGCTATCCGCCAATGTGATGAATTCCTAAGCGAGCACCCTGACTGGACCATCAAAGAAGGAATGGATACGGCGGCATGTGCGAAAAAGATCGTCGAAGAGAAATTAACGAATACGGCTGCTATTGCTAGCGAAGCTGCCGCAAAGGTATACGGTCTGGAAATCATAGAGAAACGCATTGAAACCAACAAGAAAAATTCAACACGCTTTCTCATTCTTTCCAATGAGGTACAGGAAATCAAAAATGCGAATAAAGCATCGCTATCCTTCCAAACTTCGCACGCCATTGGTGCATTAGCTGCTGTATTGCAATGCTTCGCGGAGCAAAATGTCAACCTTAGCAAAATCCAATCGATGCCTGTTGTAGGTCGTCGCAATGAATACGACTTCTATGTAGACGTAGAATGGAAAAAACAAGCAGATTATGATGCTGCTATCCGTAAAGTATTGAAACATACGGTCAACTTCAGCATCATGGGCGAATACCTGAAAAACGAAAAAATCTAAATCTAATTAAATAAGTAACAACACAAACGCAAATAAGATGAAACACTCATTAGACATTCTTCCTTTGAATTCATGGATTGAAATTGGAGACAAACCTTTAATCATCGCAGGACCTTGTAGCGCAGAAACGGAAGAACAATTAGTTTCTACTGCTCATTTATTAGCCAACACGGGCAAAGTCAATGTACTTCGTGCTGGTATTTGGAAACCTCGTACTCGTCCAGGCGAATTCGAAGGTATCGGCAGTATCGGTTTGGAGTGGATGAAACGTGCTAAAGAAGAAACCGGCTTATTAACAGCAACGGAAGTAGCTACTGCCAAACATGTGGAAGAAGCGCTTGCGGCTGGTATCGACATCCTTTGGGTTGGTGCGCGTTCAACAGCAAACCCATTCACGGTACAAGAGATTGCTGACGCATTGCAGGGCGTAGATGTTCCGGTATTAGTTAAAAACCCGGTAAACCCGGACCTTTCTTTATGGATCGGTGCTTTAGAGCGTATTAACCGTGCGGGTATCAAGAAATTGGCAGCTATCCACCGTGGGTTCTCATCTTATGAAAAAACGGCGTTCCGTAATGAACCAATGTGGGATCTTGCCATTCAATTGAAAACAATCGCTCCTGATCTTCCGATCATCAACGACCCTAGCCATATCTGTGGTAACCGTGAGCTTATCCCTTACGTAACACAAAAAGCAATGGATATGGATATGCAAGGCTTGATCATCGAGTCGCATATTGACCCTTCCGTAGCATGGACAGACGCGAAACAACAAGTAACGCCTGCAGCTTTATCGGATTTATTAGATTCTATTTCTGTGCGTAAGCCTGAGTCCAACAATCCGGCTTTCGAAGATAAATTAACAGAACTACGTGGTCAAATCGATAAACTTGACGACCAGATCATCAAACAAATTGGCGATAGAATGAAGATTGCTGAGAAAATTGGTGAGTTCAAAAGAGATAACAATGTAACCATCCTTCAGGTTAGTCGTTGGGATGAAATCGTTCAAAAACGCGTTTCTCTTGCAAAAGCATTAAACTTAGGCGAAGAATTCACAGTGAAATTCTTAGAGTTATTGCACAATGAGTCAATCCGCAAACAAAACGAAATCATGAACGCTAAATCTGTTGCGGAGGCATAATGACAACAGAGAAATTGATATTATCACATCAATCAAAAACTATTAGAGGCACGGTTCAACTTACTGGCTCCAAGTCAGAGAGCAACCGTGCTCTTATTATCCGCGCTTTGAGCGATGGCATCGTCAAAGTGGAAAACCTGTCGGAAGCCGCTGATACCGTAACACTGGAGGCAGCACTAGAGATTGCAAAGACAGGGACTGAAGAATTTAAAACCATCGACATTGGTCCTGCGGGAACCGCCATGCGCTTCTTGACTTCCTATTTAAACCTAGTAAAAGGAAACTTTATACTAACAGGAACCGAGCGCATGCAGCAGCGTCCGATCGGCATCCTAGTCGATGCATTGAAAACCATTGGCGCCGATATCCACTACGAGAAAAAAGCCGGATATCCGCCATTGAAGATCGAAGGGGGTATGTTCCAAAGCAAAGAGCAGGTTGCAATTCAAGGAAATATATCGAGCCAGTACATCTCCTCGCTCCTATTGATTGCGTCGTCCTTAAAGAAAGGTTTGACGATCAACATCGAAGGGGAACTGACATCAAGACCCTATGTAACGATGACGCTCGAAATGTTGAAAGAAGCTGGAATACAATACGACTTTCAGGAACAAAGCATCGGCATCAAGAAGCAGGATTTCCAACCCGCAACCATTTATGTCGAACCGGACTGGAGCGCCGCATCGTATTGGTATGCCATGGTCGCATTAGCACAGGAAGCACATGTTGTACTACCAGGACTGAAAAAACATAGCTTGCAGGGAGACTTTGCAATCATCGATATCATGACGCACTTTGGGGTCACCTCGACCTTTGAGAAAGATGGTCTGCATTTACGCAAATCAGGCCTGATCTCTAAAAAATCTTTGTTTGATTTCAAAGAATGTCCTGACCTCGCGCAGACTGTCGTAGTCGTTGCTGCAGCATTGCGGAAAGACACCTCTTTTACGGGCCTTGAAACTTTAAAAATTAAAGAAACAGACCGTATCTTGGCATTACAGCAGGAGATCGGCAAGTTCGGCGCAGAGTTAATTGCGGAGGGCGAGGTTTATCACCTCAAGACCGACAAGGTATTCGAGCCTGAACAAATCAGTATCGCAACTTATGAAGATCACCGAATGGCTATGGCATTCGCGCCTCTTGCATTAGTTTTCGATCAACTAACTATTGAAGAACCTCAGGTGGTAGAGAAATCATACCCCACGTTCTGGAAACACCTTGCTGAGCAGGGTTTTGAAATCGTGGAATAAAGCACAATATTCCACGATTTACTCCTTTTTATTACGCGCATTTTTTTATATTTACGAGCATTTACAAATTATGGCAGGAAACTCTTTCGGGGATATTTTCAAGATCAGCACTTTCGGCGAATCACATGGTGCAGCAATCGGTGTTATACTAGATGGCTGTCCGCCGTTGGTCGAAATTGACGAAGAATTTATTCAATCTGAACTCGACAAACGCCGACCTGGACAATCGAAAATTACCACCCAACGCAAGGAAAGTGATACTGCACAGATTCTATCTGGCGTATTTGAAGGCAAATCAACAGGCACACCAATAGCCATTGTTATTCCTAACGAAGACCAACGATCTAAAGACTACTCGCATATCCAAGACAAATTCCGCCCATCTCACGCAGACTATACCTATCAAACGAAGTATGGCATACGTGACTATCGCGGCGGCGGTCGCTCGTCGGCAAGAGAAACCGCAGCACGCGTTGCTGCCGGAGCCATTGCCAAGCTTTTCTTAAAACAACGTGGCATAGAAATATTTGCGCACGTTTCTGGCGTAGGAAAGCTCGAAGCACCGAATTTGGACACCTCGGATCTGCAACAACTCTTAGAACAACGCGAAAGCAACATCGTGCGTTGTGCAGACCCTGCCACTGCAGCCGAAATGACCGAATTTATCGATCAGGTACGCAAGAATGGCGACACGGTAGGTGGTAGAATTAATACGATTATCCGCAATGTTCCTGTAGGTCTTGGAGAACCGGTTTTCGATAAATTGCACGCAGATTTAGCGAAGGCGATGATGAGCATCAATGCTGTACACGGCTTTGAATACGGCTCTGGCTTCGATGGATCGCAAATGCTGGGATCGGAACACAACGATATATTTGTAAATCAGGACTCGAAAATTAAAACATTAACCAATTTTTCAGGAGGCATTCAAGGTGGTATTTCCAATGGTATGGATATCACTTTCAAAACAGCTTTCAAACCTGTTGCAACCATTATGAGAGATCAAGCAACGATCAATGAGCAAGGCGACGACACAACAATATCTGGCAAAGGTCGTCACGACCCATGTGTTGTTCCACGTGCGGTAATCATTGTCGAAGCTATGGCTGCATTGGTGATCGCTGACCACCTCTTAAAATATGAAGCTTATCATAATGCCAAGTAACGAACTTATTCTTTCTTGTGATATTGGCGGAACGCACATTACCTCCGCCATTGTCGACAGTAGTAATTGGACTATCTTAGAAGATACGATCACCCGCTCGCATGTAAATTCGAAAGCAGAAGCTAAATCGATTTTACAAGAATGGACGAGCAATATGAGGGACTGTTTATCCAAAGTCGACAGCCCCGTTGAAGCCATTGGCATCGCTGCTCCCGGCCCCTTTGATTATGAAAACGGCATCCCTCTGATGAAAGGACAGTCCAAATATGACGAGCTGTATCAGATGCCGGTTACGGAGCCAATCAAAGATTTAATCGGTATTAATAACCTAAACATCCGTTATATCAATGATGCTGCGGCGTTTTTACAAGGCGAAGTTTATGGTAGTGGATTAGACAAGGAGGATTGCATTCTTGGAATCACCCTAGGCACAGGCTTAGGTTCTGCCGTATGGTATAATGGTGAAAAAGCCTTCGACGCCGACCTATGGAACAGCCCATACCAAGAAGATATCTTCGAAGAATACTTAGTGACACGCTGGTTTATCAAACGATTTAAAGAACTTACCGGACTTGAGGAGTCTGGTCTTCGTGAGATTCTTGAAAAGCACGAAGACAGCTCTGAAACTGAACAATTATTAGCGGAGTATCGAGACCAACTATTAGATTTCTTATTATTCTTCAGCAAGAAATACAATTGCCATCAATTTATAATTGGTGGAAACATCAGTAAGGCATGGGACAAAATATTCCCTGATAAAAGCCAATTGAGCAATTACAAAATCGAAATCGGCAAATTTCAAGAGCAAGCAGCAATTATCGGAGCTGCAAGCCTATTCAATAGCTAAAATCCTCTTTAGAAAAAAATAATATAAACGAGCTGCGTTGATTAAATCGACTGCAGCTCGCTTCGTTATGGCCGATATGAAGAACTGACCTAAATGCAGAGGCATCCTTTTTTTAAGTCTATCAAACCCAATGTAAAGCCCTTCCGGAGCGGTTATGATTGGGGTTTGTATTGGGTATGAAAGGGCTTTACAAGGGGTCTGACCAAAAGAAAGGTTGATTTGGTCTTATATCTGGTCTGAACCAAGAAAGGAAGGATTTAAGGATTATCAGGATCTAGTCTAACGATTAGATACTTAACTACTTTCGACTATGAAGATGAGTAAGATCCTGCTGCTCCTTAAATCCTTCCTTTCCTGGTTCGAGACAAACTCTCCCTTTCTTTTCTGGTTTGAAACGAAACCAGACAATTTCTAACAAAAAAAAGCTGTCTTCACAGACAGCTTCCCTTTTTTACAATTTATTTATTTTATGAAAATAATGGCGGATACTCGTTTGGCCGGCTATCTGTCATAATCTTGTAGGCAGCTTCTACGACATCGTCAACAGCTGGTTTGGTGAAATAATCACCGTCAGAACCATATGGAGGGCGATGAGCTTTCGCTGTTAAGGTTCGAGGTTGACTATCTAAGAGATAGTATCCCCCCTGAACTTCTAGAATCTCGTGTAATATATAGGATGATGCACCTCCAGGGAAGTCTTCATCAACGATTAATAATCTATTTGTTTTCTCTAGCGAGGCTTTACATAGATGATCCTGATCGAACGGCGATAAGCATTGTGCATCGACAATCTCGATAGAAATCCCTAACTTCTCTAGTTCTAGCGCTGCCTCTTGCACGATGCGCAAGGTAGAGCCATAAGAAACCACCGTAATGTCAGAACCCTCACGCAATAACTCAGCCTTTCCGATCGGCACTGTGAATTCGCCTACATTGTGCGGCATTTTCTCTTTCAAACGGTAACCGTTCAGGCATTCGACAACCAAAGCAGGCTCATCAGCATTCAATAAGGTATTGTACATTCCGGCCGCTTGGGTCATATTTCTAGGCACGCAGATGTGCATACCGCGCAACCCTCCTAATAGCACCGACATAGGTGACCCGGAGTGCCAGATACCTTCCAAACGGTGACCACGCGTACGTACGATCAAAGGCGCTCTCTGGCGTCCTTTTGTTCTGTAGCTCAAGCTGGCAAGATCGTCGCTCAATACCGGCATCGCATAGATCAAGTAATCGAGATACTGTATCTCAGCAATCGGGCGGAAACCGCGTATCGCGAGGCCTAAGCCCTTACCAATAATCGCCGATTCGCGTATGCCTGTGTCGAAGATACGTTGTGCACCAAACTCTTCCTGAAGTCCGGCAAAACCTTGATTGACATCGCCGATTTTACCTACGTCTTCTCCAAAAGCAATGAGTCGAGCGTCGCGTTCAAAGTTCGCTCTAAAGCAAGCGTTCAGTACTTCACGACCATCCACAATAGGCGAATTATCGTCGATATCTGCGTCGATCTTCTCAACCTTAAGCGGTGAGTATTTTGTATCTGTAAATAGCTTGTCGTTGAATCGGCTGTGATTTACTTTCTGCTTCTCCTGATACCAGGCTAACAATTCGGCTTTTCCTTCCAGTTCTATACCTCTCAGATCGCGAATAACACGACGGATATTGACATACACTTCTTTTAGGGATAAGTCCGATAAAGACAATAAGGTTTTCAACGGCAATTCAACCGCATGGTGATTTAGCTTTTCTAATAAGGCGATGCCTTCATCTAAATCAACTTGCAGTGTTTTTCGGTAATCAGACCATGCCCTCTTTTGTTCCTGACGAACAAAATCCTTCATTTCCGACTCGATTTCTTTTAGCTCTTCATCGCTTGCTAGGCCAGACTCCAATAACCAATCGCGCATGCGCTGATTACAATCGAATTCGGTTTCCCAGTTCAAGCGGTCTTGATCTTTATATCGTTCGTGCGAGCCCGAGGTAGAGTGACCTTGCGGCTGCGTAATATCTGTTACATGGACAATGCAGGGTTGATGTTGCGTTCTGGCAAATTCCGCTGCTTTTTCATAAACTTCACAAAGTCCGGCATAGTCCCAGCCTTTGACCCGGAAGATTTCATAGCCTGCTCCTGCTTCATCCCGTTGGAATCCGCGAAGGACGGAGGAGATATCGCCTTTCGTGGTTTGCACCTCATTTGGAACAGAAATACCATAGCCATCATCCCAAATGGAAATGACAACAGGAATCTGTTTTACACCTGCGGCATTAACGGTTTCCCAGAACACCCCTTCAGAGGTTGCTGCATTTCCGATTGTACAAAAGACGACCTCTTCTCCATCCTTGGAGAATTTCGTCTTATGTGAAAGATTTGGATTGTCTTTATACAGTTTGGATGCTAGGCCCAGCCCGAGAATACGCGCCATCTGCCCTCCTGTAGTGGAGATATCCGAGACGGTATTATATTGTTGGGTTTGATCAATCCATTCGCCCTCTTGGTCCACTAAGGGCATTGCGAAATGGGCAACCATTTGGCGGCCTGCAGAGGAAGTATCGGCTTCGATAGTAGGATTTGCATACAGTTGAGAAAAGAAATGATAGACAGTGCTTATGTTTAAAGCAAATGCCAATGTTTGATCTCTGTAATATCCGGAACGCCAGTCTCCAGGTTTAAAAACCTTCGCTAAAGCGATTTGCGCGAGTTCTTTTCCATCACCAAAAATACCAAATTTAGCCTTACCGGTAAGAACTTCTTTCCTTCCTAGTAGACTAACAAAACGGCTTTGTACAGCTAGTTTATAATCGGCAATCAGCAATTCGCGGAACTCTTCGTAGCTCATTTTAGCTGAGTTAAACTGCACTGGTCGTGTCGTATTTGTTTCTGACATCTATGCGTTTGTTTTTTAACAAAAGTAAGCAATTTAACCCGTTAATCTTACCCTATTTCCGGGAAAACAGAGGAAAATTGACTTGTTGGTCGTTCTTTTATCCAATAATCACTACTTTTAGCCGTATTTTAATTTTATATGAGCACGATACATTTTTTTGATGCTAACGGAGGCGCAGGAAATTTAGGCGATTTGGAAAAAACAATCGTCTTAAATAAATTAATGGAAACAGAATTAGCGGAAAGAGATTCGAAATGGATTGCCGATTTTCTTAAAGTAATCGACGAAGCTAACCTCAAGGTTGGCGATCCGGAAATCATGATGAGCAACGACGGATTCCCTTATTTTAACCTGAGAACGATTGAAGAAGGCGAGAATTTCCAAGCATTCGTGATTAAGCAGAAATTACCAACAATATTGGGAAATGGCTTTGGTGTATCCATAAATGCACATAAGCCTAATCCGGATTGGATTTTCACCTATGGTGACTTATCCAATCTGCAAATCAACAATGAGTTTTATACAGATGAGCATCTGTTTTCTAAAAACACCGGAAATTTTGCTCTAGGCAAGGATGAGCAGGTTTTGGTGGGTCAGCCATCCGAAGCGATACTTCCTGCTTTTGTGCGTCAGCAATTACGCGAATACTTACAGTATAATGGTGTTAAGATGCCAAAGATTATGCTGATTGCCAGAAATTACGAAGATGAGGCTAACGTTACGCAAGATTTGGTGATCAATGTGACTCCCAAAAACTTCGCTAACGAAAAGGAATACGAACAAGCGATGAATAGTATCTCCTGGTTCTTACCAAGACACTACTCCATCGTCGGCATGGATGAGAACGCGATTCCTTCGGGATTCGAATTGTTATAAGAATAAATGATTTGCCAAGGTTGGGGTACTCTTCCCATCTTGGCAGATTTAAGAAGACATATCTACCAAAAAAGATTGTTAATATTTAAGATCATATTTATTTAAGGATGTATTTATTTAATGTAAGGGTTTACGGGATTCTAGTCAATGAGCAGGATGAAGTTTTGATCAGTGATGAGCGAACGGAAAACGTTTCTTTTACGAAGTTTCCGGGTGGCGGATTGGAGTATGGCGAAGGACTTTTGGACGCGTTGAAGCGGGAGTATATGGAAGAAACGGGCCTTGAAATCGAGGTCGTAAAACACATCTATACGACGGATTTTTGGGAGAAATCAAGTTTTAATGATAGTCAAATTATTTCCATCTATTATCAAGTACATTCTATTAATAAAGTGGAATTAAATATTAAGACAAAAATCTTCGATTTTACAGAAAAAAGCGTAGAAGGAAAGCTACAATCTTTTAGATTAATGCCGGTGGAAAAACTGCATCAAAAAGACTTAACCTTTAAAACTGACCAAGTTGCGTGGGTTGAATTTTTAAAAACTCTTGACAAAATTCAATTATAATATAAATGTTGCAACTTTTATTTGATTTTATAATAAAAGGTTTTTACTTTTACATTAGGTCGGGGAGATAATTCCTGATCTACGTTTTGAAAACACCTAGTTCTATAGGGTTTTATTAATAGTTAGTGTGATTTTAAGGCGATACTCCCCGTATCGCCTTATTTATTGTATCACAATATATTTCACAAAAAAAGGCGGCTAAATGCCACCTTCTTTATTTCCATGTCAACATGCTCTTAACTGAATATATAAGCGAGTAAGATTACAAGAGCACCACCAATAATGATAATCCATTTATTCATATCAGTGCCATGCGCCCCTTCTTGACTTTTGTATTTATAATCTCTCTTAAACTTATCTAGATCCATTTTATCCTCCTTCTTTATTATAAGATGCAATTCATATTAAAATTACATAAAATTATTCATGATGATAGGGTTCTCCACGCATAATCGTATGCGCTCTATACAATTGTTCCACGAAAAACAACCTCACCATCTGATGAGAGAATGTCATTTTGGATAGCGATAGCTTTCCATTAGCCCGATCATAAACCTGCTGATCAAAGCCGTAAGGTCCTCCAATTACCAGCACAATATGTGAAACACTCGAGAGCATTTGCTTTTCTAGAAAGCCGGAAAATTCAATGGAACTATACATCTTCCCCCGCTCATCTAATAACATAACGTAATCTTGGTTGGAAATGTTTTTCAAGATAAGCTGCGCTTCCTTCTCCTTCTGCTGAGCTTCACTCAGATTCTTAGCATTTTTGATGTCTGGAATCACAATAATCTGAAAGTTACAATAATGCTTCAAGCGCTTCGTATAGACCTCTATCCCCTGCTCGATATACTTATCATCTGTTTTTCCAATGCAAATCAGGCTAATCTTCATGTTTGCAAAATTACACATTTACGAGGCTATGAAAACAGATTATACATAAAACTTTCTTGTTTCTTTACATGCCACAACAGAAATGGAAGTTATTGATAGCTTGTGAAAACAGACATTTCACAAAAAAAAAAGCCTCCAATCAATGACCGGAGGCTTCGAAAAACTAAAATAGAATATTATTTCTTTGCTACTAAAGTAATATCAAAGTTTACTTCTTTAGAGATTAAATCATCAGATTTACCTTCGTAATTTACTCCCCAGTCAGCTCTTGCAATATTGAAGTTTGCAGTTGCTTTAACCGCAGCATCAGTAGCTTCAACAACTTTCGCGTCGAAAGTGATGTTTTTGCTGATACCTTTGATAGTCAAGTTACCAGATACTACTAAATCACCAGCAGTTGCACCAGCCTTAACTTCAGTAATAACGAAAGAAGCTTCAGGATGAGTTGCTACAGCAAAGAAATCATCAGCTTTTAAGTGACCATCTAATTTCTCTTTGTACTCACCTTCTAAGTCAGTTGCACTGATTGTGTTCATATCTAAAACAAAGTTACCACCAGTAACTGTTCCGTTTTCAACATTGATTGAACCAGATTTAACATCTACAGTCCCTGTGTGTTTGCCAGATACTTTTGTACCAGTCCAAACTACTTTTGACTCTGCAGTATCTACTGTATAAGCTTCACCAGCAACTGCTACTGAATCTGTAGTTGCTACAACTGAATCTGTTGTTTCTGCCTTTTTACCTTCTGGGTTTCCAGCGCATGAAGCAAGAACTAATCCTGCGATCGCTGAAAGTAAAGTGATTTTTTTCATTTTATTTGTTTAAACATTAAAATTTGATACAAAAATAGTTTGTTGCTAAATCTTTCCAAATATCGTGAGGGAATTTAACAATTTACAGACAATTAGCCTAGTGGCCTACAGGCTGTGCATCAATACGTCGGATATCGGCTCCTAGCGCTTTCAAGCGCTCTTCGATATGCTGATAACCACGTTCAATTTGTTCAATATTATAGATTACCGACTTTCCTTGTGCTGATAGAGCAGCAATCAATAAGGAAACTCCCGCACGGATGTCTGGCGATGTCATCTCAATACCACGCAAATGTTGTTGTTTGTTTAAACCAATTACTGTAGCTCTATGTGGGTCACAAAGGATAATCTGAGCCCCCATATCGATCAATTTGTCAACGAAGAATAAACGACTTTCGAACATCTTCTGATGAATCAATACATTTCCTTTCGCTTGAATAGCAGTAACCAATACAATACTTAATAAATCGGGAGTGAAACCGGGCCATGGGGCATCCGAAATAGTAAGAATGGATCCATCAATGAATGTATCGATTTCGTAACTATCTTGAGCAGGAATAAAAATATCATCACCACGCAGCTCAAACTTAATACCCAAACGAGAAAATACTGTAGGGATAATTCCAAGCTCGTTGAAACATACATTCTTAATTGTAATCTCAGAACCAGTCATGGCTGCTAATCCGATGAAAGAACCAATTTCAATCATATCCGGCAACATGCGATGTTCAGTACCACCTAATGTCTCAACGCCTTCAATCGTTAAAAGGTTAGAACCAATACCAGAGATCTTTGCACCCATACGGTTCAACATCTTACATAACTGTTGCAAGTATGGCTCACAGGCAGCATTGTAGATGGTTGTTGTACCTTTAGCCAATACAGCTGCCATTACGATATTTGCAGTACCCGTCACTGAAGCTTCGTCTAACAGGATGTATGTTCCTTTTAGCTCTGTTGCATCCACATTGAAGAAATGCTTTTCAGCGTCATAGACGAACTTTGCACCTAATTTCTCAAATCCAAGAAAGTGAGTATCTAAACGACGGCGACCGATTTTGTCACCACCGGGTTTAGGAATTGCTGCTTTACCAAAACGAGCTAACAAAGGCCCAACAATCATGATCGAACCGCGCAAGCTACCGCCTTTACGTTTAAACTCCTCCGATTGGAAATAATCAATATTGATGTCGCTGGCTTCAAACTCATACGTATCCTCATTGACGCGATTTACTTTTACGCCTAAAGCAATAAGCAAGTCGATCAATTTATTTACATCTTTAATATCTGGAATATTACTGATGGTCATCTTTTCCGCTGTCAATAATACTGCAGAGATAATCTGAAGCGCTTCGTTTTTAGCGCCCTGAGGTACAATCTCACCTTTTAATGGCTTTCCACCACGGATTTCAAATGCGTTCATAGTATAGTCTTACAAAAACAAAAAAGCAATCGTCATTTATATTCTAACCATTGCTTTTCTCTGTTTATGAATGTTGTTTTATTTTTTACGTTTAATATTCTGCTTATTGTTGTTGTTATTGTTGTTGAAGGTTCTTCCTTTATTATTGTCATTACGTTGGAAAGAGCCCTTCCCTTTGGAATGCGAACCTTGATTATTGTTGCTTCGATTATCACTACCTGTCTTAACACGACTTCCTGGAGGCGGCGTTTTGAAATCTAATTTCGTCAACACGGTATCTGCAGGTAAAGCTAATTCGCCTTGCGATAGCGTCTTCAAATCTTCAAGAATCTGATCATCGGATACAGAGTCTTTATTCCATGTCAAGTAAGCCATCTTCATGAAATTCGCAATACCAATTGTCATTTTCACTCTTGCTTCCTCATTAGGAAGAGCCTTCGCTTTCTTGATCATTTCCTCCACCGTATGTCCGTAGTGTTTAAAACGGATAGGGTGATTAGGATATTGAAGCGTTTGCGGCTTATGATGAATTTCTTCTTTCTTCGGAATTGGATATGGAGAATCCACATCGATCTTAAAGTCCGAAATAATATAAAGGTGATCCCAAAGTTTATGTTTAAAGTCAGAGACATCACGAAGATGCGGGTTCAGCACACCCATCATGTCGATAACGACTTGTGCTAGGCGGTTTCTTTCTTCACGATCTGATAGGGTGCAGATATAATCCACCATATTTTGTACGTTTCTACCATATTCAGCTAGGATCAGCTTAGGTCTTGTACTGTTATAATCAAAAATCATATGTTATTTTGTTGACTCCTCAGCTGGAGTCTTTTTATTTTGAATGTAATATACGAATTATTCTAATATTCTAAGTTTCGCAAATTTAAGCAACAATTGCTTCTGTCCCAACTCCTTGAAGAAAATAGTCGCTTTTATGTCTGGCTTATTCCCTTCTAGATTGATTACTTTACCAAATCCGAAGCGTTCATGCTCAACTTCCATTCCAACTTGCAATCCTGAAGTATCCGATGGCGCAAAACCTGCGGTCGGAACGTGCGCTTTTGGCAGAATTGACGTAGTTTTCACAACCTTAGGCTTTGGCTTCGAGAATACATCACCCGACGATTCTTTTCGCTGCCAGGTAACACGTTCCGATGTAAAGTCGTCAGATCCACCTCCAGTATTCAATCTAGGTTTAAAATCCAGATCTAAACAGGCCGGGTTCAATTCATCCAAGAAACGACTTGGTTCACAGTTGTTCAAGGTTCCCCAACGATAGCGTGATGTCGCATAGGATAGGAACAACTTCTTCTCAGCACGCGTCACGGCCACATAAAATAAACGTCGCTCCTCTTCCAGCTCCGTACGCGAATTCAAAGAAAGCTGCGATGGAAAAAGATTTTCTTCCAAACCTACGATGAATACCACCGGAAATTCCAATCCTTTAGACGAGTGGATCGTCATTAAAGATACGGTATCCGCATTCGGATCCTTATCATTATCATCATTAGTTAATAAGGCGATATCCTGCATAAAGATATCCAATCCCTTTTCTTCTAAATCTTCTCGTTCCGAGAACTCTTTGATACCGTTTAATAGCTCTTGAATATTCTCGTAACGACTTAAACCTTCAACGGATTTGTCCTCATATAGCTCTTTCAGGATCCCCGAATGCTGAGCAATATGCATCGCTGTATCAAAAGCCGAATTCGTCTTTGCTAAAGCCTGAAAGCTTTGAATCATCGTCCCGAAGTTGCCCACAGACGCAGCACTACGGCCATCTAAGAACATCTGCGCATTAGCAACCACATCCCAAAGACGGACCTGTTGCTGATCCGCAACGACCATGATACGATCGACTGTCGTATCACCAATCCCTCGCCTCGGATAGTTGATCACACGCTTCAATGCCTCTTCATCGTTCGGATTAAACGTCAAACGGAAATAGGCAATTAAATCCTTGATCTCTTTACGTTGGTAGAACGAAGTACCCCCATAAAGTTTGTAAGGAATTCCTAATTTACGCAAAGCCTCCTCCAAAGAACGTGACTGCGCATTCGTACGATATAAAATCGAGAAATCCTTATATTTCAATCCTTTTAGCGCCTTTTCTTGCGAAATGCCCTCTGCAACAATCTTTCCCTCCTCATTATCCGAAAAAGCACGAGTAACTTTTATCTTCTCGCCTTCTTCGTTATCCGAGAAGACATTCTTTTCTAATTGATTCTTATTATTTGCAATGATACTGTTCGCCGCATTCACGATCATCTTGGTCGAACGGTAGTTCTGCTCCAACTTGAATACCTTCACATCCGGATAATCCTTTTGAAAGTTCAAGATGTTTTGAATATTAGCACCGCGGAAAGCGTAGATACTTTGCGCATCATCACCCACCACACAAATATTCTCGTTCACCGCAGCCAATCGTTTCACGATCAAGTACTGTGAGAAGTTGGTATCCTGATACTCATCCACCATCAAGTATCTGAACTGATGCTGATACTTATGCAACACCTCGGGATACTTATTCAAAAGCACATTCGTCTTGAATAGCAAATCATCGAAATCCATTGCCCCCGCGCGGTAGCAGCGCTGTGCATAAGTCATATAGATTTCACCCATCTGAGGCCTACCATTGGAGATATCTTCAGCCTTGATCGCTTCGTTTTTATTATATTCCTGAGGCGAGATCAAGTTGTTCTTAGCTGAGGAGATACGACCGTATACATGATTTACATTGTAGAGCTTATCATCCAAATTCATCTCTTTTAGAATCGAACGTAACAAACTCTTCGTATCATCCGTATCGTAGATGGTAAAATTACGCGGATAGCCGATCAACTCCGCTTCCACCCGTAAAATACGAGCGAACACCGAGTGGAAAGTTCCCATCCATATATTCTTTGCTTCCGACCCAACGACCTTCATAATACGCTCGCGCATTTCCTTTGCGGCCTTGTTGGTAAAGGTAAGCACCAATATATTAAAAGGGTCCACACCCTTTTGAATAAGGTGTGCAACTCTATATGTAATTACGCGTGTTTTCCCTGATCCGGCACCAGCAACAATCATGACTGGTCCTTCTGTTTGTTCTACGGCAGCCCGCTGCGAGGGATTTAATCCTGCTAAAAAATCCAAAATTGTCTCCTAATTTTAACTTATGTATAGCCTCTACTAAGGGGGAATCAAAAATAAGAAAAAAAACTCAGAAATAGTATTTAGTAGTTAGTAGTTAGACCCATGTCTTTGAACCAGGAAAAAAAGGATGAAAGGATTGTCAGGATCGGGTCTAACTACTAAGTATTAATTCTGAACCAAGAAAGGAAGGAAGAAAAGATAAACAGGACGATTGGATTGTCTTTGAACCAGGAAAAAAAGGATTTAAGGATTGTCAGGATCCTGTTAATCCTTTCATCCTTCCTTTCCTGGTTCAAAACAAATCCTTCCTTCATCACCTTAAAACAAATCCTTCCTTTCCTGGTTCAAAACAAACTTTCCGTATCAACTCAACACAAACTTTCCTTTCAAACCAAACGTTTTAAAACAACGCTTCCCGCCTCCAAGAAAACAACCCATTTCCTACCTCAAAACATAAAAAACTGCATTGCTGCAGGTCTAATATCTTATATCTTATATCTAACATCTCCCCTAAAATGGCGCATCATCCGGCATATCGTTCATTCTGGAAGGCATGGTAATACCACCGCCGAAGTTATCGAAGCTATTGGATGGAGCCATGGCAGAGCCAAATCCACTAGGCAGATCGGAGAAGCTTCCGCTATCGCCGCCCATACCAGCGAAGTCATCTTCAAGATCGACGAACTTCACATACTTACCAACGAATTTCAATGGCACAATACCGGTTTCACCGTTACGGTGTTTGGCAATGATAACCTCACCGACACCGGCTGTAGGACGTCCCTCCTCGTCTTCCGTGATACCGTAGTATTCCGGACGGTAAAGGAACAACACCATATCCGCATCCTGCTCGATAGATCCCGACTCACGTAAATCCGATAGCATCGGACGCTTCGAGTTACCCGGACGCGACTCAACCGCACGACTCAACTGCGATAGGGCCAATACCGGAATATTTAATTCTTTTGCTACGGATTTTAAAGCACGCGAGATACTACCGATCTCTTGCTCACGGTTACCGCCACCTTTGCCCTCGCTCTTACCGTGCATCAACTGCAAGTAATCGACGATGACCATCTGAATATCATACTGCGCTTTCAATCGACGACATTTCGCACGGAACTCAAAAACGTTCAATGCTGGCGTATCATCAATAATCAACGGCGCTTCTGTCAATCGGCCGATTCTAGAGTGCAATTGCTGCCACTCATGATCCGCCAGATTACCTTTCTTCAATTTCTCTTGTTCAATCTCAGTCTCACCGGCAATCAAACGATTCACCAACTGTACCGAGGACATCTCCAGCGAGAATACCGCAACAGGGCGCGAGTGGTCTACCGCAGCATTACGCGCCACGGATAATACGAACGCCGTTTTACCCATCGCCGGACGTGCCGCAATGATTACTAAATCCGAAGGCTGCCAACCCGACGTCATACGGTCTAATGCCGTCAACCCGGAAGGAATACCCGTTAAACCATCGGTACGATCGCGTAACAATTCCAAAGAAGAAATTGCCTCACGCATGATATCATCCATCTTCCGCGAGTCGCGTCGTAAGTTGTTTTGCGCAATATCAAATAAGGACTTCTCCGCATGGTCCAACAAGTCGAAGATATCACTGGTCTCATCATAAGACGAATTGATGATCTCCGTGGACACCTTAATCAGCTCCCTTTGAATGTATTTCTGAGAAATAATACGTGCGTGGAATTCGATATTCGCCGCCGAAACTACTCTGTCCGTCAGCTGTGTAATATAGTAAGCACCGCCCACCATTTCCAGTGCGCCCATTTGGCGAAGCTCCGCAACAACCGTTAAAATATCGATTGGCGAAGTCTTTTGAAAGAGGTTATAGATTGCCTGAAAAATCTTCTGATGCGACTCCTTGTAAAAGGAATCCGGTTTCAAGATATCAATGACCTCACTAAGTGCATTTTTCTCCAACATCAGCGCGCCCAGTACCGCTTCTTCCAAGTCGACAGCTTGAGGAGGCAGTTTACCCAAACCACTCACTAAGTTGTTCAGGCTAGTACGCTTTTTGTTAAAGTTTGCACGGCTAGCTTGGCTAGACATATTGTTTGAATTTTCGTTTTCTACGGACATATCAAATTTAATTTTACGGCTCGATGTTTCCTGACGGGGTAACAAATGTAAGAAAAATAAAACTGCCCCCTTCCACAAGTTTTAAACAGTCAAAATAGGTGCTCCAACAATCATGCTACTGATTTGAAAACTAAGCCCCTAGTATTCCACATCCGTTGTGGATAATATGTTAATTTACGAAAAATCAAGCTCATTATCAATTAATTAACGAAATGTGGATAACCTACCTCGATGTTAATAAGCTTAACAGCGGAATAACTTCTATCACTATTTTTGGGCCTATTTACACTTCAAATTCAAACTCAAGCAGTTAGGCATTTTGAGGTCTTCTTTCGCTTTAAACTTGTCCTGTAGAAAAAGCAATTTTCTGTTTACTTTGTTGTATCTTTGCACCTATGTCAAACGATGCTTCTACTGTAAAACCTTATAACCCAGAGGGCGGCAAAAAGGAACAAGTTGCCGATATGTTCAACAACATTTCGAAGACTTACGACCTATTGAACCGCTTCATGACGATGGGTATCGATACGATCTGGCGCAAAAAAGCTATCAAGCTATTAAAGCCTCTTCAACCCCAAATGATTCTTGACGTAGCAACGGGAACAGGCGACTTCGCATTGGAGTCGATCCGCATCCTTAATCCAAAGAAAATCATCGGTGTCGATATCTCACAAGGTATGTTAGATGTAGCAGCAGAGAAAGCAAAGAAAAAGGGCGTGGAAAGCCAGTTCGAAGTACGCTTAGGCGACTCCGAGAGTCTTCCGTTTGAAGACAACACTTTTGATGCCGTAACGGTAGCCTTTGGCGTGCGCAACTTTGAAAACCTGGAACAAGGACTTTCCGACATCCGCAGAGTCTTAAAACCAGGCGGTAAAGCGATCATCTTGGAGTTATCCAACCCGACAGCATTTCCTATCAAACAATTGTTCAACTTTTACTTCCATAAAGTTGTTCCAGCAATGGGAAAAGTGATCTCGAAAGACAACCGTGCATATGAATACCTTCCGGAATCTGTAGCGAAGTTCCCCGATGGGCAACGCTTTGCTGCCATTACCGATAAAGTAGGTTTTGCATCTTGCAACGTTCGTCCGCAGACTTTCGGATTCTGCACCATCTATGAATGTAATAAATAGCTAAACGCTTAAAATAAATAAACAAGGCCAATGAGAACAGTATTAATCACAGGGGCCAGCTCCGGAATTGGTGCAGCATGTGCTTTAGAGTTGGCAAAAGACACAAACTATCGCCTCCTACTGTGTGCGCGCCGTGTCGATCGCCTAGAGGAGTTAACTTCCAAAATCAAACAAATCAATCCATCCTGCGAAGTCCATACTTTTAAACTTGACGTTCGCAATGCGGATGAAGTAGAGACCACCCTTTCCAATATTCCTGCGGAATGGAAAAACATCGACGTTCTGATCAATAATGCAGGACTAAGCCAAGGATTAGACCCGATTCAAACCGGTGATATTGGCGATTGGGACCGTATGATCGACACCAACGTCAAAGGCCTTCTCTATGTCACGCGCAATGTCGTACCGATGATGGAAGGCAGCCAACAGGCACATATCATCAACTTGGGCTCTATTGCGGGTAAAGAAGTTTATCCGAATGGAAACGTCTATTGTGCGACAAAACATGCTGTAGATGCCTTAAATAAAGCGATGCGCATCGACTTATTGCCGAAGGGCATTAAAGTTACGGCAATCAATCCCGGCATGGTGGAAACGGAATTCTCCGAAGTTCGATTCCATGGCGATGCTGACCGTGCAAAAGCCGTTTACCAAGGGGTAACACCGTTGAGCGGACAGGACATTGCAGAGATCATTGTCTTTGCATTAAACCGCCCGGCTCATGTCAACATCAATGATTTATTGGTGATGCCAACCGTACAAGCAACAGGAACTATTATAAACAGATCAAATTCAAAATAATATGTCATTAGAAACACAGATCAATCAAGATATTAAAGCGGCAATGATCGCTAAAGACAACGCAAAACTTAGAGGTCTACGCGCTATTAAAGCAGCGATCCTATTAGCAAAAACTGAAAAAGGTGGTGCTGATGAGATGACCGAAGAAACCGAAATCAAAGTATTGCAGAAATTAGTGAAACAACGCAAAGAGTCTGCAGAGATTTATCAACAACAGAACCGCGAAGACTTATACCAAATTGAAGTAGAAGAGCAAGAGGTAATCGAAAGCTACCTACCTAAGCAATTAGATCGCGCGGCAATCGAAGAGGTTATCAAAAGCATCATCGCTGAAACCGGTGCTGCTTCCATCAAAGATATGGGTAAAGTAATGGGCTTAGCCAACCAAAAGCTAGCCGGACAGGCAGACGGTCGCACGATCTCTGAGGTGGTGAAATCATTGCTTAGCTAAAGAAAATTATCATCGATGAATTGGGTAATCAAATCATTTGACGACTTAAGCGCCAAGGAACTCTACCGAATTCTACAGGTCAGGATAGATGTGTTTATGCTCGAGCAAAACTGCCTCTATCCTGAATGTGATGATAAAGACTTAAAATCAAAACACTTGTTCCTCATGGAACAAGACCAATGCGCCGCCTATGCGCGCCTTCTACCTCCCGATGTCTCCTACCCCAACTGCAGCTCCATCGGCCGCGTAGTCGTACATCCCAACTTCCGAAAACAACAACTCGGACAACAACTGATGAAAGAAGCAATTCAATATCAGAAAAACGCCTACCCCAACCACACTATCCGCATCAGCGCACAATTATACCTCCAAGCTTTCTACGAAAACCTCGGTTTCGTCAGAGAAAGCGACGTGTACTTGGAAGATGATATTCCGCACGTGGAAATGGCTTTTGCTAGTAGTTAGTATTTAGTAGTTAGTATCTAGACCTGTGGCGGGTAAAGAGAGTTAGAGCATTGTCTGAACCAGGAAAGGAAGGATTTTAGGATGTTCAGGATCCTGCCAATCTTTTCATCCTTCCTTTCCTGGTTCAAAGACAGTATTTAGTAGTTAGTACTTAGTAGTTAGACCCATGACGTCCGATCCTGCCAATCCTTAAATCCTTCCTTTCCTGGTTCAAAGACAGCACACTCTAATGTCTAAAATCTGATTTCTCACATCTATTCCCGCCATAGGTCTAGATACTAAATACTATCTACTAACAACTAACTACTACCCCAATTATACCCCAATCAAACCCAATTCCAATTGGGTTTGATTGGGGTATAATTGGGGTAATAAAGGGTTATGAAAGGGCTTTAAGCAAAAGAAGGACTTATCATTGTAGGATTCAACCATATTATGGAGCGGCACAAAAAAAATAGCGCAATGATCTTCATCATTGCGCTATTTTTTAGCTCGTTTTATTAAGCGTATGTTATTTTCCTTCTATTTTGCGGCTTCCGAATTCGCGGTCGCGCTCGAAGGTACTCATGTGTCTTTCTTTTTTTGCCGGGTAGATATCATCAAGGATAATCATGATTCCGGTTTCTTCTACTTCTCCGAATTCATTGTTTCTGGCAGTGCCGAAAACACGCATCGTTGGCGACAGGTTCATATAGGTATTGATCAATGGAGGGATGTTCTCTCCAAGCTCTCTCACTTTGGTGTTCAATACTTTATAACCCGCTTTATAGTCTAATCCGTCAAAGATGCCTTCGTGTTTAGAGATATCCGTTTTATAGCCTAGGTAAAGCTCGTCGACAGGTTTTACTAAGTTGTCCTTATCCGGGAAGTAGTAGTTCATGAAGTAAATCAGTAGATCACGTGCTTCTTCATTATACTGCGGATACATCGTCACTTTACCGAAAAGGTATTTCACATCGGGGTTCATCAATACGACAGCACCTAATCCGTCCCATAAGTTGTCTAAGGAAAAAATCCCTTTGCGGTTGTCGATGGCAGGCTGATATTTTGGCTGCACCCATGAGCGCCCTAACTCTAACGTATAAGGCAAGTAATCTTTTACAAACTTATCCGAGAACTCGAAGTAATGAGCGGTTGATAAGTGGAACTCTCCGTTACTATCGATCGCATCAGCACATTTGATAACGCGGTAGCCAGCTATTATTTCTTCATCCTCAGGGTTCCAAGCGATTAACTGATCATAGTTATGTTCGCACGTATCATTTTCATCAATATCTAAAGGCAATCCCGTACCACCTCCAGCACCTCTAAAGGTTATCTCACGCAATCGCCCAATCTCACGCATAATATTGGGTGAGTTATGGTAATTGACTAGATAAACCTCATTATTCCCATTGTTAGTATAGCGCACGAAAGCCTCCTTAGTTAACTCAGCTTTAATCAATGCTCTATCTACTGGTTCAATTATTTCTTGCATAAATTATTTTTTACCTCCGGACATGGCATACACGGTCTCTTTGACTTCCGCTGCCCATTGGCGTTCATTTTTACTGTTATCAAATTGCGAATAAGGAATTCGCTTGCCTATCTTAATGGTGATGTCTTTACCGCGTTGCGAGAATAGCTCGTCAGGTAAATATAACATTTCAATATTAGCTTTTAATCCTACTTTATTCCTAAATCGAGCCAAATTGTAGAAAAAGTTAGAATTTCTTCCATCAATATAGACAGGTACGATGTCTTTTTTATATTTTTTAGCTTTCGAGATGAAGCTTTTCTTCCATTCCAAATCAACGATCTTACCGTTTATCTTCCTGGAAACCAAGCCGGCAGGAAAAACTAAGAGCGCGTGGTCTGATGCGTAAGCATTCTCAATGGCGGCAATACCCGATTTACTCTGTCCGCCTAATTTATTTACGGGCACAAAAAGAGGTTCTAAGTTTCGGACATTCATAAGTATATCATTGACGAGAAATTTGACGTCTTTTCTATACTTTCCGATCGCCTGCATGAAGGCTACACCGTCAAGCCCTCCCAATGGATGGTTTGAAGCGAAGATCACGCTATCTTCTAATGGTATATTCTCTGCACCTTCTAAATGTACTTTAACGTCAAGTTCGTTCAACAAAGAATCTACGAAGTCTAAGCCCATATCATCATGATATGTGGTCATAATGTAATTGATTTCGTCTTCGTGGATGACACGCTCCAAATAGCTGATTAACGGCTTAGGGATCCATTTGGCTAATGTTGGACTTTTCTTATGTATGACTTCCCTGATTTTTATAAACTTCTCTTTCTCTAGTAAGCCCATATAATAACCCCTCTTTTAAAGTAGGGTAAAATTACACAAATAGTTTAAAGTAGCGTAAAACATCTATTTATTTTATCCGAAATTGTATTTTTTACCTACCTTAGCTTAAAGCGTATTTTAAAGAAGAATTAAACCTTTTGGTTTAAATTCTATTTAATATATAAAACGATATATGTTCATTGGCGAAATCATAACAACTCTTTATACCGAACTTAGGCCATCCGACACGGTGGATTTTGCCTTAAACAAGGTTAATGAATTACATTTTCACCAATTACCTGTCGTGAAGGGCAAAGAATACCATGGCCTGCTGACTGAGGAGGATCTGCTTTCGGTAGAAGACGAAAGCGATTTGATTTCCGAAGTTAAAATCACCCTACCTTTCATCTATCTATACGACTATCAGCATATCTACGATGCGCTTCAATATCTGGAGACTTATCAATATGATATTCTACCGGTCCTCAACAAGCAGAATCAATATGTTGGCTGTGTGACACAAACGGACTTATTGCGTGCAATCAATCAGACGATCTCTAACCAGGAGAAAGGTGCGATTATTGTTTTAGAAATGGAAGACCGCGATAATTCACTTACGCATGTTGCGCATATCATCGAATCGGAAAATACGAAGATATTGAATACCGGAGTTCGCCCGATCGAGAACTCGACCAAGGTGGAACTTACCATCAAAGTGAACAAGAACAATATCTCGTCGGTTCTGGCATCGCTTTGGCGACATGATTATGTGGTGAAAGCATCGTTTAATGATGGTACCGATCAGAACGATATTCAAGAACGATACAACCTTTTAATGAACTATTTGAACATATAATTTCGGAGATTTTCCCATCTTTGAAAAAAATAAACGATTACTTATAGCATGAAAGAACTGTCAATAGCGGTGTATGGGCGTGAGTTCAATCAATCGGTCATTGGATACGTTGTGGAACTTTTCACCTATTTACGCGAAAGAAATGTTCAGGTTTATATCTACCACGATTTCCATACCTTCTTAAAAAAGCTGTGCAAAGTAGATTTTAAGTTCAAGAAGTTCAAGACGCACAAGGACTTACCTAAGGACATCTCTTTTATGCTCAGTTTGGGAGGCGATGGTACCATGCTTTCTGCTGCAACCCTCATTGGCGATTCGGGAATTCCAATTGCCGGTATTAACTTCGGACGCTTGGGTTTTCTGGCGAACATTTCGAAGAATAAAATTGAAGAGGCATTAGACCAGATTCTAAACAATCAATATACTGTTCAACCGCGTGCTTTGTTACAAGTGGAAAGCTCCGACGGCACCATAAAAGCCGGAGTTTCCAATGCGCTAAATGATATTACGGTGTTCCGTTACGATTCCTCAGCGATGATTACAGTGCATGCCGTTTTAAATGGCGAACTGTTGAACAGCTATTGGTCCGACGGATTGATCATTGCGACGCCAACAGGATCAACCGCCTACTCATTAAGTTGTGGTGGCCCCATTATCATGCCCGGCAGTGGCAACTTTGTTATCACCCCGGTATCTCCCCATAATTTAAACGTTCGCCCTATTGTTGTTTCGGAAGATATGGAGCTCCGCCTGAACATCGAGAGCCGTACGGAGAAGTATATCGTAAGCTGCGATTCAAAAAGTTATACCCTATCCACAAAGACTAGTTTACTGATTACCAAAGCGCCGTATCATGTTAACCTGATCCGCCTGAAAGACGATCAATATTTTGGCATTTTGCGCGAAAAATTACTTTGGGGCATCGACGTCCGCAACTACTAATTATTAGCTTAACCTGCTTTTAACGTTATTTTAAGTGTTAGGATTGCGGTAAAACCTGTATCTTTACGAAAATTTGTCAGACTTTGAAACCACGAGAGGCTTATACTGTAGAATTTTACAGCACTACCAGCAACTTAGATCACCCAGCATCTGTTCGGGCGCATGTTGTTTTTGCCTCCTCGCTACCTTATCAATCAGACAGCAAAATACCCTCATCTTTATTGATCGCAAATTGTGTTCCCGCTCTTTATGAGAGGGTTACATTTTCGTCGGCAGTATAACATGAGTTCCAGCGGTTCGAAAAGTGCAGAGCTTGAGAATCGTTAAATGTAAATTAAGAAATGGACTATAAAGAAAATATAGACAAATCAAACCTACCCAAGCATATCGCCATCATTATGGATGGTAATGGCCGCTGGGCGAAGGAAAAAGGCGAGCTACGCGTATTTGGTCACCGAAATGGTGTCACTGCGGTACGCGAAGCGCTAGAAGCCGCTGTAGAGATTGGTATTTCGTACCTCACTTTATATGCTTTTTCTACTGAAAATTGGAACAGACCACAATTTGAAGTCGATGCCTTAATGGAATTGCTAGTAGACTCCTTGAATAAAGAGTTACCTACCTTTCAGAAAAACAATATCCGTGTGAACACGATTGGCCGCATGGCAGACCTACCGCCGCATTGCCAAGTAACCTTGCAGAGCACGATAGACCAAACCAAAGATAACACTGGCTGTACACTAACATTAGCTTTAAGTTATGGATCTCGCCAAGAAATCTTAGATGCGACAAAAACAATTGCTCAGAAAGTGCAGTCGGGCGAATTGAGTCTCGAGGATATCAACGAGCCAACGTTCAGCGAAAATCTATATACCAAAGCGATTCCCGACCCGGAGATGATGATTAGAACGAGCGGTGAGCAACGCATCAGCAACTATATGTTGTGGCAACTTGCCTATACCGAGCTCTTTTTTCTGCCTATTATGTGGCCGGAATTCTCTAGGGAACATCTATTTGAATGCATCTACTTGTATCAAAATAGAGAAAGAAGATTTGGGAAAACTAGTGAACAATTATAAGAAATCATTACTTTTGCAACATTTTGATTTTGGCGCTGTTAATGCCATAATTTCGTAATATTTCTTTTAACAAAAATTAACAAGACTTTGCTGTACTTTAGCAGACATAATAAAGAGTAGATGAAGCATAAAATTAAACTTACCTTATTACTGACCATATTCTTATTAAATTTTGCGCATGCGCAGATCCCTGGCAACCGCCCGCTAAATTTAAATAACCGAAACGATATCAGTGCATTAGAACCAAAGAGCTATGTTATCGGCGGGATAGAGGTTAAAGGCGCTCAGTATTTGGATAAGGACGTATTGATTACGATTTCACGCCTTACCGTTGGTGAGTATATTGAGGTTCCGAGTGAACAAACGGCCAACGTTATTAAGTTTTTGATGGATCAAAACTTGTTCGAGGATGTGCAGCTTTATGCTACCAGAATTCAAGACGAAACGATCTTTTTAGAAATCCGCGTTGTTGAGCGCCCGAGATTGACCCGCGTTGATCTTAATGGTTTAAGCAAAAGCCAGACAGAGGAGGTTCGCAAGCGTTTAAATGCAAATACAGGTAAGATTGTAAACGAAAATTTGCTTCAGACAACTAAAAATACGATTGAGAAATTTCTACGTGAGAAATCGTATTTATATCCGGAAATAAAAATCACAACCAAAAAAGACTCTGCGCAAAGCAACAACGAGATTGTTGTAGTCGATGTAGAGCGCAATAAAAAAATTAAAGTTAGAAAAGTTGAATTCGAAGGAAACGAAGAATTCAGCGACAAGCAATTACGCAAGTACTTAAAAGGTGTAAAACCTAGAGCTTGGTTCCGTGTGTTTGGTCCTGGAAAATTCAAGGAAGACAAATACGAAGAGGCTAAGGAAAAGTTGGTTGCTAAGATGCAAGACAAAGGATACCGTGATGCGCAGATCTTAAAGGATAGCGTTTACCGTTATGATAACAATGAGGTCGCTATTGATTTCGACATCTACGAAGGTCCTAAATACTATGTTGGTAATATCGATTGGGCAGGAAACGCGAAATATAAAGACTCGGTTTTAAATATCTTATTAGGTATTCAAAAGGGCGATGTATATAGCGAGGAGAAGTTGAATTCAAAGCTTTCTGGTCCTACTAGAAACTCGGATGATATTGCTGCAATCTACCAGAACGATGGTTATTTAACTTTCAACGTTCAGCCTGTTATCAAACGTATCTACCAAGATACGGTGGATATCGAGATCCAGATGTTTGAGGGTAAACAGTATACAATCAACAATGTAATCCTGAAAGGTAACGACGTAACGAATGACCGTGTTGTTCTTCGTTCGATTTACTCTAAGCCAGGTCAAAAATACTCTCGTGAGTTATTAGTACGTTCCGTTCGTGAAATTTCACAATTAGGGATGTTTGATGAGCAGAAGGTTACTCCTATGCCGACAAACTTGAACTATGAAGAAGGAACGACAGACATCGAGTTTACAGTTGCTGAAAAACCTTCTGACCAGGTGGAACTATCCGGTGGTTATGGTGCAGGGCAAGTAATCGGTACTTTAGGTTTAACATTCAATAACTTCTCGACGAGCAATTTCTTTAAGAAAGAGGCTTGGAAGCCACTTCCACGTGGAGATGGTCAGAAATTAAGTATTCGTGGTCAAACTTCCGGAAAACGCTATCAATCGTATAGCTTCTCTTTCTCGGAGCCGTGGTTAGGTGGTAAGAAACCAATCTATTTTGGGTTGAGTGCTTATATCTCTAACTCGCAATCGCAATACTATAACCCACAAACTGGGCGTTATGAAGGGTATGAAAACAACCCTAAGATTCAAATGCACGGGGTGACAGCAACCTTGGGTAAGCGTTTGCAATGGCCGGATAACTACTTCCAGATCAACAGTTCTTTATCTTACCAACGTTATAAATTGGAGAACTACGGAAACTACTTCTTGTTCTCTAATGGTACTGCAACGAACATCAACTTTACACAAGAGATCAGTAGAAACTCGATTGACGCGCCTATCTACCCTACTTCGGGTTCGCACTTGAAGTTCAGCGTGCAGTTGACTCCTCCTTACTCGGCATGGAATAATATTGACTACGCAACAGCGCCAGATAACGAGAAATACAAATGGACGGAGTATCACAAGTGGAAGTTTGATTCACAATGGTACACGAAGATTGTCGGTAAATTGGTATTGAAAACACAAGCACAGTTTGGTTACTTAGGTACTTACGGCGATAGAACACCAACTTCACCATTTGAGCGTTTCAAATTAGGTGGTGATGGTATGCAAGGATTCGACTTCTTACAGGGTTCAGAGATCATCGCAATGCGTGGATATGCAAACGGTACGGTTATCCCTGCTACGACAGGTAATAATTTGCAGAATATCGCTATCCAGTCTGGTAGCCCGATCTATGCGAAATATCAAATCGAACTACGCCACCCAATCATGTTGAATGAGCAAGCAACCGTATTTGCTTTAGCATTCGCAGAAGCCGGTAATACTTGGAACAAGTTTGATGAAGTAAATCCATTCAAGGTTCGCCGTTCTGTAGGTGTGGGTGCTCGTATCTTCTTACCTATCTTTGGTATGCTAGGTATCGATTATGGTCATGCCTTGGATCCAATTCCGGGATTACCGACATCACAGTGGAAACAAAACTTCACGTTCAGTATCATCCAGAATATGGGAGGATTTTAAGATTAAACTTTTTAGCACAATATTTGTCATAAACAAAGAAATGATTAAAATTTGTACCTCTATGAAACGAATATTAGTAATAGTAGCTATGCTAGCCTTTATGGGCAGTGTATCATATGCGCAGAAATTGGCTTATGTGGATTCGGAATATGTAATGAAGCACATCCCAGAGTATACCAATGCTCAAAAGCAATTGGATAACTTATCCCAACAATGGCAAGCGGAAGTTGACAAGCAATATGCATCGATCGAGACTTTGTATAAAGCTTACCAGAATGATGCTCCTCGTTTGAATGAGGACATGCGCAGACGTCGTGAAGACGAGATTGTGAACAAAGAGAAATCAGTTAAGGAGTTTCAACGCGGTAAATTCGGTATGGACGGTGAGTTATTTCAACAACGTGAGAAGTTGATGAAGCCTATTCAAGACCGTGTTCAGAAAGCGATTCAAGACGTTGCGCGAGCTCAGCAATATGATTTCGTGTTAGACAAACGTAGTGAAACATCCTTCCTTTACGCTAATCCAGCGATGGACAAGAGTAACGAGGTTATTACGAAGTTAGGATTGAAGCCTAATGCATCGTTAGCGAACTAAGATTTTTTATTATTATTGTGTAACTAATTTTTAACTAGATAATTTAAAATAGCAAAAAACCTTATATCTACGTATATAAGACATTAACATGAACAGCATGAAAAATTTATTGAAAAGTGTAGTAGTAGCATCAGGAGTTTTATTGGCGGCAAACACTGCAAGTGCGCAACAAAAAATCGGACATATCAATACTGCAGAAATCGTTCAGTCGACTCCAGAATTTCAAGCGGCAGAAGCACAAATGAAAACCTTAAGCGAAACAAAACAAAAAGAGCTTCAAGGAATGTATGCTGAATACCAAAAGAAACAAAACGACGCAAACGAGAAGTTGAGAAACAGAAGTGAAGCAAATAAAGAGTCTGTAGATGCAGAGGTTCAACAAATCGCTAACTCTATGCGTGAGATGGAAACTCGTATCCAAGATGTTCAACGTGTAGCACAAGAGGACATTGGTAAAAAACAACAAGAGCTTTACGCTCCTATCGAGCAAAAAGTATTCACTGCAATCAATGCAGTAGCTCAAGAAAAAGGTTATGCTTACGTGTTAGACGTTTCTAACGGTGGTATTCCTTACTTCGGTGGTGGCGATGATTTAACAGCGGATATCAAGAAAAAACTAGGTATTTCTGCAACAGCAACTCCAGCTAAGAAATAAGTATAAGATCTTATTGAAAATAAAAAGAGGTCTGTATCAAATTGATGCAGACCTTTTTTTATTTTATTAGGTATGATGTTCTTTAAAGATTGTTTTTCTTCATTTCCTCCATCGCATAATTAGCTGCTCTGGCTGTTAAAGCCATAAAGGTTAGCGAAGGGTTTTGTGTTCCGGTGGATGTCATCGATGCACCGTCCGTTACGAAGACATTCTTACATAGATGCATCTGGTTCCATTTATTGAGGATGGAGGTTTTTGGATCATTGCCCATCCTTGCTCCTCCCATTTCGTGAATATCTAGACCCGGATTCTGCTGACTGTTGTTCTTATAGATATTCTTGGCTCCAATGTATTCTAACATCTCAGCGGCTTGATTATGGAAGTCCTCCATGCTCTTCTGGTCATTGTCGTCATATTGAACAGAGGTGATAAGTTGCGGCATGCCAAACTTATCCTTTTTGTCTTCACTTAGACGGACGTGATTGCTCTCTTTGGGGATGGTCTCTCCTTGCATCATCATGCCGATCCCCCATCCGCCAACTTCCGTTAAACTATCTTTGAAATCTGCGCCTACCTGCATTTCCGACGGCACCCCGCGGCGGCGATAGGCCGAGAAGAAGGAGGCATATCCGCGCAGAAAGTCTGTTTCTTGTTTTTTGACATTCCGGAAATTAGGAATGATGGGCTGCGTTGGCCTACGCCCGTAGTAATATTGGTCTTCAAAGCCTTCGATACTCCCGCCTACGCTTCCTAGATAGTTGTGGAAGGCAATGTATTTCCCTAAGACGCCGCTATCATTGCCCAAACCGTTCGGGAAACGAGCAGACTTGGAGTTCAACAGGATGAGATTGCTCGCCAGTGCGGACGCATTCAGGAAGATTACCTTGGCTTTGTATTCGGTCGTTTCGAGGGTTTCTGCGTCGATGACACGCACGCCGGAGGCCTTCTGACTGTTCTCATCAAAAAGGATGGATTCAACGATGGCATTGGGCTTTAAGGTTAGATTTCCTGTTTTCTGCGCCCAAGGTAGCGTGGAAGCATTCGAGCTAAAGTATCCTCCAAATGGACAGCCTCGTTGACACATCGTCCGGTTTTGGCATTGCGTCCTCCCCTGTTGAATATGTATAGGCTGAGGCGAAGAAATATGCGCACAGCGTCCAGAAATAACCTGTCGGTCTGGGTATTTCGTAGGGATTTTCTGCTGAATCATTCTTTCGACAGCGTTCAGGTCGAAAGCTGGGAGAAATTCGCCATCGGGCATAGCAGCATTGCCATCGCGATTGCCGGAGACGCCGATAAACTTCTCGACATAGCTATACCAAGGGGCAATATCTTTATAGCGTATTGGCCAATCGACGGCAAAGCCATCACGCGCCGGTCCTTCGAAATCAAAATCACTCCAACGCTGTACTTGTCGCGCCCAGGTCAATGACTTGCCGCCAACCTGATAGCCCCGAATCCAGTCGAATGGGTGTTCTTGTATATATTCTTGATCTTTGTCTTTGGTGAAGAAATGCATAGCATCCTCGCGGAAGGCATAGCATTTTGAAGCAATGGGGTTTTCCTGACGGACAGCATTACTGAGGGCATTATGATGTTTGAATTGCCAATAATCTGTATAGGCAGTCGGGTAATCTTTGATGTGCTTCACGTCTCTACCTCGCTCCAGAACCAGCGTTTTGAATCCTTTTTCGCAGAATTCCTTCGCCGCCCACCCTCCGGAAATACCCGAGCCAATGACAATTACATCAAACTGATTTGTTTCAGACTTCATTATGTTTTTCGATAGATTGAGAATGGAATGATTCCATTCATTGATTTTGGTTGTATGCTGCAATTTACAAAAGACTACGCAAATAAGTTAGGTTTTTGTACGATTGAATTAATAATGTTATTTTGTAAAACTAGATACGATAGACATCTATGCCTTTATCCTATTGCGCCAATTATTTTTAATGTTTCTAAATAATTTATTATGCATGCATAGTATAGTCGGTTTTTTTATCTTTGTTATACCTAATTTGTAAACTATGATAGGTCAGATACTGTTCGGCGTCTTATTAATAGCGTCTCTAATTCTATTCTTCATCAATGCGAAAAAGATTTACCGCAACATCAAGTTGGGCAAATCGGTCAATCGTTTTGATCGCCCTTCGGAGCGATTGAAGACGATGCTGTTGGTCGCTTTCGGTCAGAAGAAGATGTTTAAAAGACCGATTCCTGCATTGCTGCACTTGTTTGTGTATGTTGGGTTCTGTATTATAAACATCGAGATGTTGGAGATCGTGATTGATGGGCTATTCGGTACGCACCGGGTATTCTCGTTTATGGGCGGCTTCTACAACTTCCTGATCTATGCATTTGAGCTATTGGCGTTTTCTGTTTTATTAGGCTGTGTGATCTTCTTTATCCGCAGAAACTTCCTTAAACTGAAGCGCTTAAATCAATCTGAATTAAACAATTGGCCAAAAACAGATGCGAACCTGATCCTCACTGCAGAGATCTTATTAATGGCGGCATTCTTGTTCATGAACGCTGCAGATCAGAAGCTTCAGGCGCTAGGTGCAGAACATTATCATATTGCTGGTGCTTTTCCAGTTAGTTCTTATTTGGTCAATCTATTGCCTGATGAGGTCAGTAGTTTGATTCTGATCGAACGTTTTTGCTGGTGGTTCCATATCATCGGTGTATTTGCTTTCTTGAACTACTTACCTATTTCCAAACACTTACATATTCTTTTGGCATTCCCTAACACGTACTTTACACGGTTGGAACCTAAAGGAAAGTTTGATAATATGCCATCTGTGACTGAAGAAGTGAAGGTGATGTTGGATCCCTCGCTCCCCCCTCCTATTGGCGAAGCTAGCCGTTTCGGGGTAAAAGATGCATTGGATTTAACTTGGAAAAACTTACTCGACGCTTACACCTGTACCGAATGCGGACGTTGTACATCTTCATGTCCGGCAAATATCACTGGTAAGCTGTTATCGCCTCGTAAGATCATGATGGATACGAGAGATCGTATTGAGGAAATTGGAAAGAACATCGACAAGAATGGAAGCTTCCAGGACGACGGAAAGGCTTTATTGGACAATTATATTACTAGAGAAGAGATATGGGCTTGTACGAGCTGTAATGCTTGTGTGGAGCAATGTCCTGTCAACATCAATCCACTAGAAATCATTATGGGCTTGAGACAGTATGCGGTGATGGAAGAATCACAAGCGCCGTCGAGTGTAAATAATATGTTTTCGAATTTGGAGAACAACGGCGCGCCTTGGAAATATTCACAAGCTGACCGCGCTAATTGGACAAATCAATAAGAAGAATTTAACATGGAAAATAATATACATATCCCTACTGTCGCTGAGCTATTAGCAAAAGGAGAATCACCAGACCTATTGTTCTGGGTTGGATGTGCTGGTAGCTTCGATGAGCGCGCTCAACGGATTACTAGAGACATCTGTAAGATTTTACATCATGTAGGTATTAAATATGCCATCCTCGGAACAGAAGAAAGCTGCACCGGCGATCCTGCGAAGCGCGCGGGCAATGAGTTCTTATTCCAAATGCAGGCAATGATGAACATTGACCTTTTGAATGGCTATGAGATTAAAAAGATCGTGACAGCATGTCCGCATTGCTTTAATACGCTAAAGAACGAGTACCCAAGTTTGGGCGGAAATTATGAGGTTATCCACCATTCGCAACTCATACAATCCCTGATTGATGAAGGCAAGCTAAAGCCTGCTGATGGACATGAATTTAAAGGGAAAAAGATTACTTATCATGACCCATGCTATTTAGGCCGCGCGAATGATGTTTATGAAGCACCTAGAAGAGCATTAGAAGTATTAGATGCTGACTTAGTTGAATTGAAGCGCTGTAAGGCCAATGGGCTATGCTGTGGTGCTGGTGGTGCTCAGATGTTTAAAGAGCCGGAGAAAGGCGATAAGGACGTCAATGTCGAACGTATTGAGGACGTTATAGAAAGTCAAGCCTCCGTGGTAGCTGCAGCTTGCCCCTTCTGCATGACGATGTTAAGAGACGGTGTCAAGGTTAAGGAAAAAGAACAAGAAATTCAAGTTTTAGATATTGCGGAGATTACAGTCAAAGCAAACAAGATCTAAAAAGGATATAGCAATAAAACTTTCATGTTTCCTTTGAAACACCAACAGGGATGAAAGTTCTTGATGGCCTCTGAAAACAGACACTTTCAGAAAAAAACATTCATGATACTCGGGTATCACCAACAGCCATGAAAGTCACGGGCTCATAGTCCCAATAGGCATTTAGCCAAAACGGTATCTTAGTACCAATAAATATAAGACCTATGGCTGTCAGCGGATTACCCTTTATTCTTGATCGTGGCTGTGGACTGGATGTCCATAAAGACACAGTAGTTGCTACCATTAAAGGTAGTGATTTTGATACAGAGACAAAAACCTTCTTAACTTTTACGGATGACCTGTATGATTTAGTGCAATGGCTTCAATCCCATTCCATTACACAGGTTGCCATGGAGAGCACCGGTGTTTACTGGCGACCGGTTTACGCGGTTTTGGAAGATTACTTTCACATTTTGTTGGTCAATGCCCGCCACATCAAGAATGTTCCGGGGCAGAAGACCGATAAGAAGGATAGCGAATGGATCTCCAAACTGCTTCTTTCCGGTCTACTGAAGGGTAGCTTCATTCCAGCACAACATATCCGGGAGCTCAGGGAGCTCTACCGACATAGACGCAAGCTGATCGCGATGCGGACTGCAGAAAAGAACCGGTTGCAGAACATCCTTGAATCTGCCAACGTCAAACTGCGGAGCGTGGTCAGCGACGTATTCGGTGTAAGCGCCATGGAAATGGTCCGATCCATGGCTAAAGGTCAGAGCGATCCTTTGCTGTTGGCAAGCATGGCCAAGGGTTCACTGGTCAAGAAACACGCAGAACTGATTAAAGCACTTACTGGCAAGGTCACAGATCACCACCGCTTCATGTTGACCCTTATACTGCAATCCATCGATCATATCAATCTACAAATAGCACAATCAGAGGCTCAGATGGAACAGTACGCAAGGATCATGTATCGGGAGCTGGAACTACTGGAGACTATTCCGGGAGTGTCTTCCAAAGTAGCATTAGGAATCGTCTCAGAGATCGGTACGGACATGACCCAATTTGCAACACATCAGAACCTTTCCTCATGGGCTGGTGTTTGCCCGGGCAACAATGAGAGTGCAGGAAAAAAGTATTCCTCCAGAACAACACATGGAAATAAGTATCTCAAGACAACGCTCGTAGAGGCCGCATGGGTAGCTTCTAGATCCAAGGCCAATCCCTTACTTGCAGTCAAGCATCACCAGATCGCTGCCCGAAGAGGACATAAGAAGGCGACAATAGCCATTGCACATAAGATATTGACCGCTGCATACCATGTGCTGAGGGACATGGAACCCTATCAATTACATCCCCAGGATATAAAAATACTGGAAAATAGAAGACTTAAAAGAATTGACAGATTACAGAAACAATTGAGTACCCTGAAGAACACGTCTTATAAATAAAAGATCGACCTTTTTTTGGTGGTTAGACTCCCCGTGAAAAAAACTGATAACAGACGTTTAAGAACCAACAGTTGATGCCTTTAGAGCTCGAAGAAAAAATTATACTCTTGTTTTTAGTAATAAAGTCCTTTTTTTGATCAAGAAGAATACTTAAGAAACAGAAACAAAATATTCCAGACAAAAAAATAGACCCTTGAACAATCACTGGTCTGATTTTTTATTGGTTTAAATTGAAAAAACAACAATAACTTTCAGAAAAAAAAAGCCTTGCAGTTTGCAAGGCTTTTATATTGCTTTGGAGAGTACCTAGGAGCAGATTCGAACTGCCATGCCCATTCAGGCGCCACCCCCTCAAGATGGTGCGTCTACCAATTTCGCCACCTAGGTATCTATACCGCAAAAATAGAATTATTTTCGATACTTACAACGATTGTGATCTCTATTATTTCTTGAAATTTTTATTGATTAACGTTTGGATTATTCCATCCGCTAAACCAATTCTTGGGGCCGTAATATTTTTAAGATGTCCTACCTTCATGATCGTCAAAAAGATCTCTGCAGCTGGAATAATAACATCGGCACGGTCTTGCTTGAGTTCCAGGATGTTAATACGATCCTTTAAAGAATATGAATTCAGGTAGACGTAAAGAGCTTTCAGTTTCGCATAAGAAATAGGCTTGTCAGCTTTCTCATTCGCAAGTCGCGATAACTTATTGATGTTTCCTCCGGAACCTATACCATAGATGTTCTTATATGATTTAGTGATATCCTTCACCCAGCGCTTCATATCATCCCATGTGTCTGGAGAGTCTTGATTATCTAGGATGCGGATTGTCCCCAAATTGAAAGATCTAGAAGCCACAAGGTCGCCATTAGCAAACAAGGAGATTTCTGTGCTACCACCACCTACATCAATGTACAAATACACTTTATTACGATCCATTGCAGTTTGGCCATGCACATTATAAATAATCTGTGCTTCCACGCCGCCGTCAATAATCTGTATATCTATTCCTGCTTTTTTACATGCTGCAACCACATCAGGACCATTATCTGCATCGCGCATCGCTGAAGTAGCACAAGCCATATAATCCGTAACGCGATATACATCCATAAGATTTCGGAAAGCGCTCATGGTTTTCACCATGCTTTCAAATTTCCCTTCAGAAATATGTCGGTGGATAAACGCGTCATCGCCTAGGCGTAATGGCACGCGCAATAAGGTGTTTTTACTGAAAATTATTTCGTTTTCTCTTTCAATGATATCAGCAATTAACAACCGGACGGCGTTCGAGCCAATATCTATAGCAGCATATCTCACGTTAGTATATTTGATTTAACGACAATTTTACTTATCCTAGATTAACTATATGTAAACTTAATATTAAATAGCTGATTATTTACTAGGTTCTAGTATTTCTAATTGCCAAATGATGTGATCTTTATTTACGAAGTAAGGCTTGTTGTTTCGAATAGCTTCATAGACTTCATCGAACAAGCTCATGTATTCTCCTCGTTCAGAAGGAATCAACGCTGTTTCAAGTTCTTTCAAGTCATTTTCGAAAGTTAAAAGCCCCTCCTTGTTCTCAGGTTCGACACCAAAGTCATCTTCCATTGGCGACTTACCAGCCAAAAGTTGTGCTTCCTGAGTATCTGTGCGCTCTTTTACAAAACTTCCTTTCGTTCCATGTAGCACAAAGCTCGCTTGCGGATTAGCGACAAGCAGACTCGTGGTGATAAATACATTCAGTCCGCCTGAATAATTTAAAATGATGTTACCGTAATCATCGACTACAGAGTTCTCCCGGAAGGTCCCTTTGATCTTGGTCATAGACTTAGGTCTACCGAACAGTGCAATCACCTGATCTAATAAATGAGATCCTAAATCGTAAAGAATGCCTGAGGCAGGTTGTTTCTTTTCTTTGAAGGCTTTGACACCGATACTCGGTTTGAAGCGATCAAAACGGATATGAAGTTCTATCGGGCGTCCGACTCTTTCTTCTAGAATAACTTTCTTTAAGGATTGATAATCCGAATCAAATCGACGATTATGATATGGAAGTAGTAGTTTGCCGCATTCCTCAGCGATTTCAAATAGCTTAGCAGCTTCTTTTGCTGTTGGAGCGACAGGCTTTTCAATTAACACATGCTTACCGGCTCTCAAAGCTTTCTCCGCAAAAGCTACATGCGTATCGTTGGGGGTATTGACCACGACAAGTTCAATCTCCGGATCGTTGAGCAGCTCATCGATGGAATCATAACTTATGATGTGGGGGTAATCAAGCTGTGCGTTTTTCTTGGATCTTTCGATCACAGCCTTCAATTTGAAGCGGGGGTTGGCCCCTATAAACGGCGCATGGAATATCCTTCCGGACATTCCATACGACATTATACCTGTTATTATTTGCTGATTCAGCATAGGCAATATGCTTAGTGATGCGCGTGCTCTTCTTTACCACCCGCTGCTTTGTAAAGCTCAGCGATAGTTTCAGATTTTGCTACGGCGTAATCTCTTAATTCTTTGTTTGTATTGCGTGACATTCTTCTGAAGTGTTCTTTAACCACTGCAATTTGGTGCTGGATGTGGTGTAAATAGGCTTCATCGGAGTAATCCTCAGCATGGCGAGCGATCTCAACAGGAGCTGCTGCTGCAACTGAGTCAGGTGTTGCTGTGTCTTCTTCTACTGCTACAGTCGTAGTTGCTTCCGAAGGCGCAGTGTATTGTTCAGCACCTAGGATTGGGAAATCTACGTGGAATTTCGTTGCTAATGAGTCTAATTGTGGCATCATCTCTCCGAAAACCTTCGCTACTTTTCCTGCAACCTCTTTAGCTTGCGCTGACCCTACAGTTTCAACATGTTTAGAATAGGAAGCCTCATAAGGAGCGATGGTTCCTACCTGTCTGAAAAAAGCATAAGCATCACCATCAACCAATGTCGTATGTGTATATTTCAATTGGTTCTCATCTGCGGTTTTAAACACGCAAGATGACAATGAAGTACTTGCTAAAACTGCTGCAACAAATAATGTATTTAATTTCATCGCTTTATAATATTTTAAAAACACACAAAAATAAAAAAATATCGCTATTAAGAGGTATAAATTCCTATTTTCATGCAATTCAAAATCATTCTATGCCAAATTTCGACCTGCATTGACAACACCATAGATAGTTCGGCCGATTAATTTCCGATAAACGTCCGCCTTTTTCTCATCCAACTTATTACTTTCCAATTTTCTGATGGCGTAATGCTGAATGATTAACAAAGGAAGAATGATTTTCTCACGCTCGCAGATCGATGCTTTTTCAACCGGATAATTCTCCATCAGCTCTGTCATTCCGGTCAGTTTCAATAAATATTCTTTCGTACGGTCGAATTCGTCTTTCAACATCTTCCAGAACTCGCCAAACTCAGCATCATCCTGCATATAGGAAGTGATATTGAAGTTGGACTTCGTCATGGACATCATACAGTTGTCAATAATGGTATTGAACATACCAGAATTTTCATACAGATTCTTCACGTAAGACCACATGTTGTTGTCCTCTGCCCACTGTAAAGCAGTACCCACACCGTAGAATCCTGGAATATTTTGTTTCAACTGACTCCAAGCAGTTACGAAACTAATTGCTCTCAAATCTTCTAAGCGCAATTCCTTATCCGAATTACGTTTCACCGGTCTACTACTGATATTGATCGATGCCAAGCTCTTTAAAGGACTCAAAGTCTCGAGATACTTTAAAAACTTAGGATGCTTTCTCAAAGACAAGAATTTCTTATGACTTTCAGCCGCCATCTGATCGATTACCTTCTTTTGCTTTGCAGTCAATGTATCCCCTTCTTTCTGGCGCAAATCAGAAACAATTCCCGCGTGCAATAACTGCTCGATATTGTATTTAGCAGTATCTAAAGAGCCATATTGCGAACTAATTGTCTGCCCTTGGATAGTCAATTGGATATGGTTGTTTTCAATTTCCTTACCCATGGATGCGTAGAAACGCTGTGTTTTACCACCGCCACGTGCTGGAGGGCCACCACGGCCGTCAAAGAATACCAGATCAACATCGAACTCTCTGGAAATAGCCGTTAGTTCGATCTTCGCTCTATAGATAGACCAGTTTGCCATCAAATAGCCACCGTCCTTCGTACTATCAGAGAAGCCTAACATGATCGTTTGCTTATTCCCTCGTTTCTTCAGATGCGCGGCGTAGGCTTTATTTGCATATAAGCTTCGCATTACATCCGCAGCACGAGAAAGGTCGTCAACTGTCTCGAACAACGGCACGAAGTCCATCGTCAAGTCCTTCTTCGACCAGCCTTGCCATAGGAAGAGCTGCATTAAACCTAATATATCAGACGCTTGTTGACAATTTGAAATAATGAATCGCTGAACAGCACGTTCCGATCCCGACTCTTGAATCTGCTTAATCAGTCGAATCACTTTAAGCGTATCTTCGACTAAAGGCGCAGGCACGTTTTCAATTGCAAGGTCTTTCTCCGAAAAAGTAATTGCTTGTTCCTTCGCGTCTTCGTCGTCTCCGATTTCCTTTTTATCGATTCCTGTTTCTTTTGGATATTGCGTCAGCAACCAATTAAAGGTTTCCCGAAGCACACTGCTATCCTGGCGAATATCCAGCGTAGTAAAGAAACAGCCGAAGGTTTGCACTTTACGGATCAAATCTTCCACAATCTCTACAAATAGTCCATCGTGCGTCTCAAGCAACACGCGTTTAACCTCCTTCAGGTTGAACAGGATCTCTTCTGTAATATCCTCCGGATTCTCTTTCGGATTAAAGCTGTTTTCATAAAGCAGCTCCTGCAAGGCATCCAGGTACGTTTCAACACCACGGAAGGTGATTCTACGTTTTACGATTCTAAAATCACGGTAGTAACAACGGAAGAGAATCGTGCGAAGCAACGTTGCGACGCGCTTCGTACTTTCCCAAGTTACATTCGGGTTCCCGTCACGGTCTCCTCCTGGCCAGAAGCCAAGCTCGACAATCTGACTAGTCTCCGCACTTGATAATTCTAACTCGTTGTCAATCTTCGACTGTATCTCAGACGCCACGCGATAGAATACATTCTCCAGGTACCAAGCCAAGCTGATCGCCTCGTCAACCGGTGTTGGCTTCAATTTATTGATAAATGGAGTCTTTCCTAACTGTTGTAACAGCAGGTGAATATTAGGGATATCGTTCAGTTTCAACAACTCAATCAAGTCGTTGATGATCGATAATACAGGTCCTGGATAGAACTGAGTTGGGTGAGCCGTTAGTACTAAGCGCACCGACATATCTCTGAGACGCTGAATCACTTGTTTTTTTGTTTCCGGATTCGACTGTGCAAGTCGGAATACGGAGTCCAATCCAGCGGTTTCATCAGATTTACCAACCGCCTTAAATGCCGAATCTTCCACAGCATCAAACAATACCACTTGGCGCTCAATGTATTGAACAATTCGGAATAATAGGTCTAAGCGATCATCTTCCTGAACATACTGTTCATATTGACCGAAAAAACTATCAATAATAGCTTCGGGGGTTAACTTCTCCTCCACTCCTTTTTCGCAATGCGTCGTAAAGAACGGAAGGATAGTCCCCGTGTGTTTCACACGTTGGAACGGCAATGTAAGAAACAAACTTTTAAACAAATCGAAACGCGTCAGCACCTCGTTTTGAAAAGCTGCTTTTTTCTGGCTTAATCTCATAATTAAAACAAAAGTAATTTTATAGTTATTCCCTGAGGATGGTCAGCGAATTACAAATATATAAGTTTTATATAAAAAAGCTTATTTATTTACAATTTTAATATTCCAATCAAACATATGTTGATATTTCAATAAATGATATTTCTTTTCGATTTTAATTTACGAAATTCTTTGACTTAAAAAATTACTTCTCTAAAAACCGCTGAATCGGGATTCCTTCCTTATATTTGTCGTATCACGATGAAGAAAACGAAGGAAATTAGCAACTTTTTTTATAGTCAATATTTCGCAGATGGCTTGCGCATCACGATAGGCTGTGTAGTTCCTATTATTATATGTGCGGCCTTTGGGGAGTTCCTCATGGGAACATTCATTTCCTTAGGCGCCTTGTTAATCGGTCTGTCCGACACGCCAGGAGCGCCTTCACATCGCCGGACGGGTATGATTTCATGCCTAATCGTATGTATCCTTACGCAACTCATCACGGTCGCATCCAACTCCAATATCTGGATAATGACCATTGTTATCGGGCTATTATGCTTCCTATACTCCATGTTCGCCGTTTTCAACGCACGTGCGGCAACTGTCGGCTCTATGGGTATATTGATTATGCTGATCAATGTTGATGATGCCTATACGTTTAAAGAAGAAATGTACTTTTTACTTTTCTTTTTCATCGGGGCCGTATGGTATATGCTGATCAGCTTCTCCCTCTCGCAGGTCCGACCTTATCGATTAGCGCAGCAGGAGCTCTCCGAATCTATTCGATTTGTAGGCGACTTCATCCGCCTCCGGGCCAACTTCTATGACCACAAAGTCGATCTTGATGATAATTACCGGAAGCTTATCGAAAAGCAAATTGAAGTCCATGAACATCAAGAAAATGTGCGCGACTTACTTTTCCAGAGTAAGCGTTCCATTAAGGATACGACCAAGGTCGGGCGCTTTCTAACGCTTATCTTCAATGATATTGTCGACCTTTTTGAGCAAAGCATGACCACCCATTATGACTATGAGGTCATCCGCAAAACCTACGCGCATACAGGAATTTTAAAGGAGTTCAGAAACTTGCTTTTAAAAATTGCGAACGAACTAGACCATTTAGCTTATCAATTAAATGCTAATCGAGCGCCCAAGCCGCTATATAATTTCAAAGACGATATTGAGAGTATCAAAGAACTGATTGACCAAGTTGAACAAAAAGAGAATATCAACAGTATACCGTTGAAGAAGATTCTGATCAGTATCCGTAGCATTACGGTTTTTATTCACAATATCTACAACTATAATGCGATACGATCGAATAAAGTCAATAAGCAAGAGATCGAAGAGGCGAACAAGTTCATCCAGACGGAGCATATCGTTTGGAGTAAACTGAGAGACAACTTATCGTTCAACTCGTCTATTTTCCGCCACGCGCTGCGCATGGCAGTGGTGATGGCGGTTACCTATCTGGTTTTGAACATGGACTGGTTCAATGTAGGCAGCATGGGGAGTTACTGGGTATTATTGACTATCATGGTGATCCTAAAACCTGGTTTTGGCTTAACGAAGGAGCGGAACTTCCAACGCTTATTAGGTACAGTCATTGGCGGTATCATTGGCGCCATTATCTTAATGACGGTCCATAATGAAATTGCCCTGTTTATATTGCTGATCTTCTTCTTCCTGACCGCCTATAGCCTATTCCGCGTCAATTATATTGTCGCAGTGCTCTTCATGACGCCCTACGTATTGATCATGCTGAGCTTCACCGGATATAACACCTTTGAGATTGCAAAGGAACGCATATTCGATACTTTTCTAGGTGGCATGATCGCTTTTATATCCAGCTATGTAGTATTCCCGAATTGGGAGAGTTTCCAAATTCGCCCGAATATGCGACAGTTGCTGATTGCAAATTATAATTACCTAGCTATCGCCGTTAGACTCCTATCAGACGAAACGGTCAATATCACAGAATACAAACTCTCTCGAAAAGAAGTTTACATTGCTTCAGCGAATATGGGTTCCACTTTCCAACGTATGCTCTCGGAACCTAAATGGCGTCAGAAAAGCACAAAAGAGGTCAACCGGTTTGTCATCCTGAACCATATTCTCTCGTCTTACGGTGCTACGCTTCTGACGCAACTGCAGCAAGCCATGAATGCAAATTATACCAAAGAGCATCTGCTCCTACTGAAAAAGATATTGAGCAATATGGCAAAATCGATTGTATTGCTCACAGATGATCAGGATCAACCGATATTCACCGAAGTAAGCGAATTCCCTGAAGTGACTGAAGAGACACTTGATCCGGCGGAATCTAAATTAATTACCGAGCAATTACAGTTTTTGAATAAAATATCCGCAGATTTATATAAATCTACCGTGGATGTTATGGAGAAAGAGGCAATCATCCATCCGCAAAAAATAGAAATGATCAATGGATAATTATTACGATATACTGATTGTAGGCGGCGGCCCTATTGGGCTTGCCTGCGGAATCGAGGCGCAAAAGAATGGTTTGAGCCATATCATTTTGGAGAAAGGCTGTTTAGTCAATTCCCTATATAACTATCCGGTCAACATGAGCTTCTTTTCTACTTCGGAACGATTGGAAATTGGCGACACCCCATTTGTGACCACTAATCCAAAACCGAAAAGAGCTGAAGCATTGGAATACTACCGACGCATCGAGAGCAAGTTCAATCTGAATACGCATCTTTTTGAGGCAGTTCTATCTGTCAACAAAGATCAAGGCTTATTTACGGTTGAAAGTTCCAAGCAGACCTATACTGCGAAATATGTGGTCATCGCAACAGGATTTTACGATATCCCGATGTACCTGCATGTGCCAGGCGAAGAACTACCGAAAGTAAAGCATTATTATGATGATCCACACTATTACGCGAAGCAAAATGTAGTCGTGGTTGGTGCCAGCAATTCCTCCATTGACGCTGCTTTGGAAACCTATAGAAAAGGTGCTCATGTGACGTTGGTGGTTCGTGGTCCAGAAATTAGCCCTAGAGTGAAATACTGGGTTAGACCAGATATAGACAATCGAATCGCCTTCGGCGAAATCAAAGCTTACTTTAATAGCCAAATCACCAATATTACGGAAGATGAGGTTGAGATTATGACTGAAGAGGGTCTGCTAACTATCGAGAACGACTTCGTATTAGCATTGACAGGCTACAGGCCAAACTTTGACTTCCTCCGTAAAGTCGGAATCCATATCCCGGCCGAAGCGCCGATGATACCTGAGCATAATCCGGAAACGATGGAAACTAATATAGAAGGCCTCTTTCTTGCGGGTGTGGTCTGCGGAGGGTTAAACACGCACCTATGGTTTATTGAAAACTCCAGAGTGCATGCGCAGATGATCCTTTCGAGAATAAAAGAGTTGAATTAAGGACGCAGCCCACGAATAAAAATCCTAGCTAGCTTCTTTTGTAAGGCAAGTATATAATCAAATTCTTCTTTGGTCGGCGGAATGAAGATGTTGTTAAACTCTTTCACAACACCGATTCGCATGCCCAGAATCGAAATCATAAAAATCTTTGAGGTTACCGGTAAATCATCCACAATGATTTCACCCTTTTCGATACCACGACTCAAAATATTCTGCACCTGCTCGATATCTTTATCAATAATCGAAGTACAAGCTTCCTCCAAATCCGGTGGAAACTCGTTACGCAAAGAGTAGGTATATTCAAAAATGCTGTAATTCTCTTTTATGGCTTCCAAACGAGCTTCTAGAAATGCCGTAAATGCTTCGTCGATATTTTTGGATTTCGTAATCCTACTTTCCGTCTCAGCAACCATCTCGTCCACAGTATATTCTAAAACAGCGGCATACAACCTATTCTTATCTGGGAAGTAATAGTATAACAGCGCTTTGGAAAAAGACAAATCCTGAGCAATCTCCGCCATGGTCGTCTTTGCCATTCCGAAATGAGCAAACCTACGGCGCGCAGCTTCTAAAATCTTTTGTCTTTTAACATCAGCGTTCTTTGCCATTCTATTAATTAAATTAGTTTATAAATGCTGGTTTAATTATCTTTACCACTCTTTAACTAAGTTACTTTATTTTTTCGAATTTTTAAAGATATCGGTCAAAAAAATGAAAAACACCCTTCAAACAGCTGTCTCCCTAAAGGATTTTAATACGTTCGGAATTGAAGCTAAGGCAAATAAATATATTAGAATCACGGAGGAGTCGAGTTTGAAGGAACTGTATGAGCAAGATGCCTTCAAGCAGAAGTTCTTTGTTTTAGGTGGTGGAAGCAATGTTTTGTTTACTGAAGACTATGATGGGCTTATTGTCCACATTGCCAACAAGGGTATACAGCATTTCATCGAAGGCAACCAAGTCTTTGTAACCGCATCAGCTGGAGAAGTATGGAACGACTTAGTTTGGTATTGTATCAAGCACGACTTTCCGGGCATGGAAAACCTTGCACTTATCCCTGGTACCGTTGGAGCCTCACCTATTCAAAATATTGGGGCTTATGGTACAGAATTGATGCACATCTTCTATTCTTGCCGCGCATTTGACACCCATACCGGCGAATTTGTAACTTTTACGAACGTCGACTGCCAATTCTCCTACCGCGATAGCATTTTTAAGAAAGAGCATAAAGGAAGATACATTATCTGTAGTGTAACCTACAAACTTTCCTTATTCGGACAGATCAATACCAGCTACGGCGCGATCGAAGCCGAACTAGCAAAAAGAAACATCCAGGAACCTAACATTAAAGATGTCGCAGAGGTCGTTTCGTATATCCGCGTCGAAAAACTACCGGATCCAACTACCGTTGGCAATGCCGGCAGCTTCTTCAAAAACCCAATCATCAGCAAAACGCAGTTTATCAACCTACAGGCACAACACCCTGATATTGTGCACTATCCAATGGGCAATGATGAGGAAAAATTAGCTGCGGGATGGCTTATTGAACAGTGCGGATGGAAAGGAAAAGAAGTCGGCGAAGTCGCAGTGTGGAAAAATCAAGCTTTGGTACTTACTAACAAAGGAGCAGCAAGTGGAGCACAAATTTATGAAGTATCGTCCAAAATTGTGGACGATGTTTTATCGAAGTTCGGTGTAAAACTCGAACGCGAGGTAAACGTTTTATAAAGTTTTCCACATTTTCCACAGTCCGAAAACAATTCCCTAAAAACAAAAAAAAACTTCTCTCTAGCACTAGAAACGGCGCTAAATAGCATCTATTTTTTCTCGTAAAACGATAATTTTATTGAGAAATAGGATGTTTTTCCACATTTTAAGGTATTAACTGCACAGTAATTGATATTATCAGTACAAATGGTGATTGATTATCGTGGCACTCCCATCGTATAGAATTACCATTTTCCAAATGACACTTAACTATTTAACAACAATATATAAACTACTGATTGTATGAACAAACTAGAATTTAACACACTTGTCATCAAACATTCCGATTCACTAAAAAGCTATGCCCGTAACTTTACTCGTGATCAGGATGATGCAAATGACTTGGTGCAGGATACACTGCTCAAAGCAGTGACCTACTTCAAGAACTTTAGAGACGGAACGAATTTAAAGGGATGGTTATACACAATCATGAAAAACACCTTTATCAACAATTACCGTCGGGTCGTAAAAACAAACACCTTCATTACCAAGGAAGAGGAAATTTCACAAACAAACTTAGTCGTGTCAGCTAGCAAGAACAAAGGCGAAAATAAATTCGTCATGGAAGACATCAACTATGCGCTTTCAAAACTATCAGACGAATACTATGTACCATTTACGATGTATTTCGAAGGGTATAAATACCATGAAATCTCCGACCACTTGAAAATCCCGATCGGGACAGTGAAAACTAGAATCCACGTGGCAAGAAAGTCCATGAAAAAAACCTTAGCTTCTTATAAATTCGAAGCTGAATAGATTATAACAATAAAAATCTTTGATTATAGGTTTCCCAAGATATCCCTATCGACGCGATAGGAGTTTGGGGGAGGCAAACAAAAAGAAATTTGAGATAAGCTTATTCGCTTATCTCAAATTTTGATAAAGCAACGAACTGTTGAATACGTGCTTTTATTTCTTCTGAGGTTAGATTTTCCAATCTTTCCGTTCCAAATTTCTCAACACAGAATGAAGCTAAGGCTGAACCAAAAATGATTGCATTCTTCATGTTTGCAAAGTTGATCGATTGCAATTTCGCTAAATAGCCAATAAATCCACCTGCAAAAGAATCGCCCGCTCCTGTCGGATCAAACACATCTGCTAATGGCAATGCCGGAGCAGAGAAAACTTGTCCTTCACCGAATAATAAAGCGCCATGCTCTCCTTTTTTGATGATAAGATACTGTGGCCCCATTTCTAAGATTTTCTCAGCTGCTTTTACCAAAGAAAATTCTCCAGACAATTGGCGTGCTTCTGCATCATTGATGGTCAATACATCTACCTTCTTCAACACTTCTTTCAAGCCATCCATCGCTACGTCCATCCAAAAGTTCATGGTATCCAACACCACTAACTTAGGTTTGTTCGTCAAGCGCTCTAAGGTTGCTGACTGAACAGCAGGCGTTAAGTTGCCCAATAACAAGTACTCGCAGTCTTGATAAGATGCCGGAATTTTAGGATCGAAATCCGCTAAGACATTCAATTCCGTAATTAATGTATCGCGGCTATTCATATCGTTGTGGTAACGACCTGACCAAAAAAATGATTTTCCACCAGGAACAATTTCCAAACCTTCTACGTCGATACCTTTCGAAGTGATGATATTTAAGTTGTCATCTCCAAAATCCTCACCTATCACCGAAACAAGCTTCACATCTGAATATAAATAGGAAGCAGCTAAACCTGCATAGGTAGCAGCACCACCAACGATTTTATCAGTTTTTCCGAAAGGGGTTTCGATAGCATCGAACGCTACGGTTCCAACGATTACTAAACTCATGAATGTATTTTTTTAAATAAAAAAAAGCCGACTGTGAAGTCGGCTGTTATACTTTTTGCTCCTGAAGCTGGGCTCGAACCAGCGACCCTCTGATTAACAGTCAGATGCTCTAACCAACTGAGCTATTCAGGAATTTAACAAGAGAAACTAGCTTTCTCCTTTAAAGTGGTACAAAAATAGACTTTTACTCTTGAATTCCCAAAAATATTTTAAAAAATATGTGTTTAAATTCCATAAACTCACAAAACAACCCGATAACCCTTTGTCTATAAACAAAATACAAAGCCTTAAAAATTCACATTCTTAATCCCAGACAAATCCACGAACTTTATACAAACCCCAAATGATATGCAAAACAAATCCACTTTACAGGAAATAGAAGAAAGATTCGACAAGGATGTCGAACGATTCTCCAACTTAGAAACAGGCCAGGCAACCATGCTAGACTCCGCCTTCAACCTCGACCTGATCACAGACTGCATACAGCAGCACTACCCCAACCTATCATCCGTTCTTGATATCGGCTGTGGCGCGGGCAACTATGACGTTAAGTTATTATCTCGCGTAACGAGCAATCCCAGTGTACACCTACTCGATTTAAGCCAACCCATGCTCGACAAAGCAAAAGAGCGGGTAAGTCCACTAACCCAAGGAGAGGTGAAAACATTCAAGGGCGACTTCCGTACGGTGGATCTCGTTGAAAACAGTTACGATGTTATCATCGCTACTGCGGTATTACATCACCTCCGCGATGATAATGATTGGGAAACGGCCTTCGTCCGACTCCATAGACTCCTCAAACCGGGAGGAAGCATCTGGATTTTTGACATGATCCAACAAAACACGCCAAAACTGCAAGAGATCATCTACACGCAACGCTACGGTAATTTCCTGATCCATCTTAAAAACGAAGAGTACCGCGACCATGTATTTGCCTACATCGAAAAAGAAGATTCGCCAAGGCCGCTGGTCTACCAGCTGAACTTGCTGCAGCAAGTAGGATTTCGACAAGTCGACGTTTTGCACAAAAATCTATGCATGGCTTCCTATGTAGCCTTCAAATAATATTCGAGCGTCTAACAGGTATAGGACAGCTCAGTCCCCTTTCAAAGCCCTTTCAAACCCAATGTAAAGCCCAATCAAACCCGCTTCCGAGCGGGTTTGATTGGGCTTTACATTGGGCAATTAAAAACTATTACTGCTCGAAGGCATAACGTTGCTTAAGCGGGACTAGAAGCGTACAACGAAGAGGCACGAACTGTCGGAACCTTTATCTCAAAACAAACCCCTTTTAAGGCGATTTAACGCAACTCAACAAATGAGCGACAAGAATATCGCTTTCATTCATCAACCTCGCTTAAATCGCCTTAAAATCGTTCGAAATGATTCACGCTATCCCTTCTCCGTATCCTGTTTCCATTTTTGGTAGCTTGAGCGCATGCAATTGCCGCAGGGGCGATAACCTTCCGCCAGTGCTTCCTCCTCCTTTTCGAAAAACACGCGATTAGCTCGCTTCATCCGTTTTCCGGATGAGCAGCTCAGGAGCCCGTAAATTTTTAACTTAGTATTTCCTCCAAATTGAATATTTCCTCCGCGGATTGCTGCGCGCAATTCTTTATCTGTTAAATCGACATGCTGCTTCATAGCTTAGGTACTTGCGTCGTGAAAAATAATCCCCAAACTATAACGTTCGCCATTGCGCAGCTCGCTGACACCGTGCTTCATATTGACGCGATAATATCCTCTCGTTCCCTTCTCGGGTTTGAAATTAGTGGTAAAAATTAGGGCATCGCCTTTTTTAGGTTTCAGTACGATGGCCTTCGACTGCGCCCGCGGTATCTGCTGCGTCAGTACAAACTCGCCGCCCTCATAGTCCTCGTCGGGTTCGCTCAACATCAAAACCAGCTGCATCGGGAAATAAACATCCCCATACAGATCCTGATGAAGGGTATTGAAACCGCCGGGACCATACTTTAAGATCAACACCGTCGCCTTCTCCTGCCCATTCAACCGACATCGCTTTAGAAGTTCGTCATGCTCTAACGGAAATTGAACATCCTGATTAAGGACACGAAACCATGTATTGGCAATAGGCGCCAATTTGGGATAAATACTAGTTCGAATCATCTGTATAAGATTCGGCAATGGGTAGTTGAAATACTTGTACTCCCCCAACCCAAACCGATACCGCGCCATTACAATGGTCTTCCGATAAAGACTTGAATCGTCATAACCTGACTTCAACTGCTCACATTCCTCCGCAGTGAGCAGCGAAGGCACCGTCGCATATCCTTTCTGATGCAAGTCATCGCTCAACTGCGCCCAATCGTAACCCGCAATTCTCTCTTCTATATTTTCCATAACATCATCTACCTTGTTTCCCTAAACAAATATCGACAGACGCTTGTTGGCAAAAAATCTGAATCATGCGGAATCGTGCTAGATATTAGATATCAGATTTTAGATATTAGAGTATGGCTTGAATTGGAGGAAGGATTTTGGGATAATCAGGATCGGGTAAAAGGGTATTGTTTTGAACCAAGAAAGGAAGGATGCAAGGATGAACAGGATCAGGTTGAAAATATAATTTTGTCTTTAACCAGGAAAAGAAGGATGCAAGGTTGAACGGGATCATATGCACGTATTGGCGTCCAATTTATAGCGGAGGAATACATCGATCTTGTCAATCCTTAAATCCTTCCTTTCCTGGTTCAGAACAAACTTCCCTTTCTTGTGAAAACCAAACTCCCCTTTCCTGTTCCTCCTTAAATCCTTCCTTTCCTGGTTCAAGACAAATCGATCAACAATCAAAAAAAAAAGCGCCTCCCGGGCGCCCTGCATTTCTAATGCTTAAAAATCTTAACCCCCCAAACTTTCGGTATGATCCTTTCTAATGTCTAATATCTCAAATCTAATATCTAAAAAGAAAAGGCCATCCATTTGGATAGCCTTTTCTTTTTTTGCTCCTGAAGCTGGGCTCGAACCAGCGACCCTCTGATTAACAGTCAGATGCTCTAACCAACTGAGCTATTCAGGAATTCAACCGCCCCTTTCGGTTTTGGTGATGCAATTATCGGAAGTTTGACCGATATGTGCAAATATTTTTATGCATTTTTTTGCAAGTTATTCAGAACCAATCAGAATAATTAAAACAGCACATCCTTGAGGATAAGCGTTGCAAAAGTAAAATAGATAATCAAGCCTGTGACGTCGACAATCGTTGATACGAAGGGAGCTGAGGAGCTCGCTGGGTCTGCCCCACATCGACGTAAGATGAACGGCAGCATGGAACCAACAAGAGAACCCCAAAGGACGACGCCCACCAGAGACAATCCTATCGCGCACCCATAGAGATACCATAGGTCGCCGTAGGTATGACGGAATGCTTCTTCGACGGAGATTCGGAAAAACCCGAGTCCACCTAGGATAACCCCTAGCAGTGTACCCGACAAAATCTCGCGACGCATCACGATCCACCAGTCGCGCAAAGTCACCTCGCCCATCGCCATCGCCTGGATGATCAGCGTCGATGCTTGCGATCCGCTGTTCCCTCCACTCGACATGATCACTGGCATCAGCATCACCAACACGGTGGTCAGTTTATCTTCGTAGTGATTCAGCACCGTCACGGTTAGCAGTTGCCCCAGAAACAAGACGATCAACCAGCCGGCTCTCTTTTTCACAAGATGAAAAATCGAGACATCCAAGTAAGGCTCGTCTAAAGCCTCGGTACCCCCGATACGTTGCATGTCTTCCGAGTACTCTTCGTTCGCCACCCAAAGGATATCATCGATCGTCACGATACCTAACATGATGTCACGATCGTCAACAACAGGAAGGGCAACGCGATTGTTCATCCGGAATATAGAAACCGCTTCTTCCTGCGGGTCGTTTGCGCGAAGTGAGATAAGTCGATTATCGATTAAGTCAGAAACAACAGTTTCAGGATCCGCCAAGAGCACGTCCTTAATCCGGACGTCATCCATCAGCTTTCCTTCAGCATCGATGACATAGAGTACATCAATCGTTTCGGATGCTCCACCATATCGGCGGATGTGATCCAACACTCGCTGCATCGTCCAATGTTCTTTCACGGTGATATAGTCTGGCGTCATCAGACGACCCACACTATCTTCGGGATAGCCGAGTAGCGAGAGTGCTTCTTTTCGCTCCTCCGGAGTCAACAGAATAATGAGTCTTTTTACAACGTCGCCAGTCAGCTCGGAGAAGAAGGAAGTACGGTCATCGGGAGGCATCTCGTTAAGGAGTTCACGGATGGTTGTAGCCTTTAGTTTTTTGAAGATCCGCTCTTGGGTTGGGAAGTCCAAAATACGGAAAACATTAACGGCTCTTTTGAGACTTAAGGTCTCTAAAAACAGAGGTCCATGTTCAGGAAGTTCGTCAATTAACTCCTCCACATCGGAGATGTTCAATTCGTTTAAATAATCTGCAAGCTCCGCCTGGTCTCCACGCTCAATCAATTGCTCCACATGTGCTACTAGCATTGCTAATTCTTCCATACCTATCCTCTATTTTATCGTTCCTACATTGGTGCCAAAAATTCGTTTGTGCAAAAGTCGTTTATTTTACCTGAAAAATATAATTAAATTTCAGGCATGTAGCAAGGTGGCTAGCAATTGAAAAAAAGAGCACCTCGACAGAGAAACCACAATGCCACAATGTCAGTATAATTATACGTAGAAAAAACCGAGTTTCTGAAGGTTCGTTTGACGTCACAACCAAACAAAATCTCACCAGAGAAATAATCTCGAAATTCGAAACATTTAAAAACTACGTTCCAAAACGCAATTCGAGAGTTCAGCAAAACTACATCTCCAGCAACGACCTTCCTGCACCGTCTTTTAGGTAACTGGTAAATTATTTGGCAATAGGCGGAATACTGCAAAAAAAACGTAATTTCACTTCCGAAAATCAGACACGTTGAGCACATGAAAGCGAGACTATTGGATGCAGACCAAAAGGCGCGTCAAGAAAAATTAAGGTCTATTTTTACTGATGTTTGACGTTTTATTACAACCATTTATAAAACTAATAATCAGATTATTAACATTGTTATACAAAACAATTAATTAAATTAAAATATCGTTTTGATGCTAATATTTTTAGTATTCATTATTTTAAGCCAAATATATCAGTAATATGAAATTAATTATCAGATATTTAACCGCATTAACATTAACCATAAATACAGTATCAGTTTTTGGACAGCTCATCGACAACGAGCAACCCCATTCTTCCGTGAAATGGGAGCAGATAAACCGTCCAAATTTCCAACTGATCTTCCCTCAGGAATTCAGAAATTCCGCCTCGCTCCTAGCCCATAGGATCGACAGTATGCTTGTACTAGCGAGCGAAGATTTAGGTAGAAAACCGAAGAAGATTTCAATAATTCTTCACGAAAATCATATTGAGCAGAACGGATTTGCACAGCTGGCACCTCGGAAAGTAGAGGCATTTTCTACCCCAGGACCAGCATCGGACAACCAAGAATGGCTACCCAATTTGATACAACATGAACTTCGACATGTAGCCCAATTTGACAAGTTGACAGGCAAAATGAGCGGACCATTTTTGGAGCAATTGGCTCTTGCATTCTATGGAATTCACCTTCCGGCTTGGTACTTTGAAGGCGATGCCGTCTCCATCGAAACGCAATTTTCAAGTGGCGGTCGAGGGCGACTTCCTTCCTTTTTGATGCCACTTCGAACCAACGAAATGACCGGAAAAACATATACTTTTGACAAAAACATACTCGGCTCTTTTCGGGATATCACCCCCTCTTACTACCTCACCGGCTACCTCATGAACACCTACCTGACCAACCATTTTGGCTACCCGGTGAAGGGTCAAATTATGGAAGATATGAGGAGGCATTTGCTCCGACCATACAACTTCAATCGAGCACTTCGGAAGGCTACAAATATGAATAGCCATGACCTCTATAAGGCTACCATTTCGGACCTTCGGTCGACTTGGGAAGACAGCGGAAAACTGCCAAGTCAAGCGGAAATTAGACCCAATTATCAACGCTATTTTTCGCATCTTTTCCTTCCACAGTCGGATGGATCGGATGCCATTTTCTACCTATTTCAATCCCCTCAAGAGGTGAAACAATTCCGAGAATGGAGCAACGGAAAAGAGAAAACATTGTTGAAAATCGGCTATCAACTGACCCCATATTTCCATCAATCGGGCGATTTTATCGTTTGGGATGAGATTCGAAAGGATGGCAGATTTGGCAAACAAACCTACAATATTATTCGATTATACAATATAAAGACTGGGCTCTCGGAGAGCTTGTCTCGTGATTCGCGCCTTTACAGCCCTATAATCGACGCAGAGAAAGGCGGTATATACGCGATCCAAGTGGATCAAGATAATGCCGCTAGCCTCGTTTATATCGATATTATTTCTAAGGAACAGTCAAAAATTATCGATTTTCCGGTGGGAATCCTGGTTCAACAGCCTGCTTTGAACGACAAAAAAGATAAGATTGTAGCGATCGCAGTGAGTGAAAAAGGGACAAATCTGATGGAAATAGACCTTCAAACAAAGGCTACTTCACTTGTTTTTCCATGGTCAAATCAACAATTCGAACGTCCAATATATGCCGGAGAAGACCTAATTTTCAAAGCACATTTTGACCAAATCGACAATATTTACCGTTACTCTAAACGCGAAAATAAGACTTATAGAATAAGTAATTCTGCCTTCGGAGCGTTCTATCCTTCCCTCTCTACCGACGGAAATTTACTCTATAATGAGTACCAAAATGATGGATACAGACTAGCAAAATTGAAATTAAGAAACGAAAATCAAGAGGAAATCAAGCCGGTTTTCGAGGCGCCGGCGATCACAGATCAGCAGATTTCTGGCACATTTTCGAACAAGCTAAAGGTAGAAAATGGCGACTTTGAAGTAGAAAAATACAATACCCTAAGTGACTTTTTCAACTTCCATAGCCTTAGTATTAGCGCCAATAACTTCGAAGATTTCGATAATTATAAGCCCGGAATCTTCTGGCTGGCGAACGATTTAATGAATACAAGTCAGCTGAAATTAGGCTACGAATATGATATGGATATCGAAAAAAGCATCTATTCTGCCGAGCTTGTTTACCAAAAATACTATCCAAAATTCATCGCGAAATACCAAAATAGAGGACGAATTGGCTACGCAAAATCTTCAAATCCTAATGCCGAAACCATACAATTCGACTACCGAGACCATTATTATTCCTTCGAAATGCAGCTCCCTTTTTCCCTATATCGCGGAAATAACATCTATAGTTTTGGTCTAAACGTGGGGACTTCTTACCAGAAAAACTACGATTTGAGCATTAATAATCTGAAGAATTTCAATGAAGAAATCATCCTTCCGATGAATTACATTGCCTATTTCAACAGGAATGTTCGTCGTAGCAGCATGGATTTGGTGCCGCGCTGGGGACAAAATATCAGCATTATCTACCGACATTTACCCTTCGAAAACGAGCTCGACGGAAACCTTTTTGCCATAAAATCGAACTTCTTTTTCCCCGGATTCTTCGCCAACCACGCCTTCCAAGCACGCTTCAACTACCAAGATAATACCGGTAGATTTGATAACTCATACGAGATTCCAATGATCAGTGCATTCGGGCATTTCAAGTCCGGAAAGGTCTCCAATAACTTAATGTTGAACTATAGATTCCCTATCGCCTACCCTGATTGGACAATCGGATCGCTAGCTTACATCAAGCGATTCCACGGCTATTTCTTCGCTGATTACCAAAACCTGCATAACAGCGATATCGCCCCTAAAACCTACGGAATAGGCCTGTCTGTTGACCTCAATATCTTCCGATATAAACTCCCTGATTTCGGTATCGGAAGCAAATTAAGCTATATCAATGATGCCAGCGCAACGAATAAGATCGTGCCGAGCTTTAGTTTTTCATATTCATATTAGTAGTTAGTATTAAGATTTATGGCGGGAGTAGATGTGAGATGTTAGATGTGAGATTTTAGAGTTTTGTCTTGAACCAGGAAAGGAAGGATGAATAGATGAGCAGGATCCTGTTTCTCCTTTTATCCTTCCTTTCCTGGTTCAAAGACAAACACTCCTTCTTTCCTGGTTCAAAGACAAGTTTCCCCTCCTTTCCCGGCTCAAAAACAGACACTACCTCCTTTCCTGGTTCGAAGAAAATGCTCAAAACAAATCCCATTATTGATAATAAATACTCATGCCTATACATAAAGAGAGAGCTATTATTATGATAGCTCTCTCTCTTTATGTATATCCTCTTGCTATTCAGCCCTAGGTCTAAATACTAACTACTAAATACTAACTACTAGTCTAAGATTGCTTTAACTCCTGGTAAAGTCTTGCCTTCCATGTATTCTAGAAGAGCTCCACCACCGGTACTCACATAGCTCACATGCTCGGTCATACCGAATTTGGATACTGCAGCAGCTGAGTCACCACCACCGATTAGGGAGAATGCTCCGCGTTCTGTTGCGGCTACAACAGCGTCTGCAACGGCTTTTGTCCCTTTTGCGAATGTATCCATTTCAAACACACCCATTGGACCATTCCATAATAAGGTATTGGATGCCATAATAACATCGTGGAAGTGTTCTGAAGACTCTTTGCCGATATCTAAACCTTGCATATCTGCAGGGATTTCGTCGTTAGGACCATCATATACATTAGCATCATTAGCGAAACGATCTGCGATCTGCGCATCGGTTGGTAAAACAAGGTTAACACCTTTTTCATCTGCTTTTTTAACCAATTCATTGGCTAAATCTAGCTTGTCTAACTCGACTAATGACTTTCCTATTTCACCACCACGTGCTTTAATGAAGGTATAAGCCATACCGCCGCCGATGATCAAATTATCTACTTTATCTAATAGCGCTTCAATAAGTTCTAATTTATCAGATACTTTGGCACCACCCATGATCGCTGTGAATGGACGCTCAGGCTTGTTCATCACCTTCTCTGCATTCTCTATTTCACGAGCCATTAGGTATCCGAAATATTTATTGTTCGGGAAAAATTCAGCGATTACTGCCGTAGAAGCATGCGCTCTATGTGCAGTTCCGAAAGCATCATTTACATAAACATCGCCTAACTTAGATAGCTTTTCAGCGAAGTCGCGGTCACCTTTTTCCTCTTCTTTATAGAAGCGTAGGTTTTCTAATAATAATACCTGTCCTGATTCTAACGCTGCTGCTTTATCAATTGCTTCTTGACCGATGCAGTCATCAGCGAACTGCACATCTACGCCTAACACATCAGAAAGATGCTTTACGATATGTTTAAGGGAATATTTGTCCGTAGGTCCTTCTTTTGGTCTTCCTAAGTGAGACATTAAAATAACAGAACCTCCGTCCTTAAGAATCTTTTTGATTGTCGGTGCAGCACCTTGAATACGGTTATCATCAGTGATATTGAAGTTCTCGTCAAGTGGCACGTTGAAATCAACTCTGATTAGTGCTTTTTTTCCGTTAAAATTTAAATCGTCGATAGTTTTCATATTGTATTTTTCTTTCCGGTTGATTTTGGGATTAAAGATATAAAAAAGGCGCTGATTGAGAAATCTTCATCAGCGCCTTTTTACTTATTTTACATGCTTTTATGAGTTTTCATTTTCTTGATTTTTAATAAAAGCAATTATTTTCTATTAATAGATTTCAATCATATAAGGTATACGTGCTTGTATCCCAGATTGCGTTGTCACACGCTTAAGTTCTTTTAAGTACTTAGCATACTCGCCTAGCTCTTCATCGATAAGCATTCCTTTCACTTTCTCTTTAGAAACCGACCATATTTCAGACAATGGATCCTTCGCGCGTGGGTATTCTGTAACACGGTAATCCGTTAATTTAGCTTTTGCAGCAGCAGCTTTCACAGCCTCATCTAAGGTCGCCAAGCGGTCTACCAGCTTCAATTCAACAGCCTGCGCGCCTGTCCAAACTCTTCCCTGCCCGATGCTATCGACATTAGCCACAGTCATCTTTCTACCGTCCGCAACACGCTTCATAAAGACTTGGTAAACGCGATTTACACTTCCTTGAATAATGCTTTTTTCTTCTTCAGTCAACGGTCTGTCCATATCAACATCCATGTCCGCAAACTTACCCGTTTTCACCGCATCGAAATGAACACCTAGCTTCTCATTGAAGAGTTTCTGGAAGCTCGGAATAACTCCAAACACCCCAATGGAACCTGTTAATGTTGTTGGATCTGCGAAGATTGAGTCCGCAGCCGCAGAGATATAATAGCCTCCTGAAGCCGCATAATCTCCCATAGAGACAATCACCGGTTTAACTTTTTTAGTCAATTCAACTTCTCTCCAGATAACATCCGATGCTAATGCAGAACCTCCCGGAGAATTCATACGTAAAACAACCGCCTTAACCTTATCATCATTACGCAATTCGCGTAAATCTCTCGATAATTTATCACCACCAATCATTCCGGTAGAACCCTCACCGTCTACAATAGCACCATAGGCGTAAAGAACAGCAACTCGATCAGCAGTTCCTTTACCCGTAGAAGGCGTATTTTTGTAGTCCAATAAGGAGATCGTAGGTATATCTTTCTTGCTGTCGATACCTAGCTTTTCTCTAATTTTTGCTAATATTTCATCCTTATATAAAAGGCTATCTACAAACTTTAGTTTAACAGCATCCTCAGGGTATTTTATAGCATAGTTATCGGCAATTCCTCTTATGCTGTCCGCATTCAGCTTTCTGCCAGTTGCGATATCATTTACAAATGTATTATAGATACTTCCTAAATATGAATTTACCTGCTCACGATTAGCCTCACTCATGCTGTTCATTATATAAGGCTCAACGGCACTTTTATAAGTCCCTACTTTAAGAACCTGCATATCCACCCCTACCTTATCTAAGGCGTCTTTAAAAAACATCACGGAACTCGCTAGCCCTCTAAAGTCTAATCCGCCTTCGGGATGTAAGTATACTTGATCAGCAACAGAGCTTAGATAGTAGGCTTTTTGAGTAAAGCTTTCGCTGTATGCAACGACAAACTTCCCTGACGCTTTAAAGTCCTGAATAGCATCGCGGATTGCTTTCATGGTTGCAAAACCGGTATTCACACCCTTTACATTCAGATAAATTCCTTTGATATTGGAATCCTCCTTTGCTGCCTGAATTCGAGAAAGGATATCATTTAACCCTATACTGCGCATGCTGCTATAGCCTGGCATATCAAGACCCTCAAATGGATTGGGTTCTGTTTTTTCAGTTATCGTGTGATCTAATGTAACAAGCAATACTGCATTGCTCGGTGTAACGGTTTCCGATGTCGGAGACACCGAACTCACCATATATGTAACAATACCAATCAGGATAAAAAACATGAGAATACTACTGATAATAATACCCGTAATGGTCGCTAATACGTACTTAAAGAAAGACTTCATAGAATTGTATGTGATTTTAATTCTAGTAAAAATAAGGTATTATTCGAATTATCTTAAACTATTCTTATATTAATCGGATGAATATAGTTTACCTATTAACTGGAGCAAACATTGGGAATCCAAGACAACAGTTGAATGATGCGAAGATTGAAATTGCAGAGCGCGTCGGGAAGATTATAAAGGAATCTTCTATCTATGAATCCGAAGCTTGGGGAGTTGAAGATCAACCGATATTCCTAAATCAAGTGTTGGAAGTTATTACCACACATTCTGCCTCAAAAGTATTGCAAACAATCCAGCAGATTGAATTGGTATTGGGAAGAATAAGAACACAGCGCTGGGGCTCTAGAACGATAGATATCGATATTCTATACTATAATACTGACATTATACACGAACCTGATTTACAGGTTCCTCATCCCTATATACAGGAACGTAATTTTACACTAATTCCCCTTACTGAAATTGCCCCCAATTTCGAACACCCTATTTTCAAGAAAACAAATCAACAACTATTAATGGATTCCAAAGATCCGCTGAATGTAAATATTGCCAAACATGAGTGATTTTAAAATTATTAACCCAGACGTACTAAAAAGTAGTATGATGAATAATATGGAGATGGTCAAGCAGTTGGTCGCTCTATTTTTAACCCAAGGAAAGGTCGATTTCGAGACCTTGGAGAATGCAGTCAATGAAAAAAATTACCTGGAAATAGCGTCGAAAGCACATCATATCAAACCTACCATGGAATATATAGGTGCCTCGAACTTGAGAATACAGTTTCAGGATCTAGAACAAAAAGCAAGAAACAAAGCATCAATTGAAGAAATTGAGGAAGCTTTTGCCATTCTGACAAGAGATTTTAATACAGCGATGCTTGAACTTGAAACTTATTCTACCTCTTTAGCTGAAGCATAATTCCGCTCGGAAGCAAAATGCAAATAAGAGAATAGAATATATAGGATCAATACCATTGGGAGTGCCAAGAATTTAAATATTACAATTAGCACAAGGCTAAGCAACAAGAAAAGATATTTAAACTTATTGGCGCTCCATGCTAAGGAACTCAGCTTCATGGAGAAAAGCTTGATCTCCGAAACCAGTAAGAAACTACACACGGCTACAATACCTAGAAGCAGAACAACATTGTGTAACAACGGATAGTCTTGTGCAATAAAAGGTAAGGAGATTATAAAAAAGGTATTCATTGGCGTATTCACACCAATAAAATCCGTAGTCTGTCTTGTGTCAATATTGAATTTCGCTAAGCGCAAGGCGGAGAAAATCGTCATAACGTATCCTAAATAAGGAAGATATTGTGAGTCTGTACTTTCTTTCAGCATCATAAACATGATGGTCCCTGGCAGAAATCCAAAGCTAATCACATCAGCTAAAGAGTCTAGCTCTTTTCCAATTAATGACTTCACATGCAATGCTCTTGCAGACATCCCGTCAAAGAAATCAAATATCCCGGAAGCTAACACACAGTAAAATGCAAAAAGGTAATTGCCTTGCAGCGCCATCACAACACCAATACAACCACTGAACAAATTAAGGGAGGTAATACTATTTGGAATATATTTCTTCATAAATAAAAAAAGCCATCTTTGAATAAAAGATGGCTTAAAAGTATCAATTTAAAATGGCTTTTTAGCCATTCATGCTAATTAAAAATTCTTGATTAGACTTCGTTCCACGCATTTGAGTCAATAAGAATTCCATTGCTTCTTGAGAATTCATGTCGGCTAAATGGTTTCTTAACACCCATAGACGTTGTAACTCTTCGCGGTCTACTAATAGATCGTCGCGACGAGTACTTGAAGCCGTAAGGTCGATTGCCGGGAAGATACGCTTGTTTGAAAGCTTGCGATCCAACTGCAATTCCATGTTACCTGTACCTTTAAATTCTTCAAAGATAACCTCGTCCATTTTAGAACCAGTCTCTGTTAATGCTGTTGCAAGAATAGTTAATGAACCACCATTCTCGATATTACGAGCAGCACCAAAGAAACGCTTAGGTTTATGCAATGCATTCGCATCCACACCACCTGAAAGGATCTTACCTGATGCAGGAGCAACCGTATTGTAAGCACGCGCAAGACGTGTGATAGAATCTAATAGAATAACAACATCATGGCCACACTCAACCATTCGTTTTGCTTTTTCTAACACGATGTTAGCAATCTTAACGTGACGATCTGCAGGCTCATCGAAAGTCGATGATACAACTTCCGCACGCACTGATCTTGCCATATCTGTAACCTCTTCCGGACGCTCATCAATCAATAAGATGATCAAATAAACCTCAGGGTGATTCTTCGCGATAGCATTTGCAACCTCTTTCAACAAGTTTGTTTTACCTGTTTTAGGCTGCGCTACGATAAGTCCACGCTGGCCTTTACCGATAGGCGTAAATAAATCCATGATACGCGTTGAGTAATTTCCAGGACCTAAGTCTAGGTTCAATTTCTCGTCCGGGAACAATGGAGTTAGATAATCAAAAGGAACGCGGTCTCTTACTTCCGCAGGATCTTGACCGTTGATCGCTTCAACGCGAACCAATGGAAAGTATTTCTCTCCTTCTTTCGGAGGACGAATACATCCGCGAACATTATCACCAGTCTTTAAACCAAATAATTTGATCTGCGACTGTGAAACGTAAATATCATCTGGAGAAGTTAAATAGTTGTAATCTGATGATCTCAAGAAACCATATCCATCAGCCATGATCTCTAACACGCCTTCATTGACAATAACATTATCGAAATCAGCCGAAGAAGATTTAGCTGGCGCAGGCTCCGCTGGAGCAGCTGGTTTTGGAGCTTCAGCAACTTCTACTTCCGTAGCAACTGCCTGTTCTACTCTTGGTGTTTCTTCTGTGGAAGATGGCTTTCTTGTAACAGCGATTGGCTCTGCCGATTTCACTGTACGAACGCGCTTGCGAGGACGATCTCCTGAAGCATGGTCTGCTGAATCAGAATCTGCTGCGGGAGCAGTACTATCTTGTTGCGCCTCATCGGCTATAACAGTAATACGATCGATTAGCTCTTGCTTTCTTAGTTTTTCAGCATCCACAATACCTAAAACCTTAGCAATCTCGCGTAATTCAGACACGAGCTTCGTATTCAATTCATTAATATCCATTAATTTATTTTATGATTTATTTAAGGATTTTACTTTTTGATATTTTTCTTTCAGTTCCACATCTGTGTGATGTCCTCAAGGCTCAGGCAAATCCATCTAGATTTTTCGATATCCTTCTGAAAGATAATTTTAAGAACTGCACAAAGAAAAAAAGAAGTAATGTAAATTCAAAAGAAAAATAGTAATTTTTTTTCACTTATTCCTCACGGATTAACAAATATGCCTAATAAATTGTTTTAGCGAAGCATATCAACTTTAAATAAATCAAAAAAAGTTCTTTATTTGTAAGATTATTATGGCAAAATAGATCTAAACTATATGAGCAATCACCCAACAAACACAGAAACTAAAACAAACTACCCCGCACTCTATACCCTCATTGTGGTATTCTTTTTTTGGGGATTTATCGCAGCTGGAAATAGCGTATTTATCCCGTTTTGTAAAAACTACTTTCACCTAGATCAATTTCAATCCCAGTTAATTGACTTTGCTTTCTATTCCGCGTATTACATTGGCGCCCTACTTCTCTTCATTTTCGGAACACTATCAGGGAAAGACCTAGTAGGTAAATGGGGATACAAAAAAAGTATTGTCTATGGTTTACTTTTTTCCGCACTAGGTGCTGCATCGATGATCGTAGCGGTCGAGGTTAACCTATATGTAGGAATGCTTATCGGACTATTTATTGTGGCACTAGGGTTCTCCTTGCAGCAGACTGCCGCAAACCCGTTTGCTGTCATCCTCGGCGATCCTAAAACAGGAGCCTCCCGTGTAAACCTTGGTGGAGCGGTAAACTCCTTAGGTACTACGATTGGCCCATTAATTATCGGATACGCCCTGTTTGGCACATTCGAAACGGTTTCCGACTCAGAGATTGCGAGCCTTCCACTCAACAAAGTCGTTTACTTATATATTGGTGTAGGACTCTTATTCATCCTTGCGGCAGCTTTATTCAACTTCTCGAAGAAGGTGCCTGCTGGTTATAACCTTGAACAAATGGAGTCTGCGAATAAAGCGCGTACGACTTTAATCATTATCACTGTACTATTATTATGTGCATTTGTTCCAGTGTTTACAAGTTATAAATCAGATGCTGCTTTGGAAGTCGCTGCTTTGCAGGAACAAATACAAGCAAGCAATGATGCCGGCTTAATTGCGAAGGCAAAAGAGCTTACGCACGGGCTGGAAATCAGCCGTATGTTCTGGTTATTAGGTGCTTTAGTTGTTGTTGTTGGAGGACTTTTGTTCGCTTATACAAGAGCACAGAAAAACCCAATTGGATGGGGAGCAATGAAATATCCGCAGTTGGTATTAGGTATGCTAGCCCTATTTGTATATGTAGGAATTGAAGTTGCAATCGGGAGTAACCTCGGAGAATTATTGACATTGGAAGAATTCGGCAATCTACAGTCCTCTCAAATCACCCCTTATGTATCCATGTATTGGGGAGGTATGATGATCGGTAGATGGGCTGGCGCCATTGCTGCATTTAACTTTACCAGCTCCAAAAAGCAATTATTAACTATTATCGTCCCTATCATTGCATTTTCGATCATCATCGGCGTAAATACACTTGCAGGCTTCGATATGTCGGTTTTATATTACTACATCATCTGTGTAGCGGTGCAAATCATTGCCTTCTTTATCTCTAAAGATAAACCCGTACGCACGCTAGTAATCTTTGGCACGTTCGGTCTGGTTGCTATGATCGTCGGCTTAATGACCTCCGGTACTGTCGCAATCTACTCATTCTTAGCAGGTGGCTTAGCTTGTTCCATCATGTGGGGATCTATTTTCAGTTTATCGATTGTCGGATTAGGAAAATACACCGAGCAGGGATCTGCCTTCTTAGTAATGATGATTTTAGGTGGTGGTATTATCCCTCCTATCCAAGGAAAGCTTTCTGATATCATCGGCATTCACAACTCATACATCGTACCGGTTATCGGATTTATATACATTATTTTATTTGCCTTTTTAGTGAGAGGATTCTTGACAAAACAGGGAATCAATATCGACGATGTGGAGTCTGAAGGCACACACTAAGAGCAACTAATTGTATAAAATACACTAAGTATTTTAAATTTATTACAAAGTATAAAAACCTCACAATCAAAATATTGTGAGGTTTTTTCTTTAAAACTGAGTTTCGTTTACGGGGAATTGCTTGATTATATCAAATAAAAATTCTTATTTTTAGTGATAAATCCATTAATTTCGGATTTTAAGCAGTCAAAATACCATTGTAAAACAAACAAACAAGTTACTTTAAATTAAATTAAAAAATAATGATCATAATTGCAGATGGAGGATCTACAAAGACAAACTGGTGTTTGTTAGATGATTCAAATAAAAAAATCTATTTCAACACCGAAGGTTATAACCCATACTTTGTAGATAGTGATTACATTGTTGCATCCCTTAAGAAAGGATTACCTCATGATATTCCTTTTGAGAAAATCGCTGAGGTAAATTATTACGGCGCAGGGGTTCACAACGAAGAGAAAGCGAAGATTGTAGAGGAAGCTATCCAAGCGGTGTTCCCAAATGCAAAAGTCGAAGTTGGTCATGACTTATTAGCTGCTGCTCGCGCGTTATTAGGTAACGAAGCAGGATTCGCAGCCATCCTCGGAACAGGTACAAATACATGTATCTATGACGGAAAAGATATCACTCATAACATTGATTCTGCTGCTTATATCTTAGGTGATGAAGGTAGTGGTAGCTATATCGGTAAAAAACTATTAACAGACTTCATCCGCGGATTAATGCCTAAAGATGTAGCTGATGTTTTCTACGAAACATACAAACTTACGCCGGATGAAATCATGGATAATGTTTACACAAAACCGTTAGCAAACCGTTTCTGCGCAAGTTTCAGTAAATTTGTTTACGACAATAACGTAAATATCCAATATACACGCAAGATTGTTGACGATGCATTCGAAGCATTCTTTAACAACCTAGTAAGCAAGTACCCGGATTACCAATCTTACACGTTCAACTGTATCGGTTCTGTGGGATACAACTTCAGAAATGTATTGGAAGAAAAAGCGAACCAATATGGTATGCAAGTAGGTAAAATCCTTCGTTCACCTATTGATGATTTAGTTCAATTCCATATCAATAGATCGAAGACTACTGCAAACTAGTGGTTAGTATTTAGTAGTGAGTATTTAGTAGTGAGTATTTAGTATTTAGACCTATGGCGTCTAGGTATTTTGAAGATAAAAGAGAGGGTCTGTATTTTGATACAGACCCTCTCTTTTATAATTTGACGAAACTACTAACTTATAAAATCATTTTAGAATGTTATAGTTTCTCCTATTTTCGGTAATCGAAGTTCTAAACCGGCCGCATCAAATATCGATTTTGTGGCTTCTTTATCGATTGTAATCGGAGGAAAAGAATCGTAATGAATACCAACAATATGCTTACATTTTATAAAATCCGCAGCAATTACCGCATCCTCCGCATCCATGGTATAATGACCACCGATTGGTAACAGCGCTAAGTCAATATTAAAACGCTCTAACAGCTTCATCTCCATTGTTAATGCCGTATCTCCGGCAAAATAAATAGTCTTCCCATCAACGAAAAACACATATCCAACCGGAAAGCCACCATATTCTCCATCTGGCGTGCTGTTCGTATGTACAGCATATACCATCTTCACCTTTCCGAAAGGCAGTTTCAGTGTACCACCAATATTATACTCGATTACTTTATCATCCGCTACGCCCTGTTTTCTCACCCAAGCCGCCGTTTCTACGATAGCACATACGGTCGCATCGCTTTGCTTTTGTATGGTCGCCATATCAGCAACATGATCTTGATGACCATGCGATAGGAAAATATAATCCGCCCTGATATCGGCAACATTGATGGACGAAGCCAAGGGGTTATAAGTAATAAAAGGATCTACTAAGACCTTAGTGCCGTTGAAATCAAATTCAACGCAGGATTGTCCGTAATAGGTAAGTTTCATCATCTCTCTTTTATTTATTTCCAAATAGGTTTCCTAATCCGCCTAAGCCGCTCAGCATATCTTGAGATGCAGCCGCCATCTCTGCCTGACTGATACTCTCTGCTTGCGTTATAGCCTTATTTAGAGCAACAATTAACAGCTCCTCCAGCTCTTCCTTGTCAGCGTCTTTCAGGAACTCAGGATCGATATTGATCTCCTTAATTTCCTTATTAGCCGATGCTATCACTCGAATCTTACCGCCCTCCGCTTCTCCGGATACCGATACATGATCCAATCTATCTTTAATCTCCTGTGCCTTCTGTTGTGCTTGAAATAATTTATCGAACATCTCCTTAAATATTGTTTATAAGCCCAATAATACAAAATATTAGCCAATTCTCCGTCAGCAATTAGGTTCTTTTCCTTAGCTTAAGTACCTTTGTGAATTAACATAGCGTACCGATGAACGAATTAACATACTATACCGAGATTTCGGAAGATTTACAAAAAAACAATCCTACAGCATACGAAGAACTGGACGAAGAAATACATATCATCATCCATAAACTAAAGTTCATCCCTCTGGAAAGTCGACCGATCGTTCAAGTAATAAGCAATGATGAATCAATACAGCAAGATTATCTGCAAGAGCTGTTAAAGGTTGCTGGAGCACAGCCAATAGCATCCGCAGTTCCATTAGAAGATGTAGAAATCCTAATCTTTATCGACGAAACAAACAATTACCTCAGCACGCTCCCCGTGGAACTTCAAACATTATACGCGGAAAGCAAAGCCGTAAAAAACAATCAAATCTACATCATCCAAAAATCAGCATTCGCAAAAGATAAAGCTGCCTATATCCAGGATATCGAAGTATTAGCAGAAATCGTACAATCGAAATACTTTGTGTTTGGACATGAAGGCGAAGAATGGATCAAATTTGATATTAGATATTAGATGTTAGATTTTAGACATTAGAAATAGAGGGCGCCTACTCGAGGGCACTGAAAAAGTCCCCTTAGAAAAAAAGGTTAAAAAAGGGAGTCGAAAACTACAGTTTTCTGCTCCCTTTTTCGTATTTTAAGGTAGGCTTTAACGGACATCAGGATGCTCTCTACCCAACAAAAAATACAGTTCAGTTCCTATTCAGGATTGTACGATATTATCGTACCAAAAGATAATCTACTTCGAAAAATCAACGATCTTATCGATTTCAGTTTTATCTATGACGAGCTTTTGGCTAAGTATTGCCAGACGAATGGCCGTACAGCGGAGAGCCCTATCAAGATGTTCAAATACCTTCTGTTAAAAACGATCTACACCGTTTCGGATGTAGATGTCGTTGAACGTTCCAGATATGATATGTCCTTCAAATATTTTCTTGAAATGGCACCAGAGGAGGATGTGATCAATTCAAGTTCGCTTACCAAATTCCGCAAACTACGATTAAAAGATATGGATCTGTTGAACCTGTTGATCAATAGGACCGTAACGATTGCTCTTGAAAAAGGCATTATAAAATCAAAGTCTATTATCGTAGACGCGACCCATACCGTTTCCAGATCGAATCCGCACACAGCATTGGCAGTACTCAGGGAACGCTCCAAACTATTAAGAAAAGCGATATATCAGATTGATGGGGAATACAAGAGGAATCTACCACAAAAGAATGAATCCAACGACCTGGATCAAGAGCTTGCTTATTGCAGGGAATTACAGAGGGTCCTTGATGAAGATCAATCTATCAGTGAAATACCGGCTGTGAAAGAAAAGCTGAATCTGTTGAAGGAAACCATTGAAGACACAAAAGAATACTATCTGCTCTCTAAGGATGATGAGGCCAGACTTGGACACAAGTCAGTGGACAGCAGTTTCTTTGGCTATAAAACACATCTGGCGATGACTGAGGAACGCATCATTACAGCAGCGGTCGTTACTACAGGCGAAAAAGGTGATGGCCCTGAACTACCTAGGTTATTAGAGATCAGCCAGCAGAATGGAATGCAAGTGGATACAATAATAGGTGATGCCGCGTATTCGGGAAAAGAAAATCTTCAGGTGGCAAAAGAACAAAACATTGATATCATCGCTAAATTAAATCCATCCATTACCCAAGGCTTTAGGAAAGATAAAGACAAGTTTGACTATAATAAAGATGCGGATATGTTTGTTTGTCCCGCAGGACATTTGGCCATCCGCAAGGCGCGTCAGGGAAAGAAGGAACAAGGTACAAATCAAACGGAGACCTATTACTTTGATGTGGAGAAATGTAAGGTCTGTCCTCTTAGGGAAGGATGTTACAAGCAAGGGGCCAGAACCAAATCCTATTCAGTCTCCATAAAATCCGAACTCCATAGGGAGCAGATGGCTTTCCAGCAAACCGATTATTATCGAAGCAAGTCTAAGCAAAGGTATAAGATCGAGGCCAAGAACAGTGAGCTCAAGAATGTCCATGGCTATGGCAGAGCTGATGCTTATGGAATCCATAATATGGAAATGCAGGGCGCAATGGCCATCTTCACCGTAAACCTGAAAAGAATCCTGAAATTGATATAAAAAGGTGAGATATTGCCTCAAAAAAGCCTAGATGGGATGCTAAAAACTCAAATAGCAAGTCCTAGTCGCTTACACCTTCAATAAGCTCATAAAAAACAAACTTCCAGAAACCCTTTGAACAAAAATGACCGAGTAGGGGAAAACCTATACTCAGTCATTTCTTTAAGTCTCATTAGAAAGTTGAGGCTTTTTCAGTGCCCTCGCCTACTCGGCGCCTTTTTTATTGTTTGTTTTGAACCAGGAAAGGAAGGATAAAAAGATATGCAGGATCCTGTCAATCCTCGCATCCTTCCTTTCCTGGTTCAGAAAAAAGCATCCTGTCAATCCTTACATCCTTCCTTTCCTAGTTCAGAAAAAAGCATCCTGTCAATCCTTGCACCCTTCCTTTCTTGGTTCAAAACAACAAAAAAGGCGCCGAGTAGGCGCCCTATATTTCTAATGTCTAATGTCTAAAATCTAAAATCTAACTAACATATTTCTTCCTCAACACTACATAAAGCTTATCCACCGTCTGTGGTTTTGAAGCCCAATTATTCTTCAGCGCATAGTTCGATTGCAGGAATGCGTCGGCTTCAGCGAAATTATCAAAGCGGTTTAACAGCTCAATTGCTTCGCTATATGCTAGGCTATAGCCATTAAATAAATCTTTAATAAACAACAGCTTATCATTTAGGCTCACACCTGTTTTTAGATCAACAATGGTATCGGACGACTTGCTTGTTGATGTTTGAAACTGATTAACATTCGTTAGGCCAGCTTGCTTCTGTTGCTGAATCAACTCATTCAACGTCATGCGACGACTAGGAGTTTGTTCGGCTTGCTTCGCTAAATCGTTCAGACTCGCTTCTTTCGGCTCTTCCTTAATTTCAACATGCTTCTCTTCGATCACCACTTCATTGACTACAGGCTCATTGCTAACCTCTTCCTTCTTTTCTTCAACTGGCGCTTGTGTTTTAAAGCTATTCGTAGGGCGCTCTACGGAAGTATAGTTTGAAGAGGCAGTATGTGTATAGGCAGGTGCGGCAGGTTCTTCTGGTCGTTCTTCCACAGCTTTTACCTCCTCCTCTTGCTCTTCTTCCTCCACAGTGTCTTCAATATTCTCAACAACCGCAGCTTCCTCTTGATCCGTTTCATTATCTGTCACACTATCATCGATATGGCCGAAACCTTCAAACTTAATACCTTCAGTTTTCTGTTCTGGGGATTGTTCCTCCTCTTCTACTTCTTCGGGAGCTTCTGCAACAACTTCTGTTTCCTCAATGACATCTTCGGATTTTACCTCTTGGATTTCTTCAATCACCGGCTGACTGTCCGCCTCATGCTCGTCAAAAGTCGGCGCAGGTGTGAATGTATTTTCCTCTTCTGCAACAGTATTCTCTGTCCCCGGCAATTCAGGTACTGCTGCAACAATCGCTGGAGCAGATAGTTGATTAAGTGCATCCAAATTAGCAGCCAAAAACTTCGCTTGAGCCGCCATTAGCTGTACTTGTACCGAGTCTTGTGTTAGTTTTGCTTTGTCCAAGCTTGCATACTGTTCGTTAATTTCTACGAGTAGATCACCAATTTTGTTGTAAATATCTTGTTGTGAATAGGCCATATTGTTCTATATCTTTGTTCTATAAAATGGAAGTCTTTCCTAAGTAAGTGTATTAAAATTAAAACCACTGATTCATACAGGTTTCAGCGATTAATTGATAATCCTTAAACCAAAAATAAGATTAAATTTCGATATTCGCATCCATTGGGGCTTAAGAATTTGTCTACAACTATAAACTATTTAAAAGCCTTTTTAGTATTAAATCCATTCAAAAATGATGTTGTTTTCAGAACATAATTTCCATGAAAGACAGGAACGCGTTGGTAGCATAGAGGTAATCTGTGGTTCTATGTTTTCCGGGAAAACGGAGGAATTGATCCGGAGGCTGAAAAGAGCAAAGTTCGCTAAATTGCCGGTAGAGATTTTCAAACCGGAAATCGATGTCCGCTACGGAGATAAGGAAGTAGTATCGCATGATAGCAATGCAATCCCTTCGACACCGGTTTCTCATTCATCCGCTATCTTATTGTTAAGCTCGGATACCAAAGTCGTGGGAATTGATGAGGCCCAGTTCTTTGACGACGAACTGCCGGAGGTATGCAATACCCTAGCCAATCGTGGTATCAGAGTTATTGTTGCTGGATTAGACATGGACTTTAAGGGACGACCTTTTGGTCCCATCCCCAACCTTATGGCCATGGCTGAGCACGTAAGTAAAGTACACGCCGTATGTGTACAATGTGGATCGCCTGCGACCTATTCTTATCGATTTGCTGAAAACGAATCACGCGTCCTTCTAGGAGAAAAAGAAAGCTACGAGCCACGCTGTCGTGCTTGCTATTTCAGAGAAAATAAAAACGACGAACAGTCATAAAGCCATCTGCCTAAAACAAACTTTCATGTTTCCCTAGACAACATTAGGAATTAACGTTCTTGACGGCCTTTGGAGGCAAACATTATTAGGAAAACAATAAAAAGATACCCTATAAAAGAAAAGGGGAAGCTGTAGTAGCTTCCCCTTTTCTTTTATATTTTTTATTTAGATCTTCGACACGATCGACTCATCTAAAGGAGTTACTTTTGAACGATATCTATTGGTCAACCTTCCATCTTTATTGATCAAAAACTTCTCAAAGTTCCATTTGATATCGCCTGTAAAGTCTTCGTTCTGAGCACTTGTCAAATATTTAAACAGCGGATGTGCCTTCTCGCCCTTAACATCAACCTTCTCAGAAATCAAAAAGGTGACGCCATAGTTCTGCTCACAGAACTCTTGGATCTTTTCATTAACATCAAATTCCTGACCACCGAAGTTGTCTGAAGGAAAACCAATCACAACCAGTTTATCGCCATACTGCTTGTGCAGTTCCTGCAATTCCTTGTATTGCTTAGTAAAACCACATTTCGAAGCCGTATTCACAATCAGTAGCTCTTTTCCTTTAAAATCCGCTAAAGACACTTTCTTTCCATCAATGGTATTGAAGGAATAATCATATACACTCGGCTGTTGAAATAACATGGTGTACAACAAAATCATTTTTACTAGCATGACGTTTTAATTAAATTCAACATTCAATTCTCTATTGACAATGAAATGGAATATTTCCTCAATAGGGTTCTTTAATATCTTTCCTATGCGTACTCCATGCAAATTACATACCTCTCTGAGGTGAAGATCGAAATGATAAGCAATTCCCCCAACAAAATGACATTCATATTCCCAAAACTCAGGGTAAGTCATCACATTCGTACGGACAAACTCATCAAAACCATTGCGAAGCAAGTTGTCAATATAAGGATGTGTCCTATTTGCAGCCATAAATTCAGCGAAAGAAGCTAAATAGGCATTCGGACGATCCCGTTGATAAACATTTTTAATGATAATATCTTTTGTAATCGGATGTGCCTCTTTGAAAATGCGCATCAAATCTCGGGGCATCTGCTCATACAGGTATGCTGTAATCAACTGCTTACCAAACCAAGCACCTGACCCCTCATCCCCCAGCACATATCCAATCCCATGTACCCCTTGCTCCAACGTATCGCCATTGTAGAAACTGATATCCGAGCCGGTCCCTATATTACAGATCAAGCCTTGATTATTACCGAAAGTCGCGTAGGCAGAACCCACCAAATCACTTTCCACAGATATAAAAGAATTAGGAAAAATCTCCGTTAATGCATTGGAAACCAACTCTCGGCGATCCGGTGTTGTACAACCGGCGCCAAAAAAGTAAACCTCATTGATTTCTTTGATATAGGGAATAATTTCTTGGACCTGACCAAGAACGGACGCAATCTCCTTCTCGTTTACAAAAAATGGATTTAGGCCTTTGGTACGAAATTGTAAGGGTTTACTATCGGGAAGATGCAACATCCAATCTGATCGTGATGAACCACTATCTGCAACTAAAATCATATATTACGTAATTTCATCTCTTCCAAATATACAAATTTCGAATAATCAACGAAAATTGACCCTCCTAATCCCAACAAATCATTCATCTTTCCATTGAACAACAAACAAGGATAGAAGTTTTTTGTTGCCCTAAACAATTTCAGAAAAAGATCCCTTCCCTACCTTGTAATATTCTCGTGAAACAAGCGATTCTGATGGCCAACACTTTTCTATTCCGCCCAATTAGCTATATTTAGTTTTAAATAACAAAAAACCTCTAATTATGAAACATCTGAAAGCTTCCCTATGGCTTTTACTTCTGCTTGTTGGGATGTCGGTGCAATCTCGCGCACAACAGATCAGCTCGCCTAAAACACATTTCGGCTTCGAAATCGGCGATGATTATCAACTTGCAAACTTTGAACAGACGGAAAAATATTTTAAGAAACTGAGTGAGCAGTCAGACCGTGTTATCTACCAGCCAATCGGTAAAACGGAAGAAGGACGCGAACAATGTATGCTCATTATCAGTTCTCCTGAAAACCTAAAAGACTTAGAAAAGTACAAGCAAATATCATCACAGCTCGCTCGCGCAGAGATTACGGAGCAGGAAGCCCGCAACTTATCCAAAGAAGGAAAGAGTGTGGTATGGATCGACGGTGGTCTGCACTCCACCGAAGTGGTGGGTATGCACCAACTTATACAAACGGCCTACCTCTTAGCTTCAGCGACCGACGCCGAGACAGAACATATCCTGCAGAACAGCATCATCCTGCTGGTTCATGCAAACCCAGACGGACAAGACCTTGTTTCCAATTGGTATATGCGCGAAAAGGAAGCAACAAAAAGATCGACAAGCTTAGTGCCGGTTCTATATCAGAAATACGCGGGACACGATAATAACCGCGATTTCTTTATGTTGAACCTAAAGGAAAGTCAAAATATGGCTCGCCAACTCTTCGTTGAGTGGGTTCCTCAGATAATGTACAACCATCACCAAACAGCACCTGCAGGTGCCGTAGTTGCCGGTGCCCCTTATCGCGATCCGTTCAATTATGTATTCGACCCACTTCTGATGTCGGGTATCGATGCCTTAGGTGCCGCTATGTCTTCCCGCCTAAATGCAGAAAACAAGCCTGGCTATACCGCCAAAGGTGGCTCGGTATTTTCCACTTGGTACAATGGTGGATTGAGAACAACGACCTATTTCCACAATATGATCGGTCTACTAACAGAAATCATCGGAAACCCGACGCCCTATGACATCCCATTGGTTCCATCGCGCTTGATTCCTTCAAGTAATACACAAAATCCAGTGCTGCCCCAACGTTGGCATTTCAGACAGTCCATCGACTACTCGATCTCCTTGAATTACGCCGTATTGGGTTATGCAGCGAGATACCGAGATGAGGTACTCTACAATATTTATCGCATGGGGCGCAACTCGATCGAAAAGGGCAACAAAGACACCTGGTCCCTATCGCCTAGCAAAGTCGCGATTGTTGAACAGGCCGTTCAGAATGCGCGGAAAGCAAATCCAAATGAACGCTTTCCGGACGCCAATTTGGTAAATAAGCTATACGAAGACAAAGCACTTCGCGATCCTAGAGCATACGTTATCCCGGCCAACCAAGCTGAATTTAATACTGCCGTTAAATTCTTAAATGCATTAATTGGCAACGGTATCGAAGTGATGAAAGCAACAGCCGACTTTACAGCTGCCGGCAAATCATACCCGGAAGGCTCTTATATCGTCAAAACCAATCAGGCCTTCCGTCCGCATATCCTTGATATGTTCGAACCACAGGATCACCCGGATGATTTTGAATATCCTGGAGGCCCTCCTATTCCACCCTATGATGCCGCAGGATGGACATTGGCCTATATTATGAACGTCAAGTTCGACCGCTTCCTCGATGATATCAGCGGACCTTTTCAAAAACTTCCAATCGGTGAGCAAATCATCTTAGAAAAGAATGCATCAGCGAAAAGCAAGTTCTTAAGCCTGCCAGCAGCAAACAACGATAGCTATCAAATTGTCAACTCGTTATTGAACAATAAACAAAAGGTTTGGCGAGATCAAGACAATGGAAATTTCTATATCGCAAATACAAACAATTTATCACTAAACATCCCGAGCACCGCAGTAAACGCGATCCCAAAAAGCGCCAAAGCCTTAAAAACTTTGCGTATCGCTTTATGGGACAGCTATGGCGGCAGTATGCCATCAGGATGGATCAGGTTCCTCATGGAACAATTCGATTATAACGCAACGGTAGTCTTCCCGCCGGATATCGATAAAGGTAATCTTAATGATAAATTCGACGTTATCATCTTACCGGGCGGTTCCATCCCACGCCTGCAAATCGGTGCCGGATTAGGCTATGGGCCAAACTTCAATAACGCCGCACCTGAAAATATCCCTTCGCCATACCGTGAAAGATGGGGCCGATTGACGGCTGAGAAATCCATACCTGTCCTGCGCGACTTTATGGAAAAAGGTGGAACAATCGTATCCATTGGCAACAGCTTTGATATCGCGAAACACTTCAATTTGGGAATAACAGATGCACTCGTCGATGCAGATAATAAACCACTCAGACGAGAGGATTTCTATACTCCAGGCTCCGTGCTCCAAGCAAAAGTTGCAACGAATCTCCCCGACACTTGGGGATACGACGAGGATATCGACGTTTACTACAGCAACTCAGCACTATTCAAAATCAACGACCAACAAATAAAACCGCTAATCTGGTTTGATAGCGACCAAGTCCTGAAGAGCGGTTGGTCATGGGGCGAAAAGTATCTAAAAGATGCCGTCCTAGCCTTCGACGCCAAAATCGGAAAAGGAAAACTCGTATGCTTCGGCAACGATATCACCTTCCGCGCACAAACCCACGGAACATTTAAGTTTTTGTTTAATCAATTGTATTAGATGTGAGATATTAGAGCGTTGTTGCCTATTTTACTGAATCTTATTTTAAAACAGGAAGGGATTTTTGTTTTGAACTATGAACGGAAGGAAAGGTTGTTTTGAACCTTTGGTTTAAACAGAGAGTAATTGATGAATAAATACTTAATAGAAGATATAAGGTATTACCTAACGGAAGCGTTAGGATGAATAAGGCAGGTTGAACATTATTTTGAAGTAGCTTTGGTTTAAACAGAGAGTAATTGATGAATAAATACTTAATAGCAGATATAAGGTATTACCTAACGGAAGCGTTAGGATGAATAAGGCAGGTTGAACATTATTTTGAAGTAGTCAATGAGGACTTTTCCTGGTATCTGTGCCTACCTTATTCATTGCCTAAGGCCAAACTAGAATAGTTTTATTATCAAAGGTACTTCAAAGGTACTAGGTAACGGGCAATTTTTCAATCATTTACATTAAAAAGTTTAGATCATGAAAAAAGATCGTATTACCTTAGGTGTCGACGTTTCAAAGAAGACATTGGACATCTGCCATTGGGGCACCCATGATTTCATTAAGATCGAGAACAACAGTTCGGGATTTAAGCAATTGGCAAAGTGGATGCGAGGGAAAGGTTTTGTATCAAGCCAGGTCTTCTTCATCATGGAATATACTGGTGGATATGAATATAGATTCCTGCAGTATTGCGAGTCAAAAGGTCTTTCGTATACACGCAAATCTGGTCTAGAGATCAAGAAGTCGATGGGCATGGTCCGTGGCAAGAGCGATAAGCAAGACTCCTTTAGGATTGCCCAGTATGGGGAAGAAAAGGCTTATATGCTCGAACCAAGCGGGAAATTGAACTCTGCAATATTTGATCTTAAGCAGCTAATCTCCTTTCGTAAACGTTTAGTGAGAGCGATGGCCGGTTACAAAGCGAGCAGCTCTGAGCGCAAGGCGATGTACGGGAAGGACGCCGGGAAGGTGATCCAGCAGGTCAGTAAAACAATGATAGATGTTTGTAAGAAAGAGATCTACAAAGTAGAACGAGAAATCTTACAGCTCATCGAAAGCGATGAATCGCTCAACAGGAACTATCAGATCCTCAAAAGCGTTAAAGGGATAGGCCCTATCAATGCCTGGATGACGATCGTTTATACGGAGAATTTCAAGGCCTTTACCGATCCCCGAAAATACGCTGTCTATGCCGGTGTGATACCATTTGAACACACTTCCGGGACCAGTATTCGCGGTCGAAAGCGAGTCTCGCATATGGCCAACAAGGCCATAAAGCAGGAGTTGAACCAAGCGGCAAAGATTGCCATTACCCATGACAAGACGCTCCGAGAATATGCGCAACGGAAGCTCACAACCAAAGCTTACCCGCTGGTCTTGAACAATGTGAAATTCAAGCTGATTTTGATCATGTTTTCCTTGATCGGACGACAAGAGATGTATCGGGAAGATTATCATTATGCAGCGTGATAGAAAAAATATTAAAGAAAATTTGCATATGTCAAAAACCTAGAATACCAGGAAAGGAAGGATTTGAGGATTGACAGGATCGGGTAGAAACTTATTTGCATTCTGCCAGATCTTGATAATCCTTGCATCCTTCCTTTCCTGGTTCAAGACAATACGAACCTTCGTTTACTCAAAACCCTTGTAAAGCCCTTTCATAACCCATTCACTCCCCTTTCATAACCGCTCCGAAAGGGCTATGATATGGGAGTGAATGAGGAGTGATTAAGCTATGAATAAAATGTCTCTGAACCAAGAAAGGAAGGATGCAAGGATTGGCAGGATTTGGTCTAATATCTAACATCTATTGTCTAATGTCTGTTTTGAACCAAGAAAGGAAGGATGCAAGGATGAACAGGATCAGGTCTAATATCTAACATCTATTGTCTAATGTCTGTTTTGAACCTTTGGTTTAAACAGAGAGTAATTGATGAATAAATACTTAATAGAAGATGTAAGGTATTACCTAACGGAAGCGTTAGGATGAATAAGGCAGGTTGAACATTATTTTGAAGTAGTCAACGAGGACTTTTCCTGGTATCTGTGCCTACCTTATTCATTGCCTAAGGCCAAACTAGAATAGTTTTATTATCAAAGGTACTTCAAAGGTACTAGGTAACGGGCAATTTTTCAATCATTTACATTAAAAAGTTTAGATCATGAAAAAAGATCGTATTACCTTAGGTGTCGACGTGTCTAAGAAGACATTGGACATCTGCCATTGGGGCACACATGATTTCATTAAGATCGAGAACAACAGTTCGGGATTTAAGCAATTGGCAAAGTGGATGCGAGGGAAAGGTTTTGTATCAAGCCAAGTCTTCTTTATCATGGAATATACTGGTGGATATGAATACAGATTCCTGCAGTATTGCGAGTCAAAAGGTCTTTCGTATACACGCAAATCTGGTCTAGAGATCAAGAAGTCGATGGGCATGGTCCGTGGCAAGAGCGATAAGCAAGACTCCTTTAGGATTGCCCAGTATGGGGAAGAAAAGGCTTATATGCTCGAACCAAGCGGTAAATTGAATTCTACAATATTTGATCTTAAGCAGCTGATCTCCTTTCGTAAACGTCTAGTGAGAGAGATGGCCGGTTACAAAGCGAGCAGCTCTGAGCGCAAGGCGATGTACGGGAAAGACGCAGGGAAGGCGATCCTGAAGGTCAGTAAAACAATGATAGATGTTTATAAGAAAGAGATCTACAGAGTAGAACGAGAAATCTTACAGCTCATCGAAAGCGATGAATCGCTCAACAGGAACTATCAGATCCTCAAAAGCGTCAAAGGGATAGGCCCGGTCAATGCCTGGATGACGATCGTTTATACGGAGAATTTCAAGGCTTTTACCGATCCCCGAAAATACGCTGTCTATGCCGGTGTGATACCATTTGAGCACACTTCCGGGACCAGTATTCGCGGTCGAAAGCGAGTCTCGCATATGGCCAACAAGGCCATCAAGCAGGAGTTGAACCAAGCGGCAAAGATTGCCATTACACATGACAAGACGCTCCGAGAATATACGCAACGGAAGCTCACAACCAAAGCTTACCCGTTGGTCTTGAACAATGTGAAATTCAAGCTGATTCTGATCATGTTTTCCTTGATCGGACGACAGGAGATGTATCGGGAAGATTATCATTATGCAGCGTGATAGAAAAAATATTAAAGAAAATTTGCATATGTCAAAAACCTAGAATACCAGGAAAGGAAGGATGCAAGGATTGGCAGGATCGGGTCTAATATCTAACATCTATTGTCCAATGTCTGTTTTGAACCAAGAAAGGAAAGATGCAAGGATGAACAGGATCAGCGGTCTCAGGTAATATTGGAGACGTTTAGTGAAACGTCTCTATGCATTGGCGTCCTATTTATTAGTGACGAATACATTGATCCTGCCATTCCTTAAATCCTTCCTTTCCTGGTTCAGACTAGATATTAGACAACAGACAACAGACATTAGACCCGATCCTGCCAATCCTTAAATCCTTCCTTTCATGGTTCAAAACAAACTCTCCTTCCTTTCCTTCATTTCAAAACAAACTTTTCTCAAAAAATAAACTACAAAAAGGGCGCCTACTGGGGCGCCCTACATTTCTAATATCTAAAATCTGATGTCTAATATCTAAACAATACTAACTACTACTCTCCCATTGCCGCTTCGATCAGCTCGCCGTAAAATGCGGTTTCTGTTCTTCCAGATGCGCGGACTTGTTGAGGGATAAAGGATTGTGCCGTTTGGCCTGGTACGGTATTGATTTCGATGAAGAAGAATTTATCCGTATTGTTTTCAATAAAGAAGTCGATACGAACCATTCCTTTACAATTTAGGCGGATATAGATTTCTTTGATTAATCGATCTGCGCGTTCTTTTTGTTCCGTATTTAAGTCGGCTGGTGTAATTTCCTCCGTTAAGCCTGGGGTATATTTAGCTTCGTAATCGAAGAATTCTCGTGTTGTTCTCACTTCGGTGGCCGGCAATACCTGCAGTTCACCTTTGGCATCGCGGTAGATTCCTTGGGAGAATTCCCTTCCGTTTACAAACTCTTCCACCAATACCTGGTAGCCTGTGTTTTCCGCGTCGTAAGCATTGTCGAGTGCCTGCTTCAGCGCGCTCCATTCGGAGACTTTGCTCATGCCGATGCTGCTGCCGCCGGCATTCGGTTTAACAAAAATGGGTAAGCTCAGTTTTTCTGTTACCATATCGACGGAAACTGGACGGTGCTCTTTGAACAACAACACGGACTTCGCGACATTGAGCTCTGGAATATCTTGTACTATTGCTTTAGTATAGCCTTTATTCATTGTTAAAGCCGATGTTAGAGCTGTACAAGATGTATATGGCAGGCCGATCATGTCGAAATATCCTTGCAAGCGGCCATCTTCTCCCGGTACACCGTGAATAATGATAAAGGCGACGTCGAACGTGACTTTATTGCCAGCAAGTTCCAGCGAAAAATCCTGTCGATCGATCTCATGTTTCGCCCCTTGCTCATCCTCATAAAACCAGCTATCTAAAGAGATAGTAATGGGATATACATCATATTTGTCCTTATCGATTTGACTATATACGAAGGCGGCACTTTTAAATGAAACCTCGGCTTCACCAGTATATCCACCTTTTACTAAAGCAACTTTTGTTTTCATAATATATTATCAAGAAGCAAATATAATTTGAGATACGAGGAAAAACGAATATTTTTGCCTTAATTATCGATGATATTTCCCGGGATTCTGAAAAGTGGAATTAATATTGTGATAGCAAAACATTTAAAGCAACAGATTGATGTCTAAATTCTTTTTATACTTAAGGACGAGTACGTTTCGAAAAAACTTAATTGCCGCCTTGATTTTTATTGTCGTTCTTTTTGTGGTCGTTTATTTCGGATTGAAAATATACACTAAACATGGAGATTCTCAGGAAGTTCCTGTTTTAAAGGGATTGCATATTAATGAGGCCTTGAAGATTTTGGACAATGCAGGGTTGGAATACGAGGTTGACTCGATCTATCAGATGGATGCCAAACCAGGCTTAGTAATCGATCAGGATCCGGATCCTAAATCCCATGTTAAGGGTGGTAGAACGATCTATTTGACGATCATTACGCAGTCTGCGCCAGAAATTGCGTTTCCCGAGATTGTTGACAAGACATTTATTGAAGCATCTGCCATCTTGAAGAACCACTCTTTAAAAATCGCAGACACTACATATATCAACGATATCGCTCGTGATGTCGTTTTAGAGGTTAAATTCTCAGGTCAGGTGATCCAACCTGGACGTATGGTTCCAAAGGGGTCAAGAATCAGTTTGGTATTAGGCAATGGACGTGGCGATTCTGAAGTTGATATTCCTAATCTTGTCGGACAATCCGTAGAAGAAGCGAAATTCGCATTGGCAGGTTTAGGATTAACATTAGGCTCAATCTCCTTCTCGGATAACTCCCGCGATACGTTAAACGCACGTATTGTGAGCCAAAGTCCCGACACCAGCACGCATGTAATCTCCATCGGAAGTGCAGTCCACGTGACCTTGGCGATGCCAACGGCTGCACCAGCAACTCCTGTGAATCCTACAACGCCTCAAAACTAAGAACATGTCAGAAAACAGAAAGAAGAATAGCGCCTTAAAGGTTATATTGATTATTATTTTAGTTGTGGGTCTTGCTGTGGCATGGATTGGCTATCGGGCATTTATAGCACCGAGCATCGCGACCTCCGAAGAGTACTTTTATGTACATACCGACGAGCCCTATGAAAGCGTAATTAAACGTATTGAGGATGAGGGTATTGTTAAGAACCCGAGCTACTTCAACTATGTAGCGAGAGCAATGGATTTGCAGACTGGAATCAAGCCGGGTCGATACAAACTTTCGAAAGATTTGAGCAATCGTCGTTTTATTGGTAATCTACGTGGTGGTTATCAGGAGGCGGTTCCCTTCCGTTTTCAGAACTTGCGCTTAAAAGAGAATTTCGCAGGTGCTTTGGGTAAAAACTTTGAAGCCGATTCAACGACGTTCTTAAATCTGTTGAACAATGAAGCTTTAGCTGAGAAGTACGGATTTAATAAGGATAACTTCTTCTTGATGTTCATTCCGAACACGTATGAGATTTATTGGAACACGAAACCAGAAGAGATCATCGACCGTTTTTCGAAAGAATATGCAAAATTTTGGAATGCTGACCGCAAGGCGAAGGCTGCAGCATTGAACATGACGCCTGAAGAGGTGAGTGTATTAGCGTCAATTGTTAAAGGAGAAGCATTGCACGTGGATGAAATGCCAGAGATTGCCGGCTTATACATTAATCGTTTGAAGCGTGGTATGTTATTACAGGCTGACCCTACCGTTATTTTTGCGAACAATGATTTTACTATTCGACGAGTTTTAAATCGCCATTTAACCATTGATAATCCCTATAATACATACCGTTATAAAGGATTGCCTCCGGGGCCGATTATGATGCCAAGTATTGCTTCCATCGATGCTGTATTAAATTATAATCAGCATGAGTACATTTATATGTGTGCAAAGGATGATTTCTCGGGTTACCACAATTTTGCGAAGACCGTTGCTGAGCATCAAGTTAATGCTAGGAAGTTTCAGCAGGCGCTTGACGCAAGAAATATCAAGAAATAATTATGTTTTCCTATAAACATCAAGTCCGCGTCCGTTATGCCGAAACGGACAATATGGGCTATGTATATTACGGCAACTATGCTGCTTACTACGAGGTAGCACGTACCGAAATGTTGCGTAGCACGGGTATCTCCTATAAGGAGCTAGAGGATATGGGCGTGATGCTACCGGTCATTGAGTTGCATTGCCAATATATTAAAGCGGCGAAGTATGATGATTTAATCACTATAAATATTTATATTAGGGAAAAGCCAGGCATTAGGATTAAATTTGAGTATGAGCTATTTAACGAAGAGGGCGAGTTACTAAATACGGGGTCCACGCAGCTTGTTTTTGTGGACATGGAACGTAATAGACCGTGTAGACCTCCGGCGATATTCCAAGAGAAAATGGCTCCATTTTTTGGAGAATAAATGAAAAAAGTACATCAGACACTTCTTCACTTACAGCCTTATGATCGATTGATTGAATGGTCGAAGAGTGCCACCCTACCGGGATTTGGCAAATTGCCATTATATACGGTGTTTGTATTCTTTTTCCAAGAGATTTCCCGCGAGTCGATTATTAATAAAGCGTCATCCTTAGCCTATAACTTTATGTTGGCTATTTTTCCGGGTATTATCTTCCTTTTCACGTTAATTCCGTACATCCCTATCGATAATTTCCAAGAGCAGCTGATGGATCTTATACAGCTTGCTTTGCCAGATAATGCGTATCAAGTTTTAGAAAATACATTGAAGGATATTATTATCCGTCAAAACGGAGGATTATTGTCGGCCGGTTTTGTGCTTTGTACATTCTTTGCGACGAATGGTATGACCACTTTGATGATGACCTTCAACAAGTCTTCCCTGTCGAAGGAATCCAGAACCTGGTTTCAGCGTCGTATCGTTGCGCTGGTACTCTCATTTTCCATTGTTTTCGCATTAATTTGCGGGATTGTTTTGTACATGGGATCCAATTTTTTAATCAATTACTTGAAAACACATATTGATTATGACCTTTCGTGGTTTTGGTCTTTCCTGATCAAGACCGCACAATGGCTTATTTTATTTTCGATTTACTTTTTCACGGTAAGCCTAATCTATAAATTTGGTCCATCATCATCACGTTGGAAACTCTTTACCCCGGGTGCGACATTGGCGACCCTACTGGCAATGTTGTCGTTTTCGTTATTTACTTTTTATATTAATAATTTCGGAGCATACAATAAGTTATACGGTTCCATTGGAACCCTTATTGTGGTGATGATTTGGATGTATATGAATGCGCTGATATTGATTATCGGGTATGAATTGAATGCGAGCATTGCACTTTCAAAACAAAGTATTAAAATTGTAAAACCAAGAGTTTACAATTCTTTTAAAGCAAACCAAGCTGAATAGGGCAAACCACTGTTTTTGTGTACAATTAGCTTAGAAACACAATGCAACAAGAGGACAAATATCTAGTCGATAGGACAAAGCGAAACAAGAGTATTCGAAATATCTTGTTATTGTCTACTATTGGCCTTTTTGTAGCATTCCTAATTTTCTTTATATCTTCTTTTATTCAATATCGGTCTATTCAATCCAGAATTGAGCGAATCTATAGCAGCATCAATACGGACCAAACCAGCTTTGTAACCCTTCTGACTAAATTCAACGACGCCGAAAATCACTTCCGCCAATATTCGCTCAACTACGACAGTACCGATTTCCTGGAATATAATAAGAACCTCATGCTATTGAGAGCCTCGGTTGACTCCTTGCGAAAGGTCCGAGAGGTAGAGGAAATTGTTGACCAAAAATACCGCAGTGACTCGATCGATTATTCGAGACTTCTGCCCATGTATATTGACCTCGCAGCCAATATCGATTCGCTAATGCAATCTGCGCGAACCTTGGACGAGTTCCACCGCACGGCAATAAACAACTCGATGTTCAATCTGCCACAGGAGAATTCTATCGCCAATTCGGATCTCAGCCGATCGACACCGAGTGTTATCATCAATCGCAAACCCTTGCTGCAACGCATATTCCAACCCAAGCCTGACACCCTAACTTTAGGAAGTGACCTGCTCTCTCAGGATACGCGCAACATGCTCCATCAGAGTTTTTCGAGAATCCGTTCGGAGTCTGACGCGCGAGCACAGGGCAAGCTGGATGAAATCAAACTGCAACTCACGGATCTGCGCCAGAAGGAGCGATTGATGCTCGCCGACAACTTCACCTTGCTCCATAAAACCAATCAGCAAATCCGATTCGTCTATGATCAACGGATAAAATTCCAGCGAGAGAAGTCTGACCAGGAGTTGAACGTGCTGTTGGCAAATACCGACACCTTTAAATGGCAAATTATTGTTTCCTTGACTTTTGTGTTTATCGTTATCTGTATTTTAGTGTATTACCAGTTCTTCACAAACTATTATGAACAGATGCTGATGGACGAAAAGATCTATGCGTCTAAACTTGCCGAGCAGAAAACCGATATCCTCGCTGAGATAACGCATGAAATCCGCACACCGATTAACTCAATGATAGGAATTGTCGACTTGTTGCGAAGTCGGAACGACCTCTATCAACCGAAGGACATTCTCTTGCTAGAGACGGCATATTCGAATATTACAGCGACATCGAAAACCATCAACGATATTCTTAATCTGAGCAAGATCGACAAACATGATACCATAGAGCCGAATCATTTTGACTTCCATGATATGCTATTGGAAATCCTCGACAATTATAGGAATCAGGCGAGTCTTAAAAAAATCACCTTAAACCATTCGCTAGACGAGAGCAAACCGACTATTATCTTTACGGATGAGCTAAAGGTACGTCAAGTGGTGAGCAACTTAGTTAGTAATGCGATCAAGTATTCGTCTCAGGGAACAGTTACGACCAAGATGTATGTGAACAATCATAGCAATTTGGTCATTAAGGTATCCGATGAGGGAAATGGCATCCCCGAGAACCTCAAAAAGAACATCTTCAAGAAATATTATACGGAGAATAAGACGAATAAGGTTGAAGGTGGCGTTGGATTGGGACTTTACATCACAAAAAATATCGTTACCCTATTAAAGGGCAAGATTTCCTTTCAGTCTAGAGCCAATCAGGGAACTACTTTTACGGTAGAAATTCCTATTCCACGCCCAAAATTCCGCCGTAAGAATACCCTTAATATTCATCAAGTTAGGGATCTTCCGAAGAATCTTTCTTGGCTAATTGTAGATGATAATGCTTTAAATTTGCTCTATCTGAAGCAGTTTTTCTTGTTACACGAGCAGGTTTACACAGCTACCAACGGTCTGGAAGCGCTGAACTTAATGGAAACAAAAGCCGTTGATGTCATTGTTACGGATATTAATATGCCAGTGATGACCGGAGACGAACTGCTGGTTAAGGTTCGTCAAAACCCTGCCTACGAGCGCGTTAAAATAATCGCTACATCCTCTGATAATGAACAAGTTAAGAAGCAGGAAGGAATCAGAAGGATGAAATTTGATGGCATCCTGATCAAGCCGTTCAATGAAAAGAAGCTAACGGAGGTCATCTTAAAAACCTTGTATCCGATCTTTGAAGACTCGGATGAAATCCAGCAAGAGGGATAGCAAATAATTTTTTTTCTTCTAATCTCTTGTAAATAAAAGTTTTTCGTATCTTTGCAGTCCCTACATCGTAGGGAAAAGGAGATAATTAATTAATGGCAAAAAAACAAGAAGCAGAAAAAGAGTTAGCGGCGAAAAACGCAGAGCTACAAGGTGCTGACACAAAAGTTGTGAAAGACACTGAAAAGATTGAGTCTGAAGCAGATTCAAATTTAATCGATGAGATTAAATCTAACACTTGGAGTACTCCATCAGGAGACTTCGACTGGGATCTTGATGAGAAAGCTTTCGGTAATTATAGCGAAGCTGAGCGCGTTAAATTGGAAGAGCAATACGCTGGAACATTTAACCAAATTAATCAAGGTGAAATTATTGAAGGTATCGTTGTATCTATCAATAACAAAGATGTTGTATTGAACATCGGTTTCAAATCAGACGGTCTTGTAGCATTATCTGAGTTCCGTGACTTACCTGACTTAAAAGTTGGTGATACGGTTGACGTATTTGTTGAATCGCAAGAGGATGCAAACGGTCAGTTAGTATTATCACGCAAACGTGCTAAAACACAAAAATCTTGGGAAGAAATCAATGCTGCATTGGAAAACGATGCAATTATCGATGGTTTTGTTAAATCACGCACTAAAGGTGGTTTAATCGTTGATATCAAAGGTGTTGAGGCATTCTTACCAGGTTCTCAAATCGACATCAAGCCTATCCGTGACTACGACGTATATGTTGGTAAAACAATGGAATTCAAAGTTGTTAAAATCAACCATGAGTTCAAGAACGTAGTTGTTTCTCATAAAGTATTGATCGAAGACGATTTAGAAAACCAAAAATCAGAGATCGTTGCTAAATTAGAAAAAGGTCAAGTATTAGAAGGTACTGTTAAAAATATCACTGACTTCGGTGTGTTCATCGACTTAGGTGGTGTTGACGGTTTACTTCACATTACTGATATCTCTTGGGGCCGTATCGAGCATCCAAAAGAGGTGTTAGCATTAGACCAAACTATCAACGTTGTAGTATTAGACTTCGACGACGAGAAAAAACGTATCGCATTAGGTTTAAAACAATTATCAGAGCACCCTTGGGAATCTCTAGATACAGGTTTAGAAATTGGTTCTAAAGTAAAAGGTAAAATCGTAACAGTTGCTGATTACGGTGCTTTCTTAGAAATCATCCCTGGTGTTGAAGGTTTAATCCACGTATCTGAAATGTCATGGTCTCAAAACTTACGTTCTCCACAAGAGTTCTTAAAAGTAGGTGATGAAATCGAAGCTGTTATCTTAACTCTAGATCGCGAAGAGCGTAAAATGAGCTTAGGTATCAAACAATTGACTCCAGATCCTTGGCAAAACATCACTGAACGTTACCCAGTAGGTTCAAAACAATCAGCGGTTGTTAAGAACATGACTAACTTCGGTGTATTCGTAGAATTAGAAGACGGAATCGACGGATTAATTCACATTTCTGACCTTTCATGGTCTAAGAAAGTTAACCACCCTAACGAATTCACTAAAGTTGGTGAGCGTTTAGACGTAGTGGTTTTAGAATTAGACGAAGAAAACCGCAAACTTTCTTTAGGTCACAAACAATTAGAAGAAAACCCTTGGGATACTTTCGAAACGATCTTCACTGAAGGTTCAGTTCACGAAGGTACAGTTATCAAAGTTGGTGACAAAGGTGATATCGTAGCTTTACAATACGGTGTTGAAGGCTTCTGCCCTAACAAACACTCTGTAAAAGAAGACGGTTCTTCATTGAAAGTTGACGAAGTTGCTGAATTCAAAATCATCGAATTCAACAAAGAAAACAAACGTTTAGTTATCTCTCACTCTCGTATTTGGGAAGATGCTAAAGCTGAAGCTCGTATTGAAGAGTTCAACGCTCGTAAGAAAGAAGCTAAAGCTGCATCATCTGCAGTAAGAAAAGTGAAAGACAATGTTGAAAAATCAACATTAGGTGATCTTGACGTTTTAGCTCAATTAAAAGAGCAAATGGAAGACAACGAAAAGAAATCTAAATAATTAGATTTTTCGAAATAACTTCTAAAGCCCGATCCAATGGATCGGGCTTTTTTGATTTTAATGCCTACATTAGTAAAAAGAATCAGAAGATGAACAGAGCATTAATCGACATAGAACAAGTACAAAATTTTATCAAAGAGCACGCTGACCGTGTCATCATTCTAGATGCCAGCATTGATAAAGTCGGACAGAAGCTTGACAATAATAATTTAGAGCTTATTCCGAATTCACATTTTTTCGATATTGAAAACGCTTTTTCAGACAAAGCTATTAACCTGCCACACACGATGGTTGATGCGTCTACCTTTGAGAACGAAGCAAGAAAACTAGGTATCAACGAAGATTCTATCATATTACTTTATGATCGTTGGGGCGTATATTCCAGTCCGCGTGCTTGGTGGATGTTTAAATATATGGGCTTCGATCAAGTATATGTAATCAATGGAGGCCTACCTGCATGGAAATCTGCGGATCTTCCTACAGTTGATTCTTATGCAGCAGTGGAACAGACCGGAAACTTTATAGCAAAGCCGAATAGCGAGTGGATCATTAAAATTGATGAATTAAAGGAACTAGTCGGAGAAGCAGACGTGCATATTACAGATGCTCGAAGTGCGGGGCGCTTCTCGGGTGCTGCACCGGAACCTCGTCCGGGACTAAAATCCGGACATATTCCGGGATCGAAGAATATTCCTTTTGATCAGGTCCTTGATGGAGCATATTTTAGGTCTAACGAGCAGATAGCCCCTCTATATGCTGACAAATCTTTTTCTTCGGGACAAAATATTTTTACATGTGGATCGGGCATTACCGCATCGATTTTAGCATTAGGTGCTTATGAGTTAGGATACCCCCATATCCGGGTATATGATGGTTCTTGGTCGGAATGGGGTTCAGACCCCGATACAATTGTAGATCAAAATATTTAGAACATGATAAAAAAAAGGGATAGTCTGTCGATTATCCCTTTTTTGCTTACTATTTTCTTGCTGCCGGCAATGGTACATAGCCATCGTCGCCGGGGACTTTAGGAAACTCATGGTTTATCCATTTCTGTTTCGCCTCCTCAATTATTTCTTTACTCGTGGCAACAAAGTTCCAATAGATAAATCGTTCTTCTGGGAAGGGTTCTCCACCAAAGATATAAACCGTTGTTCCTGCCTTCATCTCAAACGAGCATAAGTGCGCGTCTAAGGTGATCAGAATCTGTTTCGGACCGTAGGTATAGCCATTGCTTTCGATTTCTCCTTCGAGAATGTACAAACCGCTCTCACCATACAATTCTCCACGAATATCAATTAATGCATCCTTCGTTGTTTTGATCTCTATCATATAGAGTTTGCTATGGACAGGTACCGGTGATTTTTTTCCAAAAGCCTCACCGGCGATCAGCTTATAAGACACTCCATCTGCTTCCCATGCAGGGATAGCGTCGGCTTCTACATGGTGGAATTCGGGCTCCTGAAACTCTAATTCTTTGGGCAAAGCCACCCATATTTGTAGGCCATGCAAGAACTTATCTTTTTGTCGTAGATATTCTGGCGTACGCTCAGAATGGACAACTCCTTTTCCAGCGGTCATCCAATTGACAGCTCCCGGTTTTATTTCCATGGCGGTGCCCAAGCTATCACGATGAAAGATGGATCCCTCAAACAGATAGGTCAGCGTCGATAATCCGATATGAGGGTGTAGACCAACATCCAAATTTTCATGATCGGCAAGACACGCTGGTCCCATATGGTCGATAAATACAAACGGACCAATAGAACGTTTCTGACGGAATGGCAATAACCTTCCCACTAAAAAATTACCTATATCTGCTGCTGTTTCTTCTCTGATGAAATCAATATTTGACATGCTTCCTCCTATAATGTGATTTAAGTATAAAGATACCCAAATTCTGTCTACTTCTGCAACAGCTTGAATAGCAAATCGGCACCAAGCTTGGTCGTCCTATTGTCAATATCAAAGAGCGGATTCAGCTCAGCAATATCGATGGAAACAAGATTAGAAAGTTGAATGATTGTTTCGAATAGCAAATGGAAATTGTGGTCCGGTACAATGCCGTTGAATGCCAAAGCAGAAACTCCCGGAGCATAAGATGCAGCGAATGCATCTAAGTCTATCGTCAAATAAACTTGATCCACCTTCTTTCCAAAATCTATAATCTGATCAATGATCTCTCCTAGCCTCTCGGTATAGATATCCTTTGCTTGTATGATTTCCACCCCCTTGGCATCGGCATAGTCGAACAGGGCCTTTGTATTGGATATTTCCTGAATTCCGATCGCTAAATAATGAAAGGGAAGATTTTCTTTTTCAACGTGCTGTGCAATTTGATAGAATCCAGTTCCGGAATTGCCTTTACCCGCAATTAATGGACGGATATCCAAGTGTGCATCAATGTTGATGATGCCCACAGATTGTTTTGTCGCTGTTTGGAGACCTAGATAATGTGGGTAGGTGATTTCATGGCCACCGCCAAGCAGCACTGGAAATCCGCCCATAGAAATGATTTTATTCACTGCAGCATGCAGACAGCCTTGTGCTTCTTCCAATTTTTCATTAGCGCAAATAACATCTCCTGCATCGATGAGACGCGTCGTATTCGAAAAATGGACCGGTAGTCCAGCCAAGACCTTTCGGAAGGCCGCTGGGCCTTCTTTTGCGCCAATTCGGCCTTGATTTCTCCTTACTCCTTCCTCGCAGCAAAACCCCAATATGACAAAGGCGCCATCCAAGGATTGCTGTTTAGATAAATCAATTGCATCAACGACCTGATGCCAACGTAGGAATGCTTGCTCTGTGCCATCAATTCTTCCCTGCCAGTTCTGCTGATCGCCAGGCTGATAATATGCATTATCAAGTATCGCCATATATTAATTGAATAATTGATCAATAAGTTGATCATCTACCATAACAGATTCTGTTACTTTAAAGTTTGCTGTTCTTGCCAACTCCGTTTCCAAAGCGCTTTTTGCTTCTTTGTTTCTGGCCCAAGCACGTCGTGCAATACCATTATTAACATCGAAGAACAACATTTGTCGGAGTTTCGCCTCGCTTTGGGCGGAGCCGTCCAGCAGCATACCAAAACCGCCATTGATCACCTCTCCCCATCCTACTCCACCTCCATTATGAATGGATACCCAGGTAGCTCCGCGGAAGCTATCGCCAATAACATTATGTATAGCCATGTCTGCGGTATAGCGGGAACCATCGTATATATTGCTGGTTTCGCGATACGGTGAATCCGTTCCTGAGACATCGTGATGATCTCGACCGAGAACAACCGGAGCGGATAATCGGCCATCGCGCACGGCATCATTAAATGCTATCGCAATTTTCGTGCGGCCCAAAGCGTCGGCATATAAAATGCGAGCTTGTGATCCCACGACGAGCTTATTCTGCTTCGCATCTCTAATCCACTTAATATTATCATCCATCTGTTGAGAAATCTCTTCAGAAGCCTCCTTCTTTAAATGTTCTAATACTTGTAAGGCCAAGTTATCGGTCAGTTCAAGATCACTCTCCTTCCCAGAGGTGCAGACCCAGCGGAATGGACCAAATCCGTAGTCGAAACACATCGGCCCTAATATATCCTGAACATAGGATGGATACCGGAAATTTATATTGTCCTCCGCCATGACGTCAGCTTTCGCACGAGAGCACTCAAGCAGGAAAGCATTACCATAATCGAAAAAATAGGTTCCTTTAGCAACATGCTTATTTATTGCTGCGGCATGCCTTCTCAAAGACGCTTGTACTTTTTCTTTAAAAACTTCAGGCGCATTCGCGATCATGTGATTCGCTTCTTCGAAACTGACCCCGACCGGATAGTATCCCCCGGACCATGGATTATGTAATGATGTTTGATCCGATCCTACGGTAATCGGAAGATTGGCGAAATCGAATTGCTCCCACACGTCAACAATATTTCCTAAATAGGCTATTGACACGATTTCTTTATTCGTTATTGCGGCTTTAACACGAGCAATCAATTCGTCCATATCCTCAATGAGCAGGTCTACCCATCCTTGCTCATGACGCTTACGAGCAGCAGCAGGGTTCACCTCGGCACAAACGGTAATACAACCAGCAATGTTTCCAGCCTTTGGCTGCGCGCCGCTCATTCCTCCCAAACCGGAGGTCAAAAACACTTTTCCTGCCGCAGTTTCGGTGTTTGAGAGTTGCTTTCTAAAGGCATTCATTACTGTGATTGTGGTACCATGAACAATACCTTGCGGGCCGATATACATATAAGAACCCGCCGTCATTTGACCGTATTGGGTGACACCTAAGGCATTGTACCTTTCCCAATCATCCGGCTTGGAATAGTTCGGAATCATCATACCATTGCTGACCACCACGCGGGGTGCAAAGCTGGACGAGGGGAATAAGCCCATCGGATGGCCACTATACATATGCAGGGTTTGATCGTCATTCATCGTTGCCAGAAACTTCATCGTGAGCAGATATTGCGCCCAATTCTGAAAAACTGCACCATTTCCTCCATAGGTAATGAGCTCATGCGGATGCTGTGCAACAGCGGGATCCAGATTATTCTGAATCATCAACATAATTGATGCCGCATGAATAGAATTTGCTGGATATTCCTCAATTGGGCGAGCATACATGGCGTATGACGGACGAAATCTATACATATAAATACGCCCGTATGTGTGTAATTCCTCTAAAAATTCAGGAGCTAAGACCTTATGCCATTCTTTTGGAAAATAGCGCAGGGCATTACGGATAGCTAGCTTTTCCTCTTCCTTCGTCAATATGGCTTTACGCTTTGGGGCGTGGCTTACTGTCTGATCGTATATCGCTGCTTGAGGCAATTCTGCCGGAATTCCCTCGAGCAAGACTTCTTTAAAATTTAAGTTTTCCATAATTAATCATTGTTTGAGCTTGCTAATTGACCTCTCTTCCAGACAGCATATGGTTCAAGGCGCCCTTGCAGATAGGTTATATTTTGA